>JBKQOZ010000071.1:0-44740 GCA_052326345.1 Steroidobacteraceae bacterium | reverse complement strand
CCGAAAATGGCCTCAGAACACGCCGAAGTCGCGCTTACTTACGCCAAGAACAACACCGGGGCGTCAGCCAAAAAGCATAATGACGTCAACGATGCCACCTTACCGCGAAGCGGTTTAGTTCAACGGCGTTTATGTGGAGATAGCGGTTATGTGAAGCGAGCTACGCTACTGAGGTTTCAGTACGGGCAGCTGGGTCCGGTTTCTCCACATAACTTCATAGCCGCCGTAGCCATTTGGTGAGCTCCGCACCGTGCCAACGAACACGACCGGCGGCGGAGACGCCGAGAGCTTCGGGGAAAACCTGGGTAAGTGCCTGGCGCTTTAAGTCGAGGTCGGCGCGCGCGTAGCGCATGGTGGTCGTGACGCTGGCGTGCCCGAGCCACTGGCTGATCGTTGCGAACTCGACGCCAGACTTCAAGAGATGTACCGCGGTGGCGTGACGCAGGGCGTGTGGGTGGATGCGCCGGCCCTGCGTGGTGGATCGATAGTCCGGCAGATGCTTTCGCAGCAGGTAGCGGACACCGAATCGGGTGAGTGGTCCTCCATTGCGGTTTAGGAATACCAGGGCATTGGCCGGATCAGGTTCGCGCGGCAGTTGGACGGCGATCAGGTCACGCAGCAGCCGAGCGGTTCTGGGCCACAAGGGGCACAGGCGAATCTTGTCGCCCTTGCCATGCAGGCGTACTTGCTGGGGCGGATCGAGTCGCAGATCGCGCACGCGAAGGTTTAGGATCTCCTGAACCCGGCCGCCGGTGTTGAACATGAGGGCGAAAAGCGCGTAGTCGCGCTGGCCGCTGGGCGTGCGACGGTCGATGTGGTTCATCAATCTTTGGATGTCGGCGCTTTCGGGGTATTCGATCGGTAGCTCCGGGGCGCCGCGCTTGAACGGAATGCTCAGAATGCTCTGCACCAAGCCAAGTTGCTCAGGGTGCTTGGCGCCGAGATGTCGGGCAAAGGTATGGAGTGCGGCGAGCCGCATGTTGCGGGTGGAGATACCATTGCCACGGTCGGCTTCGAGGTATGCCAGAAATCGCTCGATACGTTCGGCGGTGAGCTCTGAGAGCCCAAGGGACTCGAGCCGTCGCCCGGTGTCGCGTGCAGTGAACTGCAACCACAGGATGATCGCGTCGCGGTAGCTACGCAGCGTATGCACGCTCATTCCCCGTTGAGCGGGTAGATACGTCTCGAAGAAATCCACGATGATGCGTCCGAGGTTTGGGGAGGCTAGTGGCTTCATGGCTCATCTCCCATGACCTGCTGTGCGAAAGCGGCCTCGAATCGCGCGCTCGCAAGGGCCGCCACCGCCGGGACCAACTTCAGGTAGTGGCTCGTCGAGCCGACGGAGACGTGCCCCATATACAGGGCGAGCTTCGGCAGCAGCGCCTGCGGATCCCCGTGATTGCGGTAGGACTGGATCAGGGACTGAACGGCGAAGGAATGTCGAATGTCGTGAACACGCGGAACGCGCCCCTCGAGATCACGCACAGCGGCGCGCCGAAAGAGCTCGCACAGAACGCCTCGAAATCCAGGTACGCTGTAGGGGTGCAAGCTCCCGCTACGGTGGTGGCACAGAAAAGGTCCGCGATGCGCTGATCTGCCAGCGAAGGCTGTTCGCTCCTTGAGGTACTGACACACCTCCTCTTGCGCGGACTCGGACAGCGGCACCAGGCGAGACTTATGGAACTTGGACTCGCGGATTTGCAGTACGGCACCGTCCTGCTCCACATCCTCGACCTGCAACCGAAGGAGCTCTCCGGAGCGCAGGCCAGCCGTATAGAGAAGAACGACTGCCACGCGAGCCGCGGCCCGGCGTAACGGGGATTTATGCAAGGACTCAAGCTGCGCTGCGATCTGCATCATCCGCAAGATCTGTTCAGGCTCGATGATCACAGCGCGCACGTAAGGCTTCAGGGGGCTCAAGTCATCGGCACTGGGAACGAAGGTCGTCGGCTCCGATCGCCTTCGATAGAGACAGAATCTACGTACGATCTGCTCAGTCATGCGCCGCGAGTTCGGATGAATAGACGTGCGAGTCTGCCGCCAACTCTGATAGACAGAGCGATCCAGATCGGGTGCGCCGCGCTGGATGAGGTAGCCTCCGAGTTGGCGCAACAGCTGTTCGGCGTTCTTAAAACGCAGACCCAGGGCCCGGTGGTGGCGAAGGTAGGCGATAGCTGATCGAGCGTAGGCAGGCGGCCCCACGGTGAGCGTGTTCATGCGAGGCCCTCCGCTTGAGGTGCCGGTCGCGGCACGGGCAGAGCCACTTCCCGGAGCGTCTCGGACTGGAGCCGCAGATACACGCTGGTACTGACGAGATCGCGATGTCCCATCAGATCGCCGATGGCCTTCATGCCGACGCCTCGCTGAAAGAGGCGCATTGCAAATGCGTGACGCAGCGAGTAAGGCGAATAGCCGGAGATGGTCAGGCTACTCTGCAGCCGCCTCCCGAACATGCGCGCGACGCAGCTCGAGGTGATCGCAGCGCGTGGAGCGCAGTCCGTGAGAAACAGGTACGAGAGCTTCGCCTGCGGGCGGCCTGACTTGAGATAATCGCTGAGGATCCCAAGCGTGCGGCCGTGCAGTGGCAGGACGGTCGTCGAGCGTGTCTTCGCTCGCCAAACTGTGAGCGTGCGCCTCTGCCAGTTGATCGAATCCAAGGTGAGCTCGGTAAGCTCCCCCGTGCGCAGGCCGTAGCAGGCCATCAGATGTAGCATCGCATGATCACGACTGCCGGTGCGCCGTGTGCGATCAATGGACTCCAGCAACTGCTCGACGAACGGCCAGGGCAAGGCTCTCGGTGGCCGCTCTGGCCGAAAACCACGTGGCAGATCGATCAGGTCGAGCCGCTCAGCTAGCTGACCTCGGTCATAGCAGTCGTGCAAGAACGCTTGGATAGACCTGATCGCACAGCGAAACGTCCTCGGGGCGAATTTAGGGCTGCGGGTATCAATGTAGCTCTCTAGTGAGTTTGGGGTGAGCTCCCCCAACGAGCGACTATGTGGCAGCGCCCAGCGAAGAAAATCGCAAATACTCCTGTAGTAGCCGGCGACGGTTGACCGTGTCAGACCGCGTTGGCGTTCCAAGCGCTGACAGAACTCCCGCACCGAGCTCTCTAGCGGGTCGGGCGGCGGTGGTGGTGGTGTCTCGACCAGGCGGCCAGTGGCGCGCAGATAACGGAGATAGGTTGAGCGGGTGTGGCGGTACTTCCAGTCGCGACGCTCCAGGCGGCGGAACGCCCGCCGGAGCATCTGCAACCCGAGGGTTGTCCCTGGCTCGACGGCGACGGCGCGCAGAACCTGCTGGACACGGAATAAATGCGTTTGAGCTGTGTGGATCGAAAAGTCATTGGCAAGCAGCCATGCTGCAAACCGTTCCAGATCGTCGGCATAACGATCTTGATCATAGCGACGATGAAGGCGGACAAAGAGCTGCGCGAGAGCGGACATGAGAGCCTCCGGTTGCGTTGAGTTACCGGAGACACCCTAAGCCCGGGCAGGTTATTTATGTGGAGTAGACTCCCACGCCACGCAGACAGGAGCGCCCGGGAATCAGCCTACTCCACATAAGCATCTCGTCCACATAAACCCCGGAGGTCATGGTGAAAGTGACCGGCGGAGGAACGAGGCGGGGCGCGGTGGCGGCTCACTTCGGTTACATCAGCCGCCGGGGCGCCTTGGAGATCGAGACCGACGAGGGGGAGCGCATCGGACGTCCGGATGAGCAAAAGCAACTGCTCGATGAGTGGCACTTGGAACTCACCGCCGGCCAATACCGCCGGCAGAAAAGTGGTCCGGCGCGGCGACCGACGAAACTCGTGCACAACATCGTGCTCGCCATGCCTGCGCCGACGCACCCAGACCTGGTCTTGGCCGCCGCGCGGAACTTCGCCCGCGAGAAATTTGCGCAACATCGTTACGCCATGGTCTTGCACACCGATCAGAAGCACCCGCACGTGCATCTGGTCGTGAAGGCCGAGAACGAACTCGGCCGGCGGCTGCACATCGACAAGCAACGCTTGCGTGACTGGCGCGAGGAGTTCGCGCGGTTGATGCGCGAACAGGGTATTGCAGCCAACGCCACGCCGCGGGCCATTCGAGGCCAAAACAAGAACAAACCCTGGGACGGGATTTTCAAAGCGCAGCGATACGGGGAGTCCACCGCGTTACGCGATCGGGTGATCGGGATCGCGCAAGAGCTGTCACGCTCCCGAACCATCGTGGATCCGGCACGCGAAAGGCTGCTCGAGACACGCAAATTGCTGGTATCAACCTGGATGAAGGCCGCAGAAGTATTGGATGCGCAGGGGGAGATCATTCTCGCAGGCGACGTCCGCTACTTCGTGAAGCATTTGCCGCCTGTACTCACTGACCGGCAAAGATTGGCGGCGCAATTCATTGGATTTGTCAAAAAGCAGCGTGGGACTCAACGGGACGGAACCGAGCGCGGCCGTCCCGCGGATCCGGAGCGGACCCGGTAGGGGCGGTCATCGTGAGCAATAGTCGGTGTTTGAGGTAATAGCCATGAAAAGCGAATCGAGAAATCAATTTGCATTCCATCTTGAGCAGCCTGCAGTAAAGCTCCTGCGCGACCCCGATGATCGGGCGCTAAGGCTCAGACAGGTCTGCCAGCTCACGGGGCTCGGTCGCTCAATGATCTACCAGATGCAGGCGGAGGGCCGGTTTCCGCAGCGCATTAAGCTGGGCCAGCGTGCTGTGGGATGGCTGGAGAGCGAGGTGCGAGATTGGTTGGCGACTCGCATTGAAACCAGCCGTAGCAACCAGCCTGGTGCAACTTGAAGTTGTTGGCATCGCGCCGCTGGCGAGCCTCCTATCCCCGCGGATAACACTGGTTGCTAAATATATCGTCAGATGATATACTTACGCATGCTTGATGAGCCGATGCGGCGTCTCCTGGAATACGACCATCGACGCTATTGGCTCGTTAACGGCTGGAGCGTCCGATTTCGGATCGCGGAAGTCGAGGTCAGCGTAGCGCGGCCGCGTGGCATCAGGTACTCGTTCACATTGCATGACGTGGATGGGGCTCGGTTGCTGGGGTACGACAACGCGCACGGTGTACCGCGTGCGCAAGAGTACGATCATCGACATCGCTTTCGGGACGCCAGTGAGCTGGTGGCTTATGAGTTTCGGGGAGCCGATGAGTTGCTTGTGGACTTCTTCGCCGCGGTTGAACGGGCCTGCGCCGAAGTAGGCTGCGCCTTCGAGTTCGAGGCCGAGGAGATCGAGTTGGAGGCTGAGGAGGACGATGATGCGCAAGTCCATGACTGAGTTGAAGGAGGAAATGCGTGCCGTGGCACGGGGTGAACGGCGGGCCTCCCCGCTCCCGGCAGCACCCCTGCTAGCCGCCTTATCGCGAGAAGCGCTAGATCTCTTGGGCGTATTGCTGCGTGAACACCCTGCGAACGTCACTGAATTGGTGACACTCACCGGCCGGGCGCAGTCGAACATTTCGCGCTCGCTGCAGCTGCTCGCAAAACATCGGTTGATTCGGCTGGTGCGCGAAGGGCGCGAAATCCGTCCGGAGGCTATTGCCAAGACTGTGAGCGTAGATCTCGTATCGGGTACTTATGAGACGACTCCCATCTCAAAAGTGGCGACGGGCTGAGGCTTCCGGACGGAGCCGGACCTCTACGGTCACAACTGGCGGCGAATGTCGCGAATGGCATCCGTCGCCGGTCGTCCACGATTCTTGTCAACCGCGTATGCGTTGAGGCGGCGGTCGAGTTCGCTCTAGACGGTCAGCCTGCCTTGAGAATCGGAATCACCTCGGCGCCGTTCTTGAGCTTGTCGAGGTAATCCGCCCAGGCCTGCATCATCTTCCGGCGCTCCGCCAGATGCGCCGTCCGGTTGTAAGCACGTCCGTTCGGGTCGCGGACCGCGTGCGCGAGCTGGTGCTCGATGAAATCCGGCCTGAAGCTTAAGACCTCGTCCAGGATGGTCCGCGCCATGGCGCGAAAGCCGTGGCCGCTCATCTCATCCTTCGCAATTCCCATGCGGCGCATGGCAGCCAAGATGGCGTTGTCGCTCATCGGCCGCTGGCTGCTGCGGGCGCTGGAGAAAACATATCGGCCGCGGCCGGTGAAGGGCTTCAGGTCGCGCAAGATGGCAACGGCTTGCGAGGAGAGCGGCACGATGTGCGGCGTGTTGGTCTTGGTGACCGTGTAGCGCCATTCGCCGCCATCCAGGTCCACTGCCGACCACTCGGCATGGCGCAGCTCGCCGGGGCGCACGAAGACCAGCGGAGCTAAGCGCAGGGCACAGCGAACCGTCAACGACCCTTCGTAACCGTCGATCGCGCGCATCAGCGCGCCCACGCGCTTTGGATCGGTGATGGCGGCAAAATGCGCAGGTCTTACCGCGGGGAGGGCGCCGCGCAGATCGCCGGTCGGATCGCGCTTGGCGCGGCCGGTGGCGATGGCATAGCGGAACACCTGACCGCAGTTGCCGAGCGCGCGATGCGCGGTTTCCAGCGCGCCGCGTTTTTCGATGCGCCTGACCGTCGTCAGCAATTCCGGCGCCGTCAGATCCGCAATCGGACGAGCGCCGATCCAGGGAAATATGTCGCGTTCGAAACGGGTGAGTATCCGCTCGCCGTGACCTCTTACCCACGATTTCATCTGCTGGTCGATCCACTCGCGCGTCACCACCTCGAAGCTGTTGGCGGCGCCTTCTGCCTGAGCGGCTTTCGCGGCGCGGCGGTTCTCGCTGGGATCGACGCCGGCGTCGAGGAGCTGGCGCGCCTCGATCGTGCGTGCGCGGGCCTTCTTCAAATTCACTTCCGGGTAGACCCCCAGCGAGACGCGCTTTTCCCTTCCCGCGTAGCGGTACTTGAGGCGCCACCACTTGCCGCCGCGGGGCGAGATCTCGAGATACAGGCCGTCGCGGTCGAACATCCGGGCGGTCTTGGCGGCGGGTTTGGCGTTCCGCGCGATGGTGTCGGTGAGCGGCATCTGGGGGCAACTCGCAAACAGGTTTGGCCAGTTGCCCCCAAGATTGCCCCCAGTTGCCCCCGGAAGTCAACGGCAGGTTGCGTCGCTCCCAGGATCTCAAAAGCATAAAAAAACCCGCGTTTTATGCGGGTTTAGTGGAAGTCCTCGGATCTTTTCGGATGTCCTCGGACGGGTCGAATGGTGGAGCCGGGGGGAATCGAACCCCCGTCCATAAGTCCTACGCTGCAAGATCTACGTACGTAGCCCAGTCTATTGTTCTCGCCGCGCGCTAACCCGACGGGCAGGGAAAGCGTGCAGCCAGCCCGGTAGCGATTCGCAGGATACACCCCAGACACGTGCATACCACTAGCTGATGAGCGCTACCCCTGAGCCGTTCGCATCAGCACAGGCCGGTCAGGGTTCAGCTGCGATTAGGCAGCTAGAGCGTAGTTGTCTTCGTTGGCAACTATAAGTTTGCAAGTAGTTTTACGAGGTAACTCGCACCTCGGTACGCACCTGAAGTTTCGCAACCCATGTCGAAACCGGTCGGCCCCAAGTGAGCGACCAGTGTACTCTTTTTTAGGGGCGGGCGTCCAAATCCGGCGCTCGGTCGCTCAATGACGGCTCGCCTTCATGATCCGGCTCTTGTCGCGCTGCCAGTCGCGGTCTTTGTCGGCGGCGCGCTTGTCGTGCTGTTTCTTGCCCTTCGCAAGTCCGATCTCGAGCTTGGCGCGGCCCTGCTTCCAATACAGCTGCAGCGGCACCAGCGTGTAGCCGCGCCGCTCCACCGCGCCGATCAGGTGATCGAGCTCGCGCCGGTTCAGCAGCAGCTTGCGGGTCCGCGTGGGGTCGGTGGCGACATGCGTCGAAGCCGAATTCAGCGCGTTGATATGGGCGCCGAACAAGTACGCCTCGCCATCCTTGAGATAAACGTACGCTTCAGCGATCTGCGCCTTGCCGGCGCGCATACTCTTGACCTCCCAACCCATGAGCGACAGACCGGCTTCGTAGCGGTCTTCGATGAAGTAATCGAAGCGAGCTTTGCGGTTGACGGCAATCGGCGGCAATTTGTCGGTGGTCTTCACTTAGGCCCGGAGTCTACCTAATTCGTGCGAGAATTCCGTCCCTTCGGCACCATGCCGCCCGGGAGCATTAGCTTGCAGGTCGTGGAACGCAGCGCCATCGTCACCTATACGCCTGCCCAAATGTTTGCCCTCGTGAATGACGTGGCCCGCTACCCGGAATTTTTGCCGTGGTGCGTCGGCGCACGCATCGAGCAGCTTTCGGAGGACGAATCGCTCGCCAGCGTCAAAGTCCAAAAGGGGGTGCTGCGCATGGAATTCACGACGCGCAATAGCCTGCAAAAGGATGCGCAGATTCTCATGTCGCTGACCGAGGGACCGTTTCGGCACCTGCAGGGCGAATGGCGCTTCGAGGACATCGCCGCGCGCGGCTCGCACGTGCATTTTCGAGTCGAGTTCGAGTTCAAGAATCGATTGATGGCCGCGGCACTGAACCCGGTGTTCGAGGCCGTTTGCGGCGCGACGGTCGATGCATTCGTGCTGCGCGCGCAAAATATGTATCGGTAGCCGCAGCGGGCATCCGCCATGCCTCAGGAGCAGCCGGTCATCCTCGTCGAGGTGGCGTACGCACTGCCGGAGAGGGCGATCGTCAAGGCCCTGCGCCTGGCCGCACCGGCCACGGTGGCCGATGCTCTTCAGGCGGCGGCGGGCGACCCCGATTTTGCCGGCATCGACCTGGCCCGTGCGGCGGTCGGCGTGTATGGCAAGGCCGCCGGCCGGGGGCAGCTGCTCGAGCCTGGGGATCGAATCGAGATTTATCGTCCGCTCGCGGCCGATCCCAAGACGGCGCGGCGCGCGCGGGTCAGGCAGGCGCGCGCGCGCTGATCGGCGCAGGCGCAGATCGGCGATCCGGCGCGGCTAATAGGTTCTACCGTTTTTGATCTTCGCGGCAGAGGCGGCCTGCGCCGCGGCCAGCGCTTCGGACGGCTTGTCGAGACGCGCCACCTTGTCGCCCTCGAAATACACCGTGACCCGGCGCGAGTCGACGTGGCTGGAGCGCCCCCTCTTCAGATAGTAAATGTAGTCCCAGCGTTCCTTGTTGAAAGGATCGGCGACCATGGGCGTACCGAGAAGGTAGCGCACCTGAGGGCGAGTCATACCCGGCTTGACCTGGTCGACCGCCGCCTGATCCAGGAAGTTACCCTGCTGTATGTTGATGCGATAAACGCAGGCCGTGGCGAACAGGAGCGCACTCGCGCCGAGGAGCACTGGCCGAAGTATTTTCATCAAGGTGGTGCGCAGCCGTTAAATGATTGATAATCACCCGTATATCATACCGGATGCCAGAGAATGCCGCACCGCCTGAAATCTCCCTCCAACACTGAAGGCAACGACCTGCGCAACGTGGGCCTCAAGGTCACGCTGCCGCGGCTGAAGATCCTGGAGATTCTCGCCGATGGCTCGGCCCGCCACATGAGCGCCGAGGACATCTATAAGAAGCTGCTGGTCTCGAACGAGGATATCGGCCTGGCCACGGTGTATCGCGTGCTGACCCAGTTCGAGGCCGCCGGCCTCGTCACCCGCCATCATTTCGAGGGCGGCATGGCGGTGTTCGAACTCAATCAGGGCGCGCATCACGACCATATTGTGTGTGTCGACTGCGGCCGCGTGGAAGAGTTCGTGGACGGCGGCATCGAGGAGCGGCAGCAGGCTGTAGCGAAGCGCCTGGGATTCGAGATCAGCGATCACGCGCTCATTCTTTACGGGCACTGCCACAAGCCGAATTGCCCGAGTCAAAAGCGGCCCAAGTAGGGTCGGGCTCCTATTGGCGCCCCGCGGGCGCGCGCTTCTTCTTCGCAGGCTGGGCGGCGTCCGCGGAGCGAGCCAGCATCTGGCGCGCGTGCGCGCGCGCCTGGTCGGTGATGTCGATGCCCCCCGACATGCGCGCGATTTCATCGACGCGCTCCGCCGCGGACAGGGTTTTGACCATGGTGCGCGTGGCCTTGCCGTCGGAGAGCTTGGTCACACGGAACTGGCTGTGCGCCTGGGCCGCGACCTGCGCGAGATGAGTGACGCACAGTACCTGCGCACGCTCGCCCAGCGCGCGCAGCTGCCGGCCCACGATCTCCGCGACGGCACCGCCGATTCCGGCGTCCACTTCGTCGAACACCATGCACAGCGCGGCGTCGTTGGCCGCCGCGGCCACCTGCACCGCGAGGCTGATGCGCGACAGCTCGCCGCCGGAGGCCACCCTCGCCAGGCTCTTGAGCGGCTGTCCTGGGTTGGCGCTTACCAGGAACTCGATTTCGTCGCAGCCCCCGGGGCCGAATTGCTCGGCGCTCGATTCAACGTTCACCGCAAAGCGTCCGCCGCGCATGCCGAGCACCTGCATGAGCTCGGTGATCTGACCCCCCAGCTCTTCAGCCGCGCGTTTGCGCGCCTGCGTGAGGCGCTGTGCCGCCGCGCCGTACTCGCGCGTCAGCTCCTCGAGCGCCGCTTCGAACTTCGACAGGCTGAGCGCGGCGTTCGCCAGGACCTGGATTTCCTGCTCCGTGTGCGCCAATTGCGCGGGCAGTTCCAGCACACTCTGGCGGTGCTTGCGCGCCAGCGCCTCGAGCGCCGCGGCGTGCCGTTCGATCTGCTCCTGGCGTTGCGGGTCCACATCGAGCGCATCGAGATAATGCCGCAGCGCCGCGGCGGCTTCGCGCGCGTTGATCCCCGCCTCCGACACGAGCTGTGCCGCCTGCCCGAGCTTCGGGTCCATTTCCGCGGCGCTGCGCAGAGCCGCCGCGGCCTTCGCCAGTAAATCGTGCGCGTTGGCGCCGTCGTCCTCGTACACCGCGGCAAGCGCGCCGCCCGCCGCCGCCGCCAGCCGGCCGCGGCCGGCAATGCGCTTTTGTTCCGCGAACAGCTCCTCGATCGCGGCCACGGTGGTCACTTCGGCCTTGAGCTCGGTCAGCTGATAGCCCAGCAGATCGAGCCGCGCATCGCGGTTCTCGGCAGCGGATTTAAGCAACTCATATTCGCGGCGGCAGGCGCGGTAGCGCTCATAGACTTGCGCCACCGAGGCGGTGAGCTGTGCATCGCCGAGACGCTCATCGAGCAGGTCGCGCTGGGCGCTGCGCTTGACCAGATGCTGGAACTCCTGCTGACCGTGGATCTCGATCAGCATGTCGGAGAATTCGCGCAGCGCCTGAATTGGCACCATTTGCCCGTTGATGTAGGCGCGCGAGCGGCCGTCCGCGCCGATCACCCGGCGCACGAGGACCTCGCCGTCGTGCTCGATCGCCTGGGCCTCGAGCCAGCGCAGCGCGCCTGCGGAGAGCCCGGCGAAACTTGCCGCGACCTCGGCGCGCTCAGCGCCGTGGCGCACCACATCCCCGGCGCCCCGGCTTCCGGCGACTAACAGCAGGGCGTCGACCACGATCGATTTGCCGGCCCCGGTCTCCCCGGTCAGCGCGGTCAGACCGGGGCCGAATTCGAGCTCGGCCTCATCGACGATCACGAGGTCGCGCAGCTTAAGATGTGTGAGCATGCTGTCCGGCCGCCGGGCTACTCGCCGTTGCCGTTATCGGCGCCGGCGCCGCCGTGGCCGCTGCCGCCACGGCCCCAGTGCAGCTTGGAGCGCAGCAGCCGGTAATAGTCGTAGCCCGGCGGATGCAGCAGGGTGATCCGCGCATCGGCGCTCTCCACGAACAGTTGATCGCTGTGTTCGAGGTCGCCCATGGCGGTGCCGTCGCAGGTGACCTGGGCACGCGCTTCGGGGCGGTCGGAGAGGCGCACCTGAATCCGGCTGCCGGCGCGCACCACGATCGGCCGGTCGCTCAGGGTGTGTGGGCAAATGGGCGCGAGCACCCATACGTCGAGGTCCGGCTCGACGATCGGGCCGCCGCAGGACAGGGCGTAGGCGGTCGAGCCGGTGGCGGTGGCGATCACCAGGCCGTCGCCGCCATGGGAGTTGACGAACCGCCCGTTGATCGAGGTCTCGAAGTCCATGGTCCGGCCGGTCTCCCCCTTATTGACCACCACGTCGTTCAGGGCGAGGGCGCGGATCGAAGGCGCACCGCGCCGCTCCAGCCGCGCCGCCAGGAGCGAGCGGCGATCCTCCGTATAGCGGCCGGCGAGCACGGTATCGACGTCCTCCAGCATCGACTGGGGGCTCACGTCGGTGAGGAAGCCGAGCCGCCCACGATTGATGCCGAGCAGCGGTACATCCTGCCCGGCCACCAGGCGCGCCGCGTACAGCAGCGTGCCGTCCCCGCCGATGGCGATGATCAGTTCGGCGCGCGCGGCAAAGGACTGCTCCGGGCACGGCACGGTGCTGTCGGGCGGGAACGCCAGGCCGACGCCCGGATCGACCAGGGCGCGCTGGCCGCGCGCGTACAAGTGGCCGGCGAGGCTCAGCATGCACTCTGCAACGCGCAAATCCCTGGCATTGCCGATGAGCGCGACGGAAACAAAAGACTGCGGCATAGAGATGGCGTCCTTGTAGCATGATCGGAGCGAACCGGTCACTCGCCGAAAGTCGGATTATGCGGCCGATTAGATGGACTTGACTTGGGTTCCACACGCTAGGTAGCTTCAAACATGTTATATGGACCGTACTATGACAGAAGGTGCCGAGGAGTCCCTGAGCGAGCGGGCGCAGCTGCTGCTCAAAGCGCTGATCGAGAACTACATCCGCGAAGGCCACCCGGTCGGCTCGCGCACGCTGTCGCGCGATTCGGGGCTGAGCCTGTCCTCGGCAACCATCCGCAACGTCATGGCGGATCTCGAAGATCTCGGGTTCGTCGCCTCGCCACATACCTCTGCGGGGCGCATCCCGACCGATAAGGGCTACCGCTTCTTCGTCGATACGCTGCTCAAGTTAAAGCCCCTGCAGCACGAAGAGATCGAGGATATCGAGCGCCGCCTGGTGAGCGACGCGTCGGACGGCAGGTCGCTGGTGCAGACCGTATCCCAGATGCTCTCGAGCGTCACGCACATGGCCGGCCTGGTGACGCTGCCGGACCCGCACTACATATCCCTGATGCAGATCGAGTTCGTGGGGCTCTCCGAGAACCGGGCGCTCGCCATCATGGTCATGAACAACCGCGAGGTGCAGAACCGGGTGGTGCAGCTCGAGCGCTATTACTCGGCGGAGGAGCTCAGACGGGCCGCCAACTACTTGAACGAGGCGTTTGCCGGCCGCTCTCTGCCGGACGTGCGGTCGATGCTGCTCAAACAGCTGCAAGAGACCCGGCAGCACATGAACCAGCTCATGCAGGACGCCATACAGGTCGCCCAAAAGGTCTTCGATACCCAGCTGGAGGAGCAGGTGGAGTATGTGATCGCCGGGGAAACCAATCTGATGGGTTTCGCCGAGCTGTCCAACGTCGACCGGCTGCGCCGGCTGTTCGAGGCCTTCAACGAAAAGCACGACATTTTGCGCCTGCTGGACAGCTGCTTGCGGGCCGAGGGGATCCAGATATTCATCGGCCAGGAGTCCGGGTACCGGATTCTGGACGACATCAGCGTCGTCACCGCGCCGTACCTGCTCGACAACCAGGTGGTGGGTGTTCTGGGCATCATCGGGCCGACCCGGATGGCTTACGAGCGGGTCATCCCCATCGTCGATGTCACGGCAAAACTGCTCGGTTCGGCCTTGAACGCCCGCAAGTAGCCCCCAGGTTGCTGTTTCGAGCGGGGATTTACCCCGCCATTTTCCGAGGGCTGCAAGAGTGAATGAAAACAATCAGCCGGTGAGCGAGGCTGCTGCGGAGCAGGTCTTGACGCCGGGTGCCGGCGGTGCCGATGCGCCGGGCGCCGCCGCGCTGGCGGCAGCGCAGGCAAAGGCGCAGGAGAACTGGAACAGCTATCTGCGCGCGGTCGCCGAGCTGGACAATTACCGCAAGCGGATGGACCGTGAAATCGACAATGCCCGCAAGTTCGCCATCGAGCGCTTTGCCCAGGAACTCGTGACGGTGGCAGATGCGCTGGAGGCCGGCATCCAGGCAGGCGCCGCGAACCCCGGGCCGGCCCTTCTCGAAGGCGCTCGGGCCACCTTGCGCGAGCTGCAGCGCGCCTTCGACAAGGCGGGCATCAAGATCATCGATCCCGCCGGACAGCCCTTCGACCCGGCATGGCACGAGGCGATGGTGGCCCAGGAGAGCCGCGAGCAGCCCGCCAACACCGTGCTGTCGGTGATCCAGAAGGGGTATTCCCTGAACGGCCGGCTGCTGCGCCCCGCCCGAGTCATCGTCAGCAAAGGGGTCGGGAAGCCCAATTGAATTTGCTCAACGACCCCCAAGGTAGCGGTCATTCGTTCGATTTATTAGAGGATTTTCACAATGGCTAAGATGATAGGCATCGATCTGGGCACCACCAATTCTTGCGTCGCGATCATGGAAGGCGGCAAGCCGAAGGTTATCGAGAACAGCGAGGGCGATCGCACGACGCCGTCGATCGTAGCCTTCACGAAGGACGCAGAGGTGCTGGTCGGCCAGTCCGCCAAGCGCCAGGCCGTCACCAACCCGCAGAACACCGTGGCCGCGGTCAAGCGCCTCATCGGCCGCAAGTTCGACGACCCGGTGGTCAAGAAAGACGTGAGCATGGTCTCCTACAAGATCGTCAAGGCCGACAACGGCGACGCCTGGGTGGAAGTGCAGGGCAAGAAAATGGCGCCCCCGGAGATATCGGCGCGGGTGCTCATGAAGATGAAGAAGACCGCCGAGGATTATCTCGGCGAGACGGTCACCGAGGCGGTGATCACGGTGCCGGCGTATTTCAACGATTCGCAGCGCCAGGCCACCAAGGATGCGGGACGCATCGCGGGCTTGAACGTCAAGCGCATCATCAACGAACCGACCGCGGCGGCGCTGGCCTACGGCCTCGACAAGGACGGCGGCGACCGCAAGATCGCCGTATACGACCTGGGCGGCGGCACCTTCGACATCTCGGTCATCGAGATCGCCGAGGTCGACGGCGAGCGCCAATTCGAAGTGCTGTCGACCAATGGCGACACCTTCCTCGGCGGCGAGGACTTCGACTTGCGCGTCATCAACTATCTCGCCGATGAGTTCAAGAAGGAAAGCGGCATCGACGTGCGCAAGGACCCGCTCGCGCTGCAGCGCCTGAAGGAGGCTTCTGAAAGAGCGAAGATCGAGCTCTCCTCGAGCGAGCAGACCGAGATCAATCTGCCGTACATCACGGCCGATGCCGCGGGTCCCAAGCATCTGAACATGAAGCTCACGCGCGCGAAGCTCGAGTCGCTGGTCGAAGATCTGGTCCAGAAGACGATCGAGCCGTGCCGCATCGCACTCAAGGACGCCGGTCTGTCCATGAAGGATGTGGGTGAGGTCATTCTGGTCGGCGGCCAGACGCGCATGCCGCTGGTGCAGCGCGCCGTCAAGGATCTGTTCGGGCGCGAGCCGCGCAAGGACGTGAATCCCGATGAGGCGGTCGCCGTCGGCGCCGCGATTCAGGGCGGCGTGCTGTCGGGCGACGTCAAGGACGTGTTGCTGCTCGACGTGACGCCGCTGTCGCTCGGAATCGAGACCCTGGGCGGCATCATGACCAAGGTGATCGAAAAGAACACGACCATTCCGACCAAGGCCGCGCAGACCTTCTCGACCGCGGACGACAATCAGACCGGCGTGACCATCCATGTGCTGCAGGGCGAGCGCGATCGGGCCAGCGACAACAAATCCCTGGGCCGGTTCGATTTGACGGACATTCCGCCGGCGCCGCGCGGCATGCCGCAGATCGAGGTCGCCTTCGACATCGATGCCAACGGCATCCTCAACGTGTCGGCCAAGGACGTGAAGACCGGCAAGGAGCAGCGCATCGTGATCAAGGCGTCGAGCGGTCTGTCCGAGGCGGAGATCAAGCGCATGGTCTCCGATGCCGAAGCGCACGCCGAGGAGGACAAGCGGTTCCGCGAGCTGGTCGGCGCCCGCAACAAGGCCGATGCCACGGTGCATACCGTCGAGAAAGCCCTGTCGGACGCCAAGGACAAGGTCTCCGAGGACGAGAAGCGAGCGGCCACCGAGGCGATCGCGGCGGTCAAGGCCGCGATGGCCGGCGATGACCGGGACGAGATCGAGCGCAAGACGCAGGCGCTCGAGCAAGCGTCCACCGCCCTCATGCAGAAGATGTACGAACAGTCCGCCGGTGGTGCCCAGGGCGCGGCGGGACCCGGAGCCGGCGAGAAGGACGCCAAGAAAGAGGACGTTCTCGATGCCGAGTTCGAAGAGGTCAAGGAAAGCGATCGGAAAAAAGCCTGAGGCGCGGGCCGCGGCCGCTTGAGTTGTGCGAGTGAACCGCCGGTGCGCGCAAGTGCCGGCGGTTCACTTTTATGCGCGTCATGCGCCTTGGGTGGAATCGGAGCAGTCGATTTAGGTGGGCAATGGCGAAGCACGATTACTACAAACTCCTCGAGGTGCCGCGCAGCGCGACGGAAGCCGAGATCAAGAAGGCCTATCGGCGGCTCGCCATGAAGTATCACCCGGATAGAAACCCCGACGACCCGGAGTCCGAGCACAAATTCAAGGAGGCCAAGGAAGCCTACGAAGTGCTCACCGACAGCCACAAGCGCGCTGTCTACGATCAGTTCGGACACGCCGGCCTCGACGGCGGACGCGGCGGGGGCGGATTCAGCGCCGGCGAGGCGTTCGGCGACATCTTTGGAGAGATGTTCGGCGACATATTCTCGGGCGGCCAGCGCGGCCGCTCGCAGGTGTTTCGCGGCGCGGATTTGCGCTACGAGCTCGAGCTCGATCTGGAGCAGGCGGTGTTCGGCACCGACACCGAGATCAAGATTCCCTCCCTCGCCGAATGCAAGACCTGCAAGGGTACGGGGGCCGCCAAGGGCTCGGCGCCGAAGACCTGCGAGACCTGCCATGGCCAGGGCCAGGTGCGTGTGCAGCAGTCCATATTCACGATTCAACAGCCCTGCCCGCGCTGCAAGGGGCGCGGCAAGATCATCAGCAATCCCTGCGATGCCTGCTATGGGCAGGGGCGCGTGCGCCAGGAGAAGACGCTGCCGGTCACCGTGCCCGCGGGCGTCGATACCGGCGACCGGATCCGCCTGAACGGCGAGGGCGAGGCCGGGCGCAACGGCGGGCCCTCCGGGGATTTGTACGTCGAGATCCGCGTGCGCGAACACCCGATATTCGAGCGCGAGGGCAGCCATCTGTCCTGTGAAGTGCCGGTCAGCTTCGCCACTGCGGCGCTCGGCGGATCGGTGGCGGTGCCAACCCTGGACGGCGAGGTGGTGCTCAAGATCCCGCACGAGACCCAGTCCGGCCGGGTGTTTCGGCTGCGCGAGAAGGGCGTACGCCCGGTGCGCGGCGGGGCGGCCGGTGATCTGTTCTGCCGTGTGGTGATCGAAACCCCCGTCAGTCTCAGCGCCGATCAGAAGCAGCTGCTCAAGCAGTTCGAGGCGTCGCTGCAGCAGGGAAGCCACAAGCCGCGCGAGCAATCCTTCTTCGACGGCGTGAAGAAGTTCTTTACCGGCGCGGTTGACTAAGGAGCGCCGGTGCCCGGGGTCGCGGTATTCGGTGTCAGCGGACGCATGGGCCAGTCCCTGGTGCGCGCCTTGCAGGAGGGGACTTGCGCCCTGCGCTTGAGCGGCGCCTTGGCCTCGCCGACCAGCGAGCGGCTGGGCCAGGACGCGGCCATCGGGGGCGCCGCGGCTCGCGTGACCGTCACCGCGGATCTCAAAGCGGCGCTCACGGGCGCGGCGGTGGCGGTCGACTTCAGTCTGCCGCAGTGCGTCGCCGCGCACGCGCGAGCCTGCGCGGCTGCAGGGGTGCCGCTGCTGGTGGGCACCACCGGTTTCGACAGCCAAGCGCGCGCGGAGCTCGAAGCGGCCGCGCGCGCCGTGCCGGTGCTGATTGCGCCGAATACCAGCGTCGGCGTGGCCGTGATGGCGCATTTGCTCAAGCAGGCGACCGCAGCCTTGGGTCCGCACTACGATGTGGAAATCTACGAGGCCCACCATCGGTCCAAGCGCGACGCGCCCTCGGGTACCGCGCTCGCGCTGGGCGAGGCCGTGGCGGCAGCGCGCGGCGAGCGCCTGGCCGACATCGCCGTCTTCGATCGGCACGGCGGCTTTGCGCCGCGTCAGCCCGGCAGCATCGGTTTTGCGGTGATGCGTGCCGGGGATATCGTCGGTGAGCACACCGTGACTTTCGCGGCGGCGGGCGAGCGGCTCGAACTCACGCATCGCGCCGCCGACCGGTCGACGTTCGCGAGCGGCGCCTTGCGGGCGGCCGAGTGGCTGATCGGCCGCCCGGCGGGCATTTACGGCATGCACGACGTGCTCGGGCTTTAGGCGACGAACAGGCATGGACAGTCATCTAAGGTCTCGTTAATATTCGCGCCCGGAAACTGACCGCGACCTGACCCAAGAAGCGGGAGGACGTTCTTGAACGAGCGCCTCCCGCTTTGCGTATCTGCGGAACGCGCGACCGTCGCGCAAAGCGAGGAGCCGGAGTGTCGACACCTGCAGTGCTAGCTCTCGAAGATGGCACCGTGTTCCGTGGCGTCTCGGTAGGCGCAAAAGGCAACACGACGGGTGAAGTGGTTTTCAATACGGCGATGACCGGATATCAGGAGATCCTCACCGATCCTTCCTACTGCCGGCAAATCGTCACTCTGACCTATCCGCACATCGGCAACACCGGCACCACTCCCGAGGATCTCGAGTCCGGCGCGGTGTATGCGGCGGGGTTGGTGATTCGCGATCTGCCTCTGCTGCATTCGAATTGGCGCGCCAACGAATCGCTCGGCAGCTTCCTGCTGCGCTGTAAGGTGGCGGCGATCGCTGACATCGACACGCGCAAACTGACCCGTCTGCTGCGCGAGAAGGGCGCCCAGGCGGGCTGCATCATGACGGGCGAAAATCTCGACGAGACCGCCGCGGTGCGCGCCGCCAAGAAATTTCCGGGCCTCAAGGGCATGGATCTGGCCAAGGCGGTGTCCACCAAGAAGATCTACCAGTGGAACGACGGAGTCATCTGGAAATCCACCGCGAAGCCGCCGCGGCCGCAAAGCCGCCTGCACGTCGTGGCCTACGACTTCGGCATCAAGCGCAACATCCTGCGCATCCTCTCCGAGCATGGCTGCAGAATGACGGTGGTGCCAGCGCAAACGACCGCAGATCAAGTACTTGCGATGAATCCTGACGGTATTTTCTTAAGTAACGGGCCAGGCGATCCCGAGCCGTGCGACTACGCGATCGCGGCGATCTCGCGCTTCCTGGAGACCGATATCCCGATCTTCGGCATCTGCCTGGGGCACCAGCTCCTGGGGCTCGCGAGCGGCGCGAAGACCGTGAAAATGAAGTTCGGACATCACGGCGCCAATCACCCGGTGCTGGAAATCGATTCCGGGCGGGTGCTGATATCGAGCCAGAATCATGGCTTCGCGGTCGATGAGACGACGCTGCCGGCCACTCTGCGCACCACCCACCGCTCGCTGTTCGACGGCAGCCTGCAGGGCGTGGCGCACACCAACCGGCCGGCCTTCAGCTTTCAGGGCCATCCCGAGGCCAGCCCCGGCCCGCATGATCTGCGGCTTCTGTTCGAGCATTTCATGTACCTGATGGTCAAGCGCATCCAGGCGAATTCGCGCGGACGCAATGCCGTCAAGCAGAAGGCCGCGGAAGGCTAGGAGCCTTAAATGCCGAAACGAACCGACATCGACAGCATCCTCATCATCGGTGCGGGACCCATCGTCATCGGCCAGGCCTGCGAGTTCGACTATTCCGGCGCTCAGGCGTGCAAGGCCCTGAAAGAAGAGGGCTATCGAGTCATTCTGGTGAACTCCAATCCGGCCACCATCATGACCGATCCGGAAACCGCCGACTCGATCTTCATCGAACCGATCAACTGGCGCACCGTGGCGCGCATCATCGAGAAGGAGCGGCCGGCCGCGCTGCTGCCGACCATGGGAGGCCAGACGGCGCTCAATACGGCGCTCGACCTGGTGCGCGAAGGCGTCCTGGAGAAATTCGCCGTGGAGATGATCGGCGCCTCGCAGCGCGCCATCGACATGGCCGAAGACCGCGAACTGTTCCGCCGCGCGATGGCCGATATAGGGCTCGAGACGGCGCGCGCGCGCCTTGCGCACAGCATGGAGGAGGCGCTCGCGGTGCAGGCGGAGATCGGCTTTCCGACCGTCATCCGGCCCTCCTTCACTCTGGGCGGCAGCGGCGGCGGGATCGCCTACAACCGCGAAGAGTTCGAAGCCATCGTCGCGCGCGGACTCGACGCCTCGCCCACCAACGAGGTGCTGCTCGAGGAGTCCGTGCTCGGCTGGAAAGAGTATGAAATGGAGGTGGTCAGAGACCGCAACGACAACTGCATCATCGTTTGCTCCATCGAGAATCTGGACCCGATGGGCGTGCACACGGGCGATTCGATCACCGTGGCGCCGGCGCAGTCGCTCACTGACCGCGAATATCAGCGCTTGCGCGACGCCTCCATCGCGGTGCTGCGCAAGATCGGGGTCGACACCGGCGGCTCGAACGTGCAATTCGCCGTGAACCCGGACGACGGGCGGGTCCTGGTGATCGAAATGAATCCGCGCGTATCGCGCTCTTCGGCGCTCGCCTCCAAGGCCACGGGCTTTCCGATCGCGAAGATCGCCGCCAAGCTGGCGGTGGGCTACACCCTCGATGAGCTCAAGAACGAGATCACGGGCGGCGGAACCCCGGCCTCCTTCGAGCCGACGATCGATTACGTGGTCACCAAGATCCCGCGCTTCACGTTCGAGAAATTTCCTGGCGCCGACACGCGCCTCACCACGCAGATGAAATCGGTGGGCGAGGCAATGGCGATCGGCCGCACCTTCCAGGAATCGCTGCACAAGGCGCTGCGCAGCCTGGAACTCGGCTACGAGGGTTTCGACGAGCAGATCACCCTGCCGCTGACCGACGAGGGCGCCGATAAGCTCGCGTACGAACTACGCTGGCCCGGACCGAACCGTATCTTGTACGTGGCGGACGCGTTTCGGGCCGGTTGGACCCTTCAGCAGATCTTCGACGCCACCAGGATCGATCCGTGGTTCCTGTCGCAGATCGAGGATCTGCTGCGCGAAGAGAAGCTGCTGCAGGCCCAAGGCTTCGAAAGCCTCGAGGCGCCGCGCCTGCGCGCCCTGAAGCGCAAGGGCTTCTCCGATGCGCGCATCGCGCGGCTGGTGTCGCGCGACGAGCCCGCGGTGCGAAAGCAGCGGCGCAAGCTCGGACTGCACCCGGTATTCAAGCGCGTCGACACCTGCGCGGCCGAGTTCGCAACCTCGACCGCGTACCTGTATTCGACCTACGAGGAGGAGTGCGAGGCCGCCCCGAGCGCGCGTCGCAAGATCATGATTCTGGGCGGCGGACCGAATCGCATCGGCCAGGGGATCGAGTTCGACTACTGCTGCGTGCACGCCTCCATGGCGCTGCGCGAGGACGGTTTCGAGACCATCATGGTCAATTGCAACCCAGAGACGGTATCGACCGATTACGACACCTCCGACCGACTGTACTTCGAGCCGCTCACGTTCGAAGACGTGATGGAGATCATCGAGAAGGAAAAGCCCGAGGGGGTCATCGTGCAGTACGGCGGCCAGACGCCGCTCAAGCTGTCGCGCGCGCTGGCGGCCGCTGGCGCGCCCATCATCGGCACCACCCCCGACAGCATCGATGTCGCCGAGGACCGGGAGCGGTTCCAGAAGCTGGTGACGAGTCTGAAGCTTAAGCAGCCGGCCAACGCCTCGGCGCGCGCCGAGGAGCAGGCGGTGATTCTGGCGCGCGAGGTCGGCTTCCCGCTGATCGTGCGGCCGAGCTACGTGCTCGGCGGACGCGCCATGGAAGTGGTGTTCAACGAGGACGATCTGCGCCAGTACATGATCGATGCGATGAAGGTCTCGAACGACAGCCCCGTCCTGCTGGACCGGTTCCTGGACCTCGCCACCGAGGTCGACGTGGATGCCGTGAGCGACGGCGAGGACGTTCTGATCGGCGGCATCATGGAGCACATCGAGCAGGCCGGCGTGCATTCGGGCGATTCGGGATGTTCGCTGCCGCCGAACGGCCTGTCGCAGGAGATTCAGGACGAGCTTCGAGTGCAGACCCGCAAGCTCGCCAAGGCGCTCAACGTCATCGGCCTGATGAACGTGCAGTTCGCGATCCAGAGCGGCGTGATCTACATCCTGGAGGTCAACCCGCGCGCCTCGCGCACCGTACCGTTCGTCTCCAAAGCCACCGGCGTCCCGCTCGCCAAGGTCGCCGCGCGCGTGATGACGGGCAAGAGCCTCGCCAGTCAGGGGCAGATCGCCGAGCGGATCCCGAAGTATTTCTCGGTCAAGGAGGCGGTATTCCCGTTCATCAAGTTTCCCGAGGCGGATCCGATTCTGGGTCCGGAGATGAAATCGACGGGCGAAGTCATGGGCACGGGACGCACCTTTGGCGAGGCGTATGCCAAGGCGCAGGCGGCGTCCGGGGTGATCCTGCCGACCCGCGGCCTGTGCTTCATCAGCGTGCGCGATCGCGACAAGCCGGGCGCGGTGCTGCTCGCGCAGATGCTGCTCGCGCGCGGTTTCGAGATCGCCGCCACCGGCGGCACCGCGCTGGTGCTCGAAGAGGCGGGAATCGTCTGCCGCCGGGTCAATAAAGTTCGCGAGGGTCGCCCGCACGTCGTCGATATGATAAAAAACGACGAGGTCGCCCTGATCGTCAATACCACGGAAGGCAAGCAGGCAGTGCGCGAATCCCGTTCCATCAGGCGCGAGGCCGTGGCGAGAAGGGTGACTTACTACACCACCGTCGCCGGCGCGCGCGCGACCTGTGATGCGCTCGATCACCTGGGCGACATCGAGGTCAATCGACTGCAGGATTTGCATACGGATATTCAACCAGCCTCCCAGGAATTGGCGTGAAACGAACTCCCATGACTTTGCGAGGCGCCGAGCGGCTGCGACAGGAGCTCAAGCAGCTCAAGAGCGAGGCCCGCCCGAACGTGATCAAAGCGATCGCCGAGGCGCGCTCGCACGGCGATCTGTCCGAGAACGCCGAGTATCACGCCGCGCGGGAGCAGCAAAGCTTCATCGAGGGACGCATCAACGAGATCGAGCACCGCTTGTCGAACGCGGAGGTGATCGATGTCACCCGCTTAAGCGCGAGCGGGCGCGTGGTGTTCGGTGCCACGCTCACGCTCGAGGATCAGGACGGCGGCGCGCAAGTCGCTTACCAGCTGGTCGGCGACGACGAGGCGAACATCAAGCAGGGCCTGCTGTCGGTTTCATCGCCCATTGCGCGTGCGTTGATCGGCAAGTCCGAGGGCGACGTGGTTGATGTCACCACCCCGGGCGGTACGCGGAGTTACGAAATCGTGTCCGTGCGCTACGTGTGAGCGCGATGCGCAGCGCCTTTCGCGTGCTGCTGGTACTGTGGGCGGGCAGCCTCTGGGCGCTCGCCGTGTGGGTCGCGCCGACGCTGTTCTACGCGCAGAGCGACCGGCACCTGGCGGGGATTCTGGCGGCCCGGCTGTTCAGCATCGAGACCTATCTCGGCCTCGCCGTGGGCGCGCTCGCGCTGCTGCTGCCGGGCAGGAGCAAGTTCATCAAGGGTTACCTCGCCGTGGCGCTGCTCGCGACCAACGAATGGGTGCTCAAGCGATTCATGGACGCGGCCCACCTGCGCGGCGCCGCTTATGGCTTGACCTTCGGCGGTTGGCACGGCGTCTCGGCTGCGCTCTACGTGCTCGCCTGCGCCTTGGTCTTGCTACTCGTCTGGAAGGAGGATTTTCGCTAGGGACCGGCCGCGCCGATAAAACAGCCCCATGTGCCCAACGCGCTGCACCAATTCGGCCGAGGTGCGGTGCGCCAATTCGTCCAGGGCGGCATTGCGCGCCGAGCGCTCTGCGACACGGGCGCTCACTTTGACCAGTTCGTGGTCCTCGAGCGCGCGATCCATCTCCTGCACCACGCCGTCCGTGAGCCCGGCATTGCCCAGCATGACGACGGGGCGCAGAGGATGCGCCAGGCGGCGCAGATGTTTTTTTTGCTTTTCCGAAAGCTGCATGGCGGCATTATAGTGGCCCGCAGTGCCCGTACATCATGCCCAAGCGTTCTAAAAGCAGCGCACGCTGGCTGGCCGAACATGCCAGCGACGAGTTCGTCAAGCGCGCGCAGCGCGAGGGATGGCGCTCGCGCGCGGTGTTCAAGCTCGCCGAGATCCAGCGGAGCGAGCGGCTGCTCAAGCCGGGCATCCGCTGCGTGGATTTGGGCGCCGCACCGGGCGGCTGGAGCCAATATGCCGCGCGCATCGTCGGCGGCGCGAGCCGCATCGTGGCGACGGACGTTTTGCCCATGGATGCGATTCCCGGAGTAGATTTCGTGCAGGGCGATTTTCGCGACGAGATCGTGTTGGAGCGGCTGCTGTCATGCATCGGTGCCTCGAAAGTCGACCTTGTTTTGTCCGATATGGCCCCCAAGATGGCAGGCATAGACGCGGTGGATCAGCCAAAATCGATCCATTTGGCCGAGTTGGCGCTCGATTTCGCCGAGAGCGTTCTGGCCCCGGGAGGCGATGTGCTGGTGAAGCTCTTTCAGGGCGCCGGCTTCGATGAGATCCTCAAGCAGGCCCGGCGGCGCTACGGGCGGGTGGTGATGAAAAAGCCGAAGGCGTCACGATCCCGCAGTCCTGAGATCTATCTGTTGGCGCGGCAGTTTGGGATGGTGTAAGTTGATTTTTAGGCCCCCGAGGAACGCGTATCAGGCTATTGTGTCGTAGTATATGGCCGTAGGTGAAACTTGAACGATCTGACGAAACAAATCCTCTTGTGGGTCGCGTTGGCGGTTATTCTGCTGGCGATATTCAGCCAATTCGGGATGCGCACGGGACAGCCGGCGACCATCGATTACTCGCAGTTTCTCTCCGATGTCAAGAGCAACAACATCGATTCGGTGACCCTGAAGGGCGAGATCATCGAAGGCAAGCGCCGCGACGGCAATCAATTCGTCACCTACAACCCGGAAACCAGCAACGGCGCGCTGATCGGGCTGCTGCAGTCTCAGGGCGTGAAATTCCGCGGCGAGCCGCCGAAACAGCAGTCGGTGTTCTTGCAGCTGTTGATATCGGCTTTCCCCATTCTGATCCTCATCGGGTTCTGGGCGTATTTCATGCGCCAGATGCAGGGGGCTTCGGGGGGCCGCGGCGCGATGTCGTTCGGCAAGAGCCGCGCACGCTTGCTGGGCGAGGATCAGGTGAACATCACTTTCGCCGACGTGGCCGGCGTCGAGGAGGCCAAGCAGGAGGTCGTCGAAATCGTCGATTTCTTGAAAGATCCCGGCAAGTTCCAGAAGCTTGGCGGCAAGATCCCGAAAGGCGTGCTCATGGTCGGTTCCCCGGGAACCGGCAAGACGCTGCTCGCCAGGGCGATCGCCGGGGAAGCCAAGGTGCCGTTTTTCACCATTTCGGGCTCGGATTTCGTCGAGATGTTCGTCGGCGTGGGCGCCTCGCGCGTGCGCGACATGTTCGAGCAGGCGAAGAAGCATGCGCCCTGCATCATCTTCATCGACGAAATCGACGCCGTGGGCCGGCATCGCGGCGCAGGCTTGGGCGGCGGCCACGACGAGCGCGAACAGACGCTGAACCAGTTGCTGGTGGAAATGGACGGCTTCGAGGGCAACGAAGGCATCATCGTCATCGCCGCCACCAATCGGCCCGATGTGCTCGATCCGGCGCTGCTGCGGCCGGGTAGATTCGATCGTCAGGTCGTGGTGCCGCTGCCCGATGTGCGGGGCCGCGAACAGATCCTCAAAGTGCACATGCGCAAGGTGCCGCTCGGCGACAACGTCAAGCCGTCGGTCATCGCGCGCGGCACCCCCGGGTTTTCGGGCGCCGATCTCGCGAACCTGGTGAACGAGGCGGCGCTGTTCGCGGCGCGCGGCAACAAGCGCTCCGTGACCATGGAGGAGTTCGAGCGCGCCAAGGACAAGATCATGATGGGCGCCGAGCGGCGCTCCATGGTCATGACCGAGGAGGAGAAGCGCAATACCGCCTATCACGAGTCGGGCCATGCCATCGTGGGCCTGTCCGTTCCCGAGCACGACCCGGTGTACAAAGTGACCATCATTCCGCGCGGCCGCGCGCTCGGGGTCACCATGTTCCTGCCGGAACAGGATCGCTACAGCACGAGCAAGCGACAGCTCGAGAGCCGCATCGCGACGCTGTTCGGCGGCCGGGTGGCCGAGGAGCTGGTATTCGGGCCGGATGCGGTGACCACGGGTGCATCGAACGACATCGAGCGCGCGACCGAGCTCGCCCGCAACATGGTCACCCGCTGGGGCCTGTCCGACCGCTTGGGTCCGCAGACCTACAGCGAAGAGTCGGGGGAGGTCTTCCTGGGCCGCAGCGTGACGCAGCACAAGCAGGTGTCCGATGTGACCGCGCACGTCATCGATGAGGAAGTGCGGCGCGTGATCGACAGCAATTATCAGCGCGCCTACAAGATCATTCAGACCAATATGGACAAGCTGCAGGCGATGTCCGAAGCGCTGATCAAGTACGAAACCATTGATGAGGAGCAGATCAAAGACATCATGGAAGGCCGCGTGCCGCGCCCGCCGCGCGACTGGGACGACACACCGACCCCCACTCCGCGGGGCCCCACGGCCGAGAAACCCACAGCTCCTCTCGTCAGTCCGGCGGGGCAGCACTAGCCATCGCGCGGCGGGGGTCGCTGTGGCGGCCGCGGCGAGCTGTGGGCTTAGGATCATGCAGTGGCGATGCCGACATAGAACCATCGATCTGACGCGCCCGGTCGTCATGGGCATCCTGAACGTGACCCCGGATTCGTTTTCCGACGGCGGACGCTACGCCGACCTCGATGCGGCCGTCGAACGCGCCGCGCAAATGGTTGCCGAGGGCGCATCGATCATCGACGTGGGCGGCGAGTCCACCCGACCCGGGGCACTTGCGGTGGAGGCGGCGGTGGAGCGCGAGCGCGTCGTGCCGGTGATCGAACGCATCGCGGCCGGCTTCGCGGTGGCGATCTCGGTCGACACCAGCAAGCCCGAGGTGATGGCGGCTGCGGTTGCGGCGGGCGCGTGCATCGTCAACGACGTGTACGCCTTGCGCGCGCCCGGCGCGCGCGAATGGGCGGCTGCGGCCGGGGTCGGCGTGTGCCTGATGCACATGCAGGGCGAGCCGCGCATCATGCAGGAGAATCCCCAGTATCATGATGTGGTGGCGGAGGTGGGTGCATTTTTGCGGCGCGAGCGCGCGGCGTGCCTGCGCGCGGGCATCGCGGCGGAGGCAATCGCGCTCGACCCGGGCTTTGGCTTCGGCAAGCGCCACGAGCACAATTTGGCGTTGTTCAAGCATCTGGCGCACATTGCCGCTCTGGGTTCACCGCTGCTGGTGGGCGTGTCGCGCAAGAGCCTCATCGGCCGGGTGCTCGGCTGCCCCGCGTCCGAGCGGCTGCATGGCGGCCTCGGGCTGGCGGCTTGGGCGGTGAGCGTGGGCGCGCGCGTGGTGCGCACGCACGACGTCGCTCCCACGCGGGATGCAATTCACATGGTCAGCGCGGTTTTGGAAGGAACGCTCAATTGATGCAATATTTCGGCACAGACGGCGTGCGGGGCCGGGTCGGCAAGGCGCCGATGACGGTGGATTTCGCCTTGCGGCTGGCCAGCGCCGCCGCGCGCGTGCTCGCGCCCCACGGTGGCCGGGTGCTGATCGGCAAGGATACCCGGGTATCGGGCTACATGTTCGAGTCGGCGCTGGAGGCGGGCTTCGTCGCCGCGGGCGTCGATGTGATGTTGATCGGCCCTCTGCCGACCCCGGGAATCGCGTACATGACCCAGCGCCTGGGCTGCAGCTTCGGCGTGGTCATCAGCGCCTCGCACAACCGCTACGAGGACAATGGCATCAAGTTCTTCGACGGCATGGGCAGCAAGCTGTCGGATGAGGTCGAGCGCCAGATCGAACGGCTGCTCGACGGGCCCGTGGTGACGCAGGAATCTCAGCGCCTGGGCAAGGCGCTGCGCATCGATCGCAGCCGCACCCAGTACCAGGAGTTCTGCGCCTCGACGATTCCGCCCGGCATGACCCTCGCCGGCTTCAAGATCGTCATCGACTGTGCGAACGGCGCCGGCTACAAGGTGGCGCCGCGCGTGCTCGCGGATCTCGGCGCGGAGATCGTGCCGATCGGCTGCTCGCCGAACGGCCGCAACATCAATGACGGCTGCGGTTCGACCGCGCCGGAGCTGCTGCAGCTCACCGTGCCGGGGGTGCGTGCCCAGGTAGGCCTCGCGCTCGACGGCGACGGCGACCGCGTGATGATGGTGGATGAGCTCGGCCGCTGCGTCGACGGCGATCAGCTGCTGTACATCTTGGCCGGCGCACGCCGCGCTGCCGGCCTCCTGAAGGGCCCCGTGGTCGGCACGGTAATGAGCAATCTCGGGCTGGAGCATGCATTTGCCGAATGCGGCATCGAATTTCGGCGCGCGCAGGTCGGGGACCGCCAGGTGCTTGCCATGCTGCACGAGGTGGGGGGGACTTTGGGAGGCGAAACGTCGGGACATATTCTATGTCTGGACAAGACCACCACGGGCGACGGGCTGATCAGCGCCTTACAGGTGCTCGCCGTGATGAAGAGCGGCGGGGCGAGTCTCGCCGAGCTGTGCGCACCCATGCCGAAATATCCCCAGGTGCTGCTGAACGTGCGCGTGGCGCGCCGCTTCGATCCGATGCAGAGCCAGAGCGTCCTCGATCGGGTGAGCGCCGTGGAGCGCAAGTTCAACGGGCGGGGCCGCATCGTCCTGCGCGCCTCGGGTACCGAGCCGGTAATCCGCGTCATGGTCGAAGGCTACGATGCCAACCTCGTGAAAAACGGCGCCCGCGACATCGCGGCCGAGGTCGAAGCGGTGGCGGCCAAGGCGGCGGCGGAAGCGCCGGCCGCCGAATCGGCCGCGGCCGGTGCGGCCGGGCTTGCAGTTACCGCCCCGCGCGGCTAATCTTCGCCGCCTTTCCCGCAGGGCCTCGGCCCCAAGGTGGTGGCTATGCGTCGTCCGGTGGTCGCAGGTAATTGGAAAATGCACGGATCGCGGTCCGCCAACGAGGCGCTGCTCGCTGATCTGGAGCAGAGGCTGAATCCAGAGTGGCCGGTGGACATCGTGGTATTTCCACCCTATGTGTACCTGGCCGAGGCGGCGCGCGTGCTGAACGGGGGCGCCATCGCGGTGGGCGCGCAGGATGTGTGCGCCGAGGCGGTGGGTGCCTTCACCGGACAGGTGGCCGCGGTCATGCTCAAGGATGTGGGGTGCCGCTACGTCATCGTCGGCCATTCGGAGCGGCGGCGCTTGTATCATGAAGACGATGCCCTGGTAGCGCGCAAATTCGCCGCTGCATTGCAGGCCGGGCTCACTCCCGTGCTGTGCGTAGGCGAGACGCTCGAGGAGCGCGAAGCGAATCGCACCGAGGCCGTGGTGGCGCGGCAGCTCGAGGCGGTGACCGCGATGAACGGGGTGTCCTGCTTTGCAAACGCGATCGTCGCGTACGAGCCCGTATGGGCCATAGGAACCGGCCGCACGGCCTCGCCGCAACAGGCGCAGGCAGTCCACGCGTACCTGCGCGGCCGGATAGCGCTGCAAGATGCTAAGATGGCGCAGCGTTTGCGCATTCTGTACGGCGGCAGCGTCAAGGCCTCGAATGCGTCAGAGCTGTTTTCAATGCCCGATGTGGACGGCGGGCTCGTGGGCGGCGCTTCGCTGAGCGCCGATGAGTTTCTGGAAATTTGCGCGGCTGCGGCCGTTCGTCATTGAGAGATTGTCATGCTGCGTGGATCAATTCTGGTTGTGCATATTCTGCTTGCGTTGATGATCATCGGGCTCGTGCTCCTGCAGCGGGGCAAGGGCGCGGAGGCGGGCGCGGGGTTCGGCTCCGGTGCCTCAGGTACCGTGTTCGGCGCACGCGGTACAGCGACGCTGTTTTCCAAACTGACGGCGGTATTTGCGGCGTTGTTTTTCGCGACCAGCTTGACCCTGGCCTATTTGGGCACTCGTTCGACGGCTGAGCCGACCACCGTGCTGGAGCGTGCGGCGCAGGGCGCCTCGACCGCGCCGCCGGCCGCACCGCCCGCGAAGAAGTGATTTGCTGGAATGGAGTCGAGAGCCGACGTGGCGAAATTGGTAGACGCGCTAGTTTGAGGGGCTAGTGGGGCAACCTGTGCCGGTTCGAGTCCGGCCGTCGGCACCATCCATGTGAGCGCCAGAGTTCGCGAGACGGCTTCGCGAGAGTCAGACCGGCGTACCGACCCGGCGCGATGCGCCCGCGCCTGATATAATTGTTAGCTACTCCTCAAGTTCAAGCGATACTGATGATGCTGCGACAGTATTTGCCAATTTTGATCTTCTTGGGTTTGGCCGCCGTGTTGGGCCTGGCTCTTTTCACGATCGGCTGGATCGCCGGCCCGCGCCGTCCGGATCCGGAAAAGCTGTCCCCCTACGAGTGCGGATTCGAGGCGTTCGAGGATTCGCGCATGCGATTCGACGTCCGCTACTACCTGGTCGCGATCATCTTCATCGTCTTCGATCTCGAAATTGCGTTCTTTTTTCCTTGGGCCGTCTCGTTGCGCGCCACCGGTACGTTTGGTCTGCTGGCGATGCTGATATTCGCCCTGGTGCTGGTGGTGGCGCTGGTCTACGACTACCGCAAGGGGGCGCTCGAATGGGACTAGCAGAGGCGTCCACCGACTCAGCCGCGGTACCCGGCTTCGAGGTCACCACCGTCGACAAGCTCATCAACTGGGCGCGCACCGGGTCGCTGTGGCCGATGACCTTCGGCCTCGCGTGCTGCGCGGTCGAGATGATGCACGCGGGGGCGGCGCGCTACGACCTCGACCGCTTCGGCGTGGTGTTCCGGCCGAGCCCGCGGCAGTCGGACGTGATGATCGTGGCCGGCACGCTGGTGAACAAAATGGCGCCGGCGCTGCGCAAGGTGTACGACCAGATGGCCGAGCCGCGCTGGGTCATCTCGATGGGATCGTGTGCGAACGGCGGCGGCTACTACCATTATTCCTATGCGGTGGTGCGGGGCTGCGACCGCATCGTGCCGGTGGATGTGTACGTGCCGGGCTGCCCGCCGACCGCCGAGGCGCTGATATTCGGCATCATTCAGCTGCAAAACAAGATCAGGCGCAACAAGGCCATTATCCGATGACCGGGCAGGCCGATAACGGCGCGGGCCCGGGTCCGCGGGAACGCCTCGCGGCGCTGATCGAGCAGGCGTTGCCGGGAAAACTGCTGCGCGTGGCCAACCACACGGGCGAATTGACCTACGAAGTGGACCCTGCCGATCTGTTGCAGACCGCCGCGACGCTGCGCGACGGTGCCGGCCTTGAGTTCCAGATGTGCATGGACGTGTGCGGCGTGGATTATCTCGAGTACGGGCGCGCCCAATGGAAAACCGAGCACGCCACGCTCTCCGGGTTCAGCCGCGGCGTGGCGCCGCTGCGGGCGAGCGGTGGCGACGTGGCTCCCGGGCGCCGCTTCGCGGTGGTCTATCATCTCCTGTCGATCGCGCGCAATCAGCGGGTGCGCCTGAAGGTGCATTGCGCGCACGACGATGAGCCCATGGTCGATTCGGTGAGCTCCGTTTGGGCGTCGGCCGATTGGTTCGAGCGCGAAGCGTTCGATCTATTCGGCATCATGTTCAAGGGCCATCCGGATCTGCGCCGCTTGTTGACCGACTACGGCTTCATCGGCCACCCATTCCGCAAGGACTTCCCGCTGTCCGGCAATGTCGAAGTGCGCTACGACCCGGAGAAGGCCCGGGTGGTGTATCAGCCCGTGAGCATCGAACCGAGGGTGCTCGTGCCGAAGGTCATCCGCCACGACAATCGCTACGACCCCGCCCTGACTGCCGGGTCCGCGGCGGAGCCGTCCGGCAAGCCCAATGGCTGAGATACGCAACTACACGATGAATTTCGGCCCGCAGCATCCGGCCGCGCACGGCGTGCTGCGCCTGGTGCTCGAGATGGACGGTGAGGTCATCCAAAAGGCCGATCCGCACATCGGGCTTCTGCATCGCGCGACCGAGAAGCTGGCGGAAAGCAAGCCGTTCAACCAGTCGATCGGCTACATGGACCGGCTCGACTACGTCTCGATGATGTGCAACGAGCACGCCTACGTGATGGCGATCGAAAGGCTGCTCGGGCTCGAGCCGCCGCTGCGGGCGCAGTACATCCGAGTGATGTTCGACGAGATCACGCGCATTCTCAATCACCTGATGTGGCTGGGAGCCCACGCTCTCGACATCGGCGCCATGACGGTGTTTCTGTACTGCTTCCGCGAGCGCGAGGACTTGATGGATTGCTACGAGGCGGTGTCCGGCACGCGCATGCACGCGACGTACTATCGTCCGGGCGGCGTCTACCGCGATCTGCCGGAAGTCATGCCGAAGTATCAGTACTCGCAGTGGCGCAGCAAGAAGGACGTGGATCGGCTGAATGAGCGGCGCGCCGGCGGGTTGCTCGATTTCATCGCCGACTTCGTGCGGCGCTTTCCCGCCTGCATCGACGAATACGAAACGCTGCTCACCGACAACCGCATCTGGAAGCAGCGCACCGTGAACATCGGCGTGGTCACTCCGGAGCGCGCCATGCAGCTGGGATTTTCCGGCCCGATGCTGCGCGGTTCCGGCATCGAATGGGATCTGCGCAGGAAGGAGTCCTACGACGTCTACGATCGCGTGGACTTCGATATCCCCGTGGGAGTCAACGGCGATTGCTACGACCGCTACCTGGTGCGGGTGGAGGAGCTGCGCCAGTCGACGCGCATTATCGACCAATGCGTCAAGTGGCTGAAGGAGAACCCGGGACCCGTCATGATCGACGATCGCAAGGTGCGCCCGCCGACTCGCGAACAGATGAAGGGCGACATGGAGTCCCTGATTCATCACTTCAAGCTGTTCACCGAAGGCTATTGCGTGCCCGAAGGCGAGGTGTACGCGGCGGTCGAGGCGCCAAAAGGCGAACTCGGCGTGTACCTGGTGTCGGACGGCGCGAACAAGCCGTATCGCATGAAGGTGCGTGCGCCGGGCTTTGCGCACCTCGCCGCGCTCGATGAGATGGTGCGCGGGCACATGCTGGCCGACGTGGTGGCGGTGATCGGCACACAGGATATCGTGTTCGGGGAGGTCGACCGATGAGCGTGGAACTGTCCGAACACGTGCGCGAGGAAATCGACCGCTGGGTGGCGAAGTTCCCGCCGGACCGCAAACGCTCGGCGGTCATTTCCGCTCTGCACGCCGCGCAGCACGAGAACAACGGCTACCTCACCCCCGCCCTGATGGACGCGGTGGCGGCGTATCTCGGGCTGCCGCCCATCCAGGTGTACGAGATCGCGACTTTCTACTCCATGTTCGAAACCAAGCCCGTGGGCCGGCACCACGTGTCGGTATGCACCAACATCTCCTGCATGCTGCGCGGATCCCAAGAAGTGGTGGATCACATCGAGAGGAAGCTCGGCATCAAGACCGGCGAGAGTACGCCGGACGGGCGCATCTATCTGAAACGCGAGGAGGAGTGTCTTGCGGCCTGCACGGGGGCGCCCATGATGATGGTCGATCACGTCTATCACGAGCATTTGACCCCTGCGACGATCGACCGCATTTTGGACGAATTGACATGAGCCTGACCGGCATCGGCAAAGGGCGCTAATGGCTTACAAGCAGAATCTGGTGTTGTTCGAGGCCCTCAAGCACGAGCGGCCGTGGACCCTGCAGGGCTACCGCGAATTCGGCGGCTATCAGGCGTGGGAGAAGATCCTGCGCGAGCACACGCCGCGCGAGAAGATCATCGAGGAAGTCAAGACCTCGGGCCTGCGCGGCAGAGGCGGCGCCGCGTTTCCGACGGGGGTGAAGTGGAGCTTCATGCCGCGCTCATCGCCGGTGCAGAAATATGCGGTGTGCAATTCGGACGAGTCCGAACCGGGCACCTGCCACGACCGGGACATTCTGCGCTACAACCCCCATTCGGTGATCGAGGGGATGGCGATCGGCGGCTACGCGATGACGGCGACCGTGGGCTACAACTACATACGCGGCGAATTTCTGGGCGAACCGGTGCCGCGCTTCGAGGCGGCTCTGGAAGAGGCGTACGCGGCGGGGCTGCTGGGCAAGAATATCCTGGGCTCCGGCGTCGATTTCGACCTCTACACCTTCATCGGCGCGGGCGCCTACATTTGCGGCGAGGAAACCGCGCTGCTCGAGTCGCTGGAGGGCAAACCCGGCAGGCCGCGCTTCAAGCCGCCGTTCCCCGCGAACTTCGGCCTCTACGGCAAGCCCACCACCGTCAACAACACGCAAAGCTTTGCGTCCGTTCCGGCCATCATGCGCAAGGGCGGCGCCTGGTTTGCCGGCCTCGGACCGGCGAACTCCGGCGGCACCGCGATCTTTTCGGTGTCGGGTCACGTGGCCAAGCCGGGCAACTTCGAATTACCGCTCGGCATTCCGTTCGCCGATCTGCTGGCGCTCGCGGGCGGCGTGTGGAAGGGCCGCAAGCTCAAGGCCGTGATTCCCGGCGGCTCATCGGTCCCCGTGGTGCCCGGCGATGTCATGATGGCGACGGACATGGATTTCGATTCGGTGAAGAAGGCCGGCTCCTCCGTCGGCACCGGCGCGGTGATCGTCATGGACGAGACGACGTGCATGGTACGCGCGCTCGAGCGGCTGTCGCGCTTCTACATGTCGGAGTCCTGCGGCCAGTGCACGCCGTGCCGCGAAGGCACGGGCTGGCTCGATCGCATGCTGAAGCGCATCCTCGCCGGCCAGGGGCGCAGTGAGGATATGGGGCTCTTGATGGACGTCGCCAATCGCATCGAGGGCCACACGATCTGCGCGCTGGGCGATGCGGCCGCGTGGCCGGTGCAGAGCTTCCTCAAGCACTTCCGGCACGAGTTTCAGTACATGATCGAACACCAGGGCCGATCGATCGTCGAGGGTCAGCCGGCTGCGGCGGCATAAAGGCGAAGATGAGCGACGATCTGGTCAATATCGAAGTGAACGGCGTACCGCTGAAGGCCCGGAAGGGCCAAATGATCATGCAGGTCACGGATCCGGCGGATATCTACATCCCGCGCTTCTGCTATCACGCCAAGCTCACCGTCGCGGCTAATTGCCGCATGTGCCTCGTCGAGGTGGAGAAGGCGCCGAAGCCGCTGCCGGCCTGCGCCACCCCGGTGATGGAGGGGATGAAGGTATTCACCCGCTCGCCGAAGGCGGTGGCCGCGCAGCGGGCGGTCATGGAGTTCCTGCTGATCAATCATCCGCTCGACTGTCCGATCTGCGATCAGGGCGGCGAGTGCGAGCTGCAGGACCTCGCGATGGGCTACGGCCGCGATATCTCGCGGTTCGCCGAACGCAAGCGCGCCGTCAAGGACAAGAGCCTGGGGCCGCTGGTCTCGACCGACATGACGCGCTGCATTCATTGCACGCGCTGCGTGCGCTTTGGCCAGGAGATCCAGGGCTATCCGCAGCTCGGCGCCACCGGCCGGGGCGAGAACATGCTGATCGAAACCTACGTCGAGCACAGCATCGATCACGAACTGTCCGCCAATATCGTCGATCTGTGCCCCGTGGGGGCGCTCAATAGCAAGCCTTTTCGCTACCATGCGCGCTCGTGGGAGATGACGCAGCAGCCTCTGGTGTCGCCGCACGACGCCTTCGGCACGAATATCTACGCGCACGTGCTGCGCGGCAAGCTGATGCGCGTGGTGCCGCGCGAGAACGAGGAGATCAACGAAACGTGGATCGCCGACCGCGACCGCTTCGGATTCGAGGGCATCTACTCCTCCGAGCGCGTCGAGCAGCCCATGCTGCGCATCGACGGCGCGCTGCGAGCAGTGGATTGGGAAGTGGCCCTGACCGCGGCGGCGGAAGCCCTGCAAAAGGCGACCGCGAGCCACGGAGCCGCGAGCCTCGGATTCCTGGCCTCACCGATGGCAACCGTGGAGGAGATGTACCTGCTGTCGCGAATCGCCCGCTCGCTCGGCTGCAACAACATCGACCATCGACTGCGGCAGCTGGATTTCGGCGCGCAGGAACGCGAGCCCGCCTTCCCGAGTCTCGGGCTGAAGATCGCCGACATCGAGGCTCTCGAGGGTGTGCTCATCGTCGGCTCGAACCTGCGCCGCGAGGTGCCGATGCTGGCGCACCGGATCCGCAAAGCGGCCGTCAAGGGCGGCGCAACAGTGGCGTTTCTGAACCCGCGCGCCTTCGAGTACCTGTTCCCGCTCGCCGCCTACGCAGTCTCGCCGGATCTGGCGGGCGACCTCGCCGCGGTCGTGCATGCCGCCGCCGCGGCCGCGGGCAAGCCGGTGCCGGAGGGCGTTGCTGCCGCGGTCGTGAACGATGAGCATCGCGCGCTCGCAGCGGCGCTCAATCGGGGCGCTCGCCGCGCCATCCTGCTCGGTACGCTCGCGCAGCGCCACCCCGAATACTCAGAGCTCAAAGCGCTCGCCGCGCTGCTTGCGCAGCTGACCGGCGCCAGCCTCGGGCTGATTACCGAGGGCGCCAATGCCGCGGGAGCGTACCTGGCGGGGATGGTGCCGCATCGACAGGCGGGCGCGGGGCCGTCGGCGAGCATCGGGCTGTCGGCGCGCGCCATGCTGGAGACCTGGCTCAAGGCCTACCTGCTGTTCGGCGGCATCGATCCCGCCAACGATCTGTCTGCGCCGCCCGAAGCGTTGGCGGCTGCCGACTCGGTGATCGCGGTCACGACGCATCTGCCCGAGAGTCTGCGCAGCGTCGCGCACGTGGTGCTGCCGATCGGCTCATTCGCGGAGAGCTCGGGGACCTTCGTGAATGCCGAAGGGCGCTGGCAGAGCTGGGCCGGCGCCGCCCGGCTGGTGGGCGAAAGCCGTCCCGGCTGGAAGGTGCTGCGCGTGCTTGCGAACCTGTTGAACGTGCACGGCGTCGACTTCGTCAGCTCCGAGGAGATTCGCGAGACGCTGAAGACGCTGTGCGCAGCGCCCGCTGCACCGCCGGCCGGCGGTATGGCGGGGCGCGGCGGCGTGGCGCAGCGCGGCGCAGCCGCGAGCGGTCCGTGGGTGGACATACCTCCGTATCAGATCGACATTCTGGTGCGCGGATCAGAGTCGCTCGCGAAAACCAAGGACGGGCGCGCAGCCCGCACCGTGCTGTAGACCATGTGGCAGTGGGGCACATTGCGCGATTGGTTGTCCGGCCAAATCACTCCGTATTGGACAGACCCGCTGCTGATGGCCGTGCAGATCCTGATCGTGGTCGTGTGCCTGATTCTGGTCATGGCGTTCTACACCCTCGCCGAGCGCAAGATCATCGGCTGGATGCAGGTGCGCAAGGGGCCGAATCGCGTCAATCTGTTCTGGATCCCGGGCTTGGCCCAGCCGTTCGCGGACGTGGTCAAGCTGATGTTCAAGGAAATCGTGATTCCGGCGGATGCCAGCGGGTTTCTGTTTCGCCTGGCGCCGTTCCTGTCGCTGGTGCCGTCGCTGGCGATATGGGCGGTCATTCCGTTCGCCCCGGAGCGCGCCTTCGCGAACATCGATGCGGGCCTGCTGTACATCCTCGCCCTCACCTCGATGGGTGTGTATGGGATCATCCTCGCCGGCTGGGCGGCCAATTCCAAGTACGCGTTCCTGGGCGCGATGCGCTCGGCGGCGCAGATCGTCGCCTATGAGATCGCCATGGGCTTCGCCATGGTGGGCGTGCTGATGGCCTCGGGCAGCCTCAACATCGGCGACATCATCAAGGCGCAGCAGGGCGGGCCATTGAGCTGGAACTGGTTCTGGCTGTTCCCGCTGCTCGTGGTGTACTTCATTTCGGGCGTCGCCGAGACCAACCGCGCGCCGTTCGATGTGGCGGAGGGCGAATCGGAGATCGTCGCGGGCTTCCACGTCGACTACTCCGGGATGGCGTTCGCGCTGTTCTTCATTGCCGAATACGTCAACATGATCCTGATATCGGCGCTGACCGTCATATTCTTCTTCGGCGGCTGGCTCTCGCCGCTCGACGGCTGGCTGCCGGCATCGTACTGGCTCGCGGCCCCGAGCTTTTTCTGGTTCGGGCTGAAGACTCTCGGGCCGATGTTCAGCTTTCTCTGGCTGCGCGCGACATTTCCGCGCTATCGCTACGATCAAATCATGCGCTTGGGCTGGAAAGTGCTTATTCCAGTGACCCTGGTCTGGCTCGCGGCGGAGGGCATCATGGCATATGCCCGGGTGGGTCCGTGGAAGGAGCATCTGTAATGCAGGGCATGCGCAATTTCATCAAGACGTTCCTGCTCTGGGAACTGCTCGTAGGCCTGTCGGTGACCTTGAAGGAGATGTTCCGCACCAAGATCACCGTGAATTATCCCGAAGAGAAGACGCCCCAAAGCACGCGCTTTCGCGGGCTGCACGCGCTGCGCCGCTACCCCAACGGGGAAGAGCGCTGCATCGCGTGCAAACTGTGCGAGGCCGTTTGTCCTGCGCTTGCCATCACCATCGAATCGGACGTGAACAACGACGGGACGCGCCGCACGACGCGCTACGATATCGACCTGTTCAAGTGCATCTACTGCGGCTTCTGCGAGGAGGCGTGCCCCGTCGATGCCATCGTCGAGACCCGCATCCACGAGTACCACATGGAAAATCGCGGCGAGAACATCATGAGCAAGGACAAACTGCTCGGCATCGGCGAGCGCTACGAAGCCATGATCGCGGCCGATCGCGCCGCCGATGCGCGGTACCGCTGATGTTCGCCTCGATCCTCTTCGCCATCTTTGCCGTCGTCCTGGTGTGCGCCGCGCTCGGTGTGATTCTGGCGCGCAATCCCGTGCATTGCGCCCTGCTGCTGGTGCTGTGTTTCTTCAACAGCGCGGTCATCTGGCTGCTGCTCGACGCCGAGTTTCTGGGTATCGTGCTGGTCCTGGTGTATGTCGGCGCCGTGATGGTGTTGTTCCTGTTCGTGGTGATGATGCTCGACATCGACATCGAGCGAATCCGCCTGTTTCGCAAGGAAGTCGTGGTTTACTGGCCGCTGGCGGTGGCTGTGGCGGGCTTCGTGGTGTTCGCGATCGTCAATGTGGTCGTGGTCAAGCACCTGGGCGGTGCAAGCTACCGGACGGCGCCCGCGCTGCCGGCGGACTATTCGAACACGCGGACACTGGGAACGGCGCTGTTCACCCAGTATGCGTATCCGACGCAGATCGCCGCGGTCATCCTGCTGGTGGCGAGCGTCGCGGCGATCATCCTCACCCTGCGCCAGCGCACCGGCGGCAAGCCGCAGGACATCGCAAAGCAGGTGGCGGTGCGGGCCGGGGACCGCGTTCGAATCGTGAAAATGCCCTCCGAGAAGCGGCCATGATCACGCTCACCCACATCCTGGTGCTGTCCGGCATTCTGTTCTCGATCGCGGTCGCCGGCGTGTTCCTGAACCGCAGGAACACCATCGTCCTGCTCATGTGCATCGAGCTGATGCTGCTGGCCGTGAATTTCAATTTCGTCGCGTTTTCGCGCTTCTCGGGAGATATCGGCGGCCAGATATTCGTGTTCTTCATTTTGACGGTGGCGGCGGCGGAAGCGGCAATCGGCCTGGCGATCCTGGTCGTGCTGTTCCGCGAGCGCCGCAGCATCGACGTCGAGGATCTCGACACGCTTCAAGGCTGACAGGGCTCAAGGGTAAGTAACAAGAAATGCAGCCGATTTATCTGACGATTGCGCTTGCGCCTCTGGCCGCGGCGATTGTTGCCGGGCTGTTCGGCCGCACCATCGGGCGCGCCGGCGCCCACAGCGTCGCCATTGCGGGGGTGGCCCTGTCCTGTGCGCTGTCGCTGTACGTGCTGTACCAGATCGCGGTCCTCGGCATGGCGCCCTTCGACGGCCCGGTGTACACATGGCTGCTCAGCGACGGGCTGAAAATCGAGGTCGGATTCCTGATCGACCGTCTGTCCGCCCTGATGATGGCGGTGGTGACGTTCGTGTCGCTGATGGTGCACGTGTACACCATCGGCTACATGCACGACGATGACGGATACCAGCGCTTCTTCAGCTACATTTCCCTGTTCACGTTCGCGATGCTGATGCTGGTGATGTCGAACAACTTCATGCAGCTGTTCTTCGGCTGGGAAGGCGTCGGCGTCGTGTCCTACCTGCTCATCGGCTTCTGGTACACGCGCCCCACGGCGACCTTCGCGGCCCTCAAGGCATTCCTGATCAATCGCATCGGCGACTTTGGTTTCATACTCGGCATCGCCGCGGTATTGAGGTTCACCGGCTCGCTGGATTACGCGACCGTGTTCGCGCATGCGGATCGGATCGTCCAGGGGCAGATCCACGTGACGAGCACGATCGTCTGGCCGGCGGTCACCTTCACATGCATCTGTCTGTTCATCGGCGCGATGGGCAAGTCCGCGCAGGTGCCGCTGCACGTGTGGCTGCCGGATTCGATGGAAGGCCCGACTCCGATCTCGGCGCTGATCCATGCCGCCACCATGGTGACGGCCGGCATCTTCATGGTGGCGAGGATGTCGCCGCTGTTCGAGTTGTCGGAGACGGCGCTCTCGATGGTCCTGATCATCGGTGCAACCACGGCTTTCTTCATGGGCCTGTTGGGCGTGGTGAGCAACGACATCAAGCGAGTGATTGCCTATTCGACCCTCTCGCAGCTCGGCTACATGACGGTGGCGCTCGGGGCGTCCGCTTACAGTGCCGCCATCTTTCATCTCATGACGCATGCTTTTTTCAAGGCGCTGCTGTTCCTCGCGGCGGGCTCGGTGATCATCGCGATGCACCACGAGCAGGACATGCGTCGCATGGGTGGGCTGAAGAAGTACATGCCCATCACCTATTGGACATTCCTGGTGGGCGCACTGGCGCTGATCGGCTTTCCAGGCTCGGCGGGATTCTTTTCCAAGGATCTGCTGATCGATGCCGAGCATGCGTCGCACCGCCTGGGATCGGGCTATGCGTACTTTTGCGTGCTCACCGGCGTCTTCATCACGGCGCTGTACACCTTCCGCATGTTCTTCATGACGTTTCACGGCGAGGAGCGCATGGACCATGAGGTGCGCGAACATTTGCACGAGAGCCCGTGGGTGGTGACGGCGCCTCTGATACTGCTGGCCATACCCTCCGCGCTGATCGGCTGGCTCACCGTCAAGCCACTGTTGTTCGGGGGCTATTTCGACGGATCCATCGTGGTGTCGCCCGCGCATGAGGTGCTGAAGCAGGTAGGCGAGGAATTCCACAACCCAGGCGCCTTTTTCTGGTCGGCAATCACCACGTTGCCGCTGTATCTCGCCGCGGGCGGCGTTCTCGCCGCGTGGCTGTTCTTCTACAAGAATCCCGCGTGGGCGGATGCGGCGGAGCGCCGGTTCAAGTGGCTGCACACGATCCTCGTCGACAAGTACGGCTTCGATTGGTTCAACGAGCACGTCATCGTCCCCTGCGCGAGGGGCTTGGGCAGCGGTTTGTGGAGAGGCGGAGATGAGACCGTGATCGACGGCGGACTGGTCAACGGCAGCGCCCGGATCGTGGGCTGGCTGGGCTCGGTGATGCGCTACGCGCAGTCCGGGTACCTCTATCACTACGCATTCGCGATGATACTCGGGCTCGCCTCGCTGCTGCTGTGGATCATATGGCGTCCATGATGCACAACGAGCACCTGCTCGCGGTGTTGATCTGGCTGCCCATCGCCGGCGGTTTCGTGGTGCTCGGCCTGGGCGAGCGCGTGGCGCTCGCGAAGTGGCTGTCCCTCGCAGTATCCGCACTGACGCTGCTGTTCAGCGTGCCTTTGTACACGGCGTTCAAGACAGGCACTGCCGACATGCAGTTCGTCGAGCGCACGTCGTGGATTCGCGCCATCCATGCGGATTACTACACCGGAGTCGACGGGATTTCGATGCCCTTGATCCTGCTGACCACCTTCACCACGGTGCTGATCGTGATCGCCGGCTGGTCGAACATCGAAAAGCGAATCGCGCAGTACTTCGCCGCCTTCCTGATATTGGAAGGCCTGATGATCGGGGTGTTCGCGGCGCTGGATGCGGCGCTGTTCTACGTGTTCTGGGAGGCCATGCTGCTGCCGATGTTCATCATCATCGGCGTTTGGGGCGGCCCGCGGCGCGTGTACGCCACCATCAAGTTCTTTCTGTATACCTTCTTGGGCTCGCTGCTGATGCTGGTCGCGCTCATCTACCTGTACCTGAAGGCGGGCACCTACGAGCTCGCGGTATTCCAGGGCATGCCGCTGACGCTGACCGAACAGAGGTTCATTTTTCTCGCCTTCTTCGCCGCGTTCGCGGTCAAAGTGCCCATGTGGCCGGTGCATACCTGGCTGCCGGATGCGCACGTGGAAGCGCCCACCGGCGGCTCCGTGATCTTGGCGGCGATCATGCTCAAGATGGGCGGGTACGGCTTCCTGCGCTTCTCGCTGCCCATCGCGCCGGACGCGAGCCGCGAGCTGGATTGGCTGATCATCGCCCTGTCGCTGACCGCGGTGGTGTATATCGGTTTCGTGGCCCTGGCGCAGCGCGACATGAAGAAATTGATCGCGTATTCGTCGATTGCGCACATGGGCTTCGTCACGCTGGGGATGTTCATCGGCTTCCAGATCGTGTCCCACACCGCCAGAACCACCGGCATCGAACTCGGATTGGACGGCGCCGTGGTGCAAATGCTTTCGCACGGCCTGGTATCGGGCGCGATGTTCCTCTGCGTCGGGGTCATGTACGACCGTGTGCACAGCCGCGAAATCAGCGCCTACGGCGGCGTGGTGAACACCATGCCGAAGTTCGCCGCGTTCATGATGCTGTTCGCACTGGCGAACTCTGGCCTGCCCGGGACCTCGGGTTTCGTCGGCGAATTTCTCGTCATTCTGGCCTCGTTCAAGGCGAATGTCTGGTATGCATTTCTGGCGGGCACGACGCTGGTGCTGGGGGCGGCTTACACGCTGTGGCTGGTGAAGCGGGTGATCTTCGGCGAGATCGCCAACGACAAGGTCGCCGCGCTCAAGGATCTCAACAGCCGCGAGTTCCTGGTGCTGGGCGCACTCGCGGTCGCGGTGCTGCTGATCGGCCTGTGGCCTGCGCCGTTGCTCGATGTCATGCGCGCCACTACGCAGCATTTGGCCCAGCAGCTGCTGGTTTCGAAGTTGGCCCTGTAGGGTTCGCTCATGAAAGGTTTCGACGTCGCCGATTTCAACGCAGGGCTGATCTACGCCAGCCCGGAGATCTTTCTGGGAACCGCGGCGTGCGCCATTCTGATGCTGGATCTGCTCGTCTCGGATGCGCAGCGGCACTGGAGCGGTGTGCTCGCCGTGATCAGCCTGGTGCTGACCGCCGTATTGGCGGCAGCTCAGCCGGTCTCCGCGAAGATCGTGGCGCTCGGCGGCCTGTATGAACTGGATCGCATGGCGCAGGTGCTGAAGGTCGTGACGCTGTTGACCGTCGCGGTGGTGTTCGTGTATTCCACCGACTATTTGAAGCGCCGGGCGATTTTCAAGGGCGAGTATTACGTGCTCGGACTGTTCGCTACGCTGGGCGCGCTGGTGCTGATTTCCGCGGGCAGCTTGATCACGCTCTACCTCGGGCTCGAACTGATGTCCCTGTGCCTGTACGCCATGGTCGCCTTCGACCGGGAATCGGGCATTGCAGCTGAATCGGCCATCAAGTATTTCGTGCTGGGATCGATGGCTTCGGGAGCGCTGCTGTACGGCATGTCCATCGTGTACGGCGTCACGGGCAATCTGCAGCTCGCCTCGATCGCGACGGTCGTGCACAGCAGTTTCGCGGAAAATGTCGGATTGGTGTTCGGCATCGCCTTCATCCTCGTCGGCGTGGGATTCAAGCTGGGCGCGGTGCCGTTTCACATGTGGATTCCGGACGTGTACGAAGGCTCGCCCACCTGCGTGACGGTGTTCATCGGCACGGCGTCGAAACTGGCCGCTTTCGCGCTCGCCATGCGGCTGCTGCCCGAAGCGATGGCGGCCGCAGAGCCGGATTGGAGCCAAATGCTGGTGGTGCTCTCGGTGCTCTCGATGGCGATCGGGAACATCGTCGCGATTGCGCAGGCCAATATCAAACGGATGCTGGCGTATTCCACCATTTCGCACATCGGATACGTGCTTCTAGGAATTCTCTCCGGAACGGCCCAGGGCTACCAGGCGGCCATGTTCTACATGATCAGCTACGTCATCGTCGCGGGCGGCTCCTTCGGCATGGTCCTGCTGCTCGCGCGTCAGGGATTCGAGGCCGACAAACTCGCCGACTTCAAGGGCTTGAACGCGCGCAGCCCGTGGTTCGCCGGCATGATGGCAATCCTGATGTTCAGCCTGGCGGGCGTGCCGCCATTCGTGGGATTCTGGGCGAAGCTCGGTGTCGTGCAAGCGGTGCTCGGCATCGGCTACACGTGGCTTGCGGTGGTCGCCGTGCTATTTTCGGTGGTCGGCGCGTTTTACTATTTGCGCATCGTCAAATTGATGTATTTCGACGAACCGACCGATCACGCTCAAATCGGCGGCTCGACGCTGATGCGCGCCGTGCTCAGTGCCAACGTACTGCTGGTGTTCGTCTTGGGCGTCATCCCCGGCGCGCTGATCGCGCTGTGCCAGCGCGCGCTTCAATAGCGGTAGAGAAGATGCCGGCGGGGTGACTTGCATTGTCGGAGCGACCAAGTACAATACTCGGCTCTCTGGTGCGGGGTGGAGCAGTCTGGCAGCTCGTCGGGCTCATAACCCGAAGGTCGTAGGTTCAAATCCTACCCCCGCTACCAATTA
>JBKQOZ010000070.1:0-11733 GCA_052326345.1 Steroidobacteraceae bacterium | reverse complement strand
CGCTGGGCGCGCCTGCCCTATGAGTTGTTGGACCGCGTCGCTCATCGCATCGTCAACGAAGTGCCGGGAATCTCGCGCGTGGTCTACGACATTTCGGGCAAGCCGCCGGCGACCATCGAGTGGGAGTAGATCAATCTCAGACGTCGCGGAAGGCCACGTCCAATCGCGTCGCCAAAGCATCAAGATTTTTGTCGACGGTCCACAGCAAGGTCTCAGGAGTCAGAAGGACGGATGCGAGCAGCGGCATATCGACTGCGCCGCAGCCCAAGTCCTGAAGTTGCTCTTTCTCTATGAGTGCAAGCGTCTCTTCGGTCGTCGCAATGACGGATTGCTGCAGCTTTTTGAGGTGGCCGAGCGTGCGCTCACGCGGGGCCGGGGGCGTCCCGCAGGCGAGTTCCAGCACGATCAGCGGATGACACAACACCCTGTCCGCTACCAACAGCGATTGAAGTACGCCGTTGGATTTGCGGAAATGAGCCACCCAGACAGATGAATCCGCGAGTATGGCAGTCAATCGTGGAACCCTATGCGGGCCGGCGACGCGGAATCATCTTCATCTTGGGGGCTTTGCCGCCGAGAGCGGAAAGTCGCTTCCCCGCTTGAACGCGGACGAACACCTTCATTGCTTCGCGAAACAAGTCGGCCTTGTCCGTCCCCGGATCGGCGACCTCAAGCGCTCGGTGATAGAGTTCATCATCAATGGTGACGGTGGTTCTCAAGGGGCAGGTCCTCGCGCATCAATAGTGATGTATTATAGCATCAATTAGCGCACACACGCCGCCCGAATTTCTACGGGGAATGCGGCGATTTGTGCGGGGTTGGTACCCGCAGCGTAACCCGTGCGATCTAAGGCATTGATTTTTGTGTGCTTACAGCCTTGAGTGGGAGTAGGGGAGGGAGCGAGGATGCAAAGAATCCCGATGTTGAGAGATGACGCTGGCAAAGGCGGCGGCGGTCGTCGCAAAGAGCCCAAGAACGTCCTCGGCGATCGACTCGAAATCTGCTCCTTGAGCCCGATGACGGGATTCTTTCGCGACGGCTGCTGCGACACCAGCCGCGAGGACATCGGCAGCCACACCGTGTGCGCCGTCATGACCGCGGGTTTTCTCGAGTTCTCGAAATCCTGCGGCAATGATCTCTCGACGCCGGTCCCGGAATTCGGTTTTCCGGGAGTGAAGCCCGGTGATCGTTGGTGTCTGTGTGCACCTCGCTGGCAGGAAGCGCTGGAAGCGGGGCGTGCGCCGCGCGTGGTCTTGCGCGCTACGCATGAAGGTGCGCTCAGCTATTGTTCGCTCGCGGACCTCAAGCGCTTCGCAGTCGACCTCGATTGAGCCGCCGCGGTCAAACCGAGCACAAGCGCCGCGCGCCTTCGAGCAGCGTAGCGTCATCTTTCGCAAAGCTCAGGCGAATCAAGCCTTGGTCGGTACCATCGGAGTAGAACGCCGACAGCGGAATCGTCGCGACGGCGGCATCGCGGATCATGCGCAGCACGAATTCACTGTCGCTCTCGTCGGAGAATCCGCGAAAGCGCGCCAGCATGAAGAAGCTGCCTTCGCTCGGCAGCAGCTCGAAGCGCGACTCGGCGAGCGCACCGGCGAGCAGGTCGCGTTTGTGCTGGTAGAACGCAGACAGACCGAGGTAGCTGCGCTCGTCGGCCAGCGCTTCGACGAAAGCGTACTGCATCGGCGTGTCGGCGGCGAACATCATGAACTGGTGGACCTTGCGTATCTCACTCGTCAACGCGGCGGGCGCGAGGCAGTAGCCGACCCGCCAGCCGGTCACGTGATACGACTTGCCGAACGACGAGACGATGACGCTTCGCTCGGCAAGCTCCGGATAGCGAGCCATGCCGTGATGCTGGGCGCCATCGAACACCACGTGCTCGTAGACCTCATCGGATAGAATGACGATGCCGGTGCCGCGCGTGAGCGTCGTGAGGCGCTCGATGTCGCCGGCGGCGAACACGGTCGCGGTCGGGTTATGCGGGGTGTTGATGATGATCATCCGGGTCCGCGGCGTGAGCGCGGCGGCAACTTCGTCCCAGTCGACCCGGAAGCCGCGCCGCGACAGCTTGATTGCGACCGGCGTCGCGCCCTGCAGCCGGACGATCGGCGCATAACTGTCGAATGCCGGTTCGAAGTAGATCACTTCGTCGCCCGCATGGACGAGTGCGCTGATCGATGCATACAGCCCTTCGCTTGCGCTGGCGATCACGGTGATTTCATCGTCGGCGTCGTAGCGTGCGCCCGAAATTCGCGCGACTTTGCGGGCGAGCGCTTCGCGCAGCGTCGCGATGCCGGTCATGGGCGCATACTGGTTGAATCCCGCGCGCATGGCTCGCGCCGCGCCGTCGATGAGCTTCGGGTCGCAAGAAAAATTCGGCGCGCCCTGCGAGAGATTCAGCGCATTGTGCTGCGCCGCGAGCTGGCCGATTACGGTGAAGATCGTGGTGCCGACATCGGGCAATTTCGAGCGAGGCGTGCAGAGGCTTTGCATCGGCCTATTCTACCCGCCGTCGTATGGCCGGCGTCAGTGGCAGGCGATCGGCGAGCCCTCGCGGCGGCACGATGACCGCCGGCCGCTTTTCCGGACGCTGATGGGCGTCGAGAGCCGGCGCGACTCCCTGCGCCGCTAAAAGAGATTCTCCCTGGGATCAACTGTTGTATATTCAATCGGTTATCCACTGGAAGCAAATGAGTGGGAGAGACGCATGGAGACGCCGCTTACGCCCCTTGACTTCGCTCGCCGCGCGCGCAAGCTGCATGCCCGGCGCGAAGCAGTCGTAGACGGCGACGTTCGCCTGACCTATGCCGAGTTCGGCGAGAGGTGCGATCGGTGGGCCGCCGCCCTCGCGAAGCTCGGGGTCGGCAAGGGCGATCGCGTCGCCACCATCTCGCCCAACACGCACCAGCATCTCGAGCAGTTCTACGCGATCCCGCAGCGGGGTGCGGTCATCGTACCGATGAACTACCGGCTCACGGCCGAGGACTTCGTCTACATGGCGAACCACAGCGGCGCCAAGGTGCTGTGCGCGCACTCGGATTATCTAGACCTGGTCGACAGCGTTCGCGAGCGCATGCCCGGCGTGCGGCATTTCGTGGCGCTCGAGGGTGAAGATCACGGCTGGCTGGCCTACGAGTCGCTGATTGACGCCGCTGCGGGCGTAACCGAATGCGCCGATGTCGAGGAAACCGATCTGCTCGCCATCAATTACACGAGCGGTACCACCTCGCGTCCGAAGGGCGTCATGATCACCCACCGCAATGCGTGGATGAACTCGGTGGGCACGTTGGCGCACTGGCCGATGACGCCGGCCGATCGATTCCTGTGGACGCTGCCGATGTTCCATGCCAACGGCTGGACTTTTCCGTGGACGGTGACCGCGGCCGGCGCGGCGCACATTTGCCTGCGAAAAGTCGACGCGCCATCCGTCTATGAGCAGATCAACCGGGAGCGTGTGACGCACCTGTGCGCGGCGCCCACGGTCCTGATCGCCATCGCCAGCGGGCCGGAGGCGATGCGCCGGCAGCTGCGCCGGGGCGTGCGAGTGTTCACCGCGGGCGCGCCGCCGGCTGCGGCGACCATCGAGCGCATGGAGTCGGATCTCGGCTGGGAGATCACGCATGTCTATGGACTGACCGAAACCGCGCCATTCATCTCCATCTGCGAGCCATTGCCCGAGCATACGGCGCTGTCCGGCGCCGATCGAGCGATCATCAAGGCCCGCCAAGGGGTTGAGCTGATCACATCCGGCGAGCTTCGCGTCGTGGACGATGAACTGCGCGATGTGCCGCGGGATGGTGCGACGCTTGGTGAAGTGGTCGCGCGCGGCAATGTGGTGATGCGGGGCTATTACAACGACCCGGAGGCGACGGCATCCGTTTTCCGCGGCGGTTGGTTCCATTCAGGCGACGCGGCGGTGGTGCATCCGGACGGATACGTCGAAATCCGGGATCGGTTCAAGGACGTCATCATCAGCGGCGGAGAGAACATCTCCTCGATTGAGGTCGAGGGCGCGCTGCTGCGGCACCCGGCCATTCTCGAGGCCGCAGTGGTCGGGATGCCACACGAGAAATGGGGCGAGACTCCGCATGCCTTTGTGGTCCTGCGTGCCGACGCGAGCACCACGGAGGCCGAATTGCATGACTTCGCGCGCAGCACGCTGGCGCACTTCAAGGTTCCGAGCGTCTTTCATTTCGTGAGCGAGCTGCCGAAGACCGCGACCGGAAAAATCCAGAAGTTCGTGCTGCGAGGCAGGCGCCCCGCAATAGCGCGGCAGTGAGCGGAGGCCGCGTGGAGAATTCGTCGAACGGCTTGTCCGCTCATCCGCCGCTCTTCTCAGCCGAGTTTCAGCGCGATCCTTACCCGACTTACCGCCATTACCTGGCCGGGCCGTCCTTGCAGCCGCTGGCAGGGCGCCCCGGCACGTGGCTTCTGTTCGGCTACGAGGCCTGCGCGGCGGTCATCCGCGATCCGCGGCTGTCGGCGGTTCGACCGGCATCGCTGCTGGTGGCCGTGAGCGGCGATGCCCTGGCGGAATTCGACGATCTGGTCCGCCACATGCAGCGCTGGCTGCTGCTGCAGGATGCGCCCCGTCATTCGGAGCTGCGCAAACTGATGAACCGGGGCTTCACGCCCGTCGTCGTCGGCCAGCTTAAGGAAAAGGTGAACGCCATCATCGAGCGGCTGCTCGACGATATGCAGAGCCGCGAGTCGATCGATTTGATCAGGGATTTCGCCTATCCGCTGCCGGTTCGAGTGATCTGCGAGCTGCTCGGTCTGCCCGAGGAACTGCATGACCGCTGCGTCGTCCTATCCAACGACATCGCGCTGTGGATGGGCGACCTGCGCCGGCCCCCGGAGCGGGCCCGATTGGCTCAATGTGCGATTCGGGAGCTCGAGGGCTATTTTTCACAGACCATCCGCGAGCGAAGAGGCGCGCGCAAGAATGATCTGCTCAGTCTGCTGCTGGACGCCGCGGACGAGGTCGGCGTGTTGACCGAAGAGGAGCTGTACGCACAATGCGTCATGCTGCTGTTCGGCGGCCACGAGACCACACGCAATCTGATCGGCAACGGGATATACACGCTGCTGAAGCATCCCGACGCGTACTCGGAACTGCGCGGGGATGAGTCCCTGCTGCCGTCGGCCGTCGAAGAGCTGCTTCGATACGAAAGCCCGGTGCAGGCGTTCGGGCGAGTGGTCAAGGCCGATCTTACGATCGACGGCAGTCAGCTGGCCGCCGGGTCGGCGATCACGTTCATGATCGGCGCCGCCCACCGTGATCCGCGGCAATATCGTGATCCGGATCGGCTGGATTTGCGGCGCGCGCACAATCGCCACCTGGCGTTTGGTGGCGACTCGCACGTGTGCCTCGGGAGCACCCTCGCTCGGCTCGAAGGACAGCTCTCGATCAGTGCGTTGAGCCGGCGTTTCCCGAAGCTGCGCCTGATGAACGATGAGCCCGATTGGGGACCTAATTTTGCGTTTCGCGGATTGAACAGGCTGCCGGTCCTCACCCAATGAAATATCGCAAACTCGGCGCCGCCGGGCCGTGCGTTTCTGCGCTAGGGCTCGGCTGCATGGGCATGTCGGGCATGTATGGGCCCGCGGATCGAGAGGAGAGCATCGCGACGATCCATGCCGCTCTCGATGCGGGGATCACCCTGCTCGACACCGGGGATTTCTACGGCATGGGCCACAATGAAATGCTGATCGGGGAGGCGCTCAAGCGCGCCAAGCGCGAGCAGATCCAGATCAGCGTCAAATTCGGCGCCTTGCGGGATCCTGCCGGCGGCTGGTCGGGCGTGGACGCAAGACCGAAGGCGGTGAAGAATTTTCTTGCCTATTCCCTGCGGCGGCTCGGGGTCGATCACATCGACATTTACCGGCCGGCGCGGCTCGATCCGAACGTGCCCATCGAGGAGACCGTCGGCGCCATCGCGGATTGCGTGCGAGCGGGCTATGTGCGCTGCATCGGTCTTTCGGAGGTGGGCGCCGGCACGCTTCGACGGGCGGCGGCGATCCATCCCATCTGCGACCTGCAGATCGAATACTCGCTGATTTCCCGCACCATCGAGGATGCGATTCTTCCCGCTTGCCGCAATCTCGGCATCGGCATCACGGCCTATGGGGTGCTTTCGCGCGGCCTCATCAGCGGCCACTGGCGCAAGAACTCGGCCGGCGCCGGAGATTTCCGCAGCGTCGGCCCGCGCTTCCTCGGCGAGAACGTCGACCGCAATCTGGCGCTGGTCGAGGCGCTGCGCGCCGTCGCCGCGGAGCGGCACGCAAGCGTTGCGCAGATTGCCATCGCGTGGGTGGCCGCGCAGGGGGACGACATCTTTCCCCTGATCGGCGCGCGACGGCGCGATCAGCTGAGCGAGGCGATGGGCGCGCTCGACATTGCGCTGACGCCGATCGACATCGCCGCGATAGAACGCGCAATCCCCAAGGGGTCGGCGGCCGGCGAGCGCTACGGGGCGGCGCAGATGAAGGACCTCGACAGCGAGCGGGGCTGAGGGTGCTGCGGAGCCTCGCCATCGGCCGGCGAGCGCGGCCTAAGCGGGTTTGGCCGCCTTCAGGTGTCCCGGCCGCAGCTCGCCGCGCCTGAGAACTACCACGAGCTGGCGCCAATCATCGATGAAATGCTGGCTGCGCTCGGCGCCGATCTGGCCCACGATGAGCGGCTTGAGCGCACCTTGCATCGACTCGAGTTCGCGCTGCGCCAGCTCCTGATACCAATTGTTGCGATCGCGGATTTCGACGTCGACGAAGCCCGCGCGGCGCAGTGCCGCAGCGCTCTCCTCGAGTGAGGCCATGTTGTACGCGATGCCCTCCAGGCGGAAGAACTCCAACATTTCCGGCGAATAGGCGCCCGATCCGCCGCGCAGCCAATCGCTCGCGATGAATCGCCCACCCGGCCGCAGCACCCGCAGCACTTCGGCAAAAATCGCAGGCTTGTCGGGAATCTGCACCATGGCATCCTTCGAAAAAACCACATCGAAGCTCGCCGGCGCGAACGGCAGTGGACCGCCGTCGACTTTCACTGCGCGGATGCGCTGCGCAAGACCGGCCCGCTCGATGCGCCGCTGCATTCCCGAGAGCAGGGTCGGGTCGACGTCGATCCCGACGACCGACCGGGCGCGGTACTGTGTGATCAGCAATTCATCGATCGCTCCCAAGCCGCAGCCGATGTCGAGGACCTCGCAGCCGCCGATATCGCTGCCCTCGAACAGACGGGCAAGTTCCTCGGCGCCGCCGGGCGATAGAAACCCCTCGCCCCAGATGATCTGAAGCAGAGTCAGCATGCCCGCATCGTATTCTCCGGGCTCGCTCGGCTGATCGATCTTCATGGTCTTCACGTCGCTCATAGTGCACCAAGCTCCATCAACAGCGATCTAGCACCATACACCTTGTCGAGGGCTTCGCGGATGATCGCCGGGTGTAGGGCAATCGCCCGATTCTTCGCATCGTCGAACCAAAAGGCGCCCGCGATCGAGTAAATGTTTCCGTCGAACATAATGCCCACGATTTTCCCCTGCGCGTCGATCAGCGGGCTGCCCGAATTGCCGCCCACGATGTCGTTGCTGGTCGCGATGCAAAACGGCGTGCGCATGTCGAGCTGATCCTTGACCCTGACCCAGCTGTCCGGGATCTTGAACGGCGCTGATCCGGTTGCACGCTCGAATGCGCGATCGAGATAGGTGAAGGGCGCCACCGGCACGCCGTTTTCCATCCACCCCTGCACCTTGCCATAGTTCAGGCGCAGCGTGAAAGTGGCGTCCGGGTACGCGCCGGTACCGTAGGCCTTGAACCGCAGCGCGGCGATCCTCTCCGAGGCAGCCGCGATCGGCGCTTCGACCTGGTCCTCGAATTGTTTGCGGATCGAACGCGAGGCGCCATCGAGCGACCGGGCCAGCTCGATCATCGGGTCGCGCGAGGCGTCCACCACGGCCTTGCCGCCGTCCCACAGCTGTTTGCGCACGGCAGCGTCGTCGAGCTTGGTTTCCGCGACGAGCCGGGTCGCCAGCGAATCGGGCGATTCGCCCTTGAGCAGGCTGCGCACCAGCGGATCGTCCGGACCGAGCCACTCCCGCATGCGCTGCAGCGAGAAGGACAGCGTCATCGATTCGACCTCGGGGTAGATAGGCACCCGAGCGTACAGCTGCTGCTCGATGCGCGGCAGGGCAGCGTCGGTGTATTCACGCAGCCGATCGGTATTGGGCTTCAAGCGCTCATCCGCGCCCCGCAGGAGCAGGCGCGCGTAGCGGAACAGAATGCTGTTGAATCCTGCGGCTCCTTCGATGAAGGTGTAGGGCAGGTAGATGCCCCGCTCGCGAGCCGATGCCGACTCGATCTGCTGCCAGGGATCTGCGCCGGAGAGCTTGGCATAGGCGCGCAAGGCGCTCTCTTCGTCCCTTTTTCGCGCCATCAAGGAGTCGTCGTGCAATGCATCGAGCAGCTTGCGGCGCACCTTGATTCCGTTCTCGAGATTGTTGAGCGGCCCCTGCACCAGCTCCTGATCGGCCTGATTGACTCGACCGAATTCAATGTAGCCACCGCGCAGCTCCGATGCGCGCAGCAGCGTCGTCGGCAGCAGCACATCGCGCTCGAATTCGAGCTCCGCCGCGGTTTCCCTGCGCGCGGTCGAGCCGGGATGCCCCGCTACGAACACCAGCTCGCCGGCTTGCGGCCCCGCAAAATTGATCTGCAGGTAATGGGGCGTGCTGGCGGGTCTGCCGTGCTCGTACGCGCGCAGGAGGAGGAAATCGAGCGACCAGCGCGGGAATTGAAAATTGTCGGGATCCCCGCCGAATGCGGCAATTCCCGACTCCGGCGCGAAGACCAGCCGCAGGTCGTCGTAGCGCTTGTACTTGTAGAGAAAGTATTGGCCGCCCTCGTACAGCGTGACGGCCTGGCACTTGAGCGGGCCGGATTTGGCCTTGGCGCTCTGGCGCTCGCAGGCCTGTTCGAGAGCCGTGAGCGTTTTCTTGCGCGCATCGTTCGCCGCTTCGTCGCCGAGGCCCGCGCTCGCTTTGGACACCGCGGCGGTGATGTTATCCATCCCCACCAGAACGTCCGCGAGCTGCGTAGCGCAGCGGCGCTCGGCGCCGCGAATTGCAGCCGAGAAGCCGCGCTCGAGCAGACTGTTGTCCTTGGAGGAGAGCTCGCCGAGGCATGATTCCATGCAGTGGTGATTGGTCAGGATGAGGCCGTCGGGAGAAACGAATGCGGCCGTGCAATTGGTGAGCCGCAGCGTGGACAGCCGCACGTGGTCCAGCCAGCCCGGCGTCACGTCCACTCCATATGCCCGCCTCACCGCGCCCGAAGGGAAGTTGTCGAAGGTCCACATGCCTTCATCGGCGAGCGCCGGCACGGACGCGGCGATCGCCCACATCAGGATTATCATGCGCATGCCAATGTCGATCGTTCTACAATTCCGGTTTGTCAACGCAATCGAGGCGCGACTGCGCGGCGATGATGGCCGATAACATCGAACATGTCATCAATTCGCCCGCGCCGCGTGGGCGGAGCTGACTCGTGGCACCCGGCGTGCCCACGGACGAAGATTTCATGCGGCGCGCGCTGGATCTGGCGCGCCGCGCCGAAGCCGAGAACGAGGTGCCGGTGGGGGCGCTGATGGTGCTCGGCGGCGAGGTGATCGGCGAGGGCTGGAATCGCCCAATCGCATCGCACGATCCGACGGCCCATGCGGAGATCGTCGCGTTGCGCGCCGCCGCTCTTCAGCGGGAAAATTACCGGCTCGGCTCGGCCACCCTGTTCGTGACGTTGGAGCCGTGCGCCATGTGCGTCGGCGCAGCCCTCAATGCCCGAGTGGCGCGGGTCGTGTTCGGGGCCTGGGATGCGAAGGCCGGCGCCTGCGGCAGCGTGTTCGACCTGCCGCGCGAGCCGCGCATGGCACATCGCATGGACGTGTTCGGCGGGGTATGCGCCGAGGAGTGCGGCATGCTGCTGCGCCGATTCTTCGCGGCGCGGCGCTAGGTCCGTCGGCGCAACGGCCGGCGCGCTAATTCAGAGCGACTGCACCGCCGCCGCCGCTCCAAGCCCATTCGAGCAGATCGCGATAGCCGCGCACGCTATCCACGTAATGCACTGGCTGGGAGCCTCGCGCAAAGCCGTTCAGGGTCTGCGAATACCAATATTCCTGCTCGAGCAGGGGAAGGAACTCGCGCACCTCGTCCCAGGAATCCGGATCGCGTCCCGCCCTCTGCGCAAGCACGCGCGCATCTTCCAGGTGCCCGTATCCGATGTTGTAGGCGGCGAGCGCGAACCATGTGCGATCCGGCTCCGACACGTGCGCCGGTATCTTCTCGTAGATCTGCCTGAAGTAGCGCGCGCCGCCGAAGATGCTCTGCCGCGCATCGGTAGGATTGGCCACCTTGACCGCGGACGCCGATTCCATCGTAAGCTGCATCAGCCCTTTGGCACCGGAGGGCGAGGCGGCCTGCGGATTCCATTTCGACTCCTGATAGCCGATGGCCGCCAATAGCCGCCAATCTTGACTGCTCTGCTCAGCCGCCTCTTCGAACCATTTCTTGTACAGCGGCAGACGGCTCTGCAAATGCTGCATAAAGCCGGGCGCCCGCGCGAACTCCGTGTCCGCGGTCCGGCCGTAATATCGCTGCACGATCGCCGCCAGCTCGCCGCTGCCGCGCAAGCGCGCGAAATACTCGCTCATGTCGCGCAGGAATTGCGGGTCGCGCGTGCTCGCGGCCCACGCGACCGCCTGGCTTCCGGGGAAGTCGAAGGCGATGCGCAGATCCGGATGCGCATCGTGCGCGATCGCGAACTCGGTGGAGTCCGCGATCGTGAAATCGATGGTGCCGTCCGCGACGCCGTCCAACAGCGACTGTGAATCGGTGCCGGAATTTTCAACCCACACCAATCCCGGCAGGGAATTGCGAGCTGCGTTCAGCGACTTGGCGTGCGAGCTGCCCGCAGCGATTTCCAATGCGCCGGTGCCGATCTCGGCGAGCGAACCCGGCCGCGTCGCACCCCGGCGATAGATCAAGTGCTCGCGCACGCGCTGATAGGCGGGGCCAAATACCACCCCGGCGACCTGCTGCACGGGAACCTTCAATCCGGCCGCCGCCACGTGCGCCCGCCCAGAGTTGAGCGCAGCATAGATTTCCGCATAGCTGCTCACCGGCGTCATCTTGAGCCTCACGCCCAGGTCGTCGGCGAAGCGGCGAGCGAGTTCGTATTCCGGCCCCTGCGGCTGACCGTCCGCCGCGCGATAGAAGGCCAACGGGCTGTTGCGTGTGACCACTCGCAATTCCCCGAGAGTCTTGATCTGATCGATCAGGCTCGGTAGCGGGGAGCAGGTGCCAAGGAGCGTCACGGCCGATACGCCGATACTGACCTTTGACCACCACAACCAGGATTTTGGAACGTTCAATTTACGCACGGTCGTTGAGCTATATAGATTCCGTGAGGCCCAGGGAGTTCTGTTCGAGAGGCATGGCCAGGGCCAATGCGCTAGAATAATGCAATATTAGCGCGAAAAGGCCCTTGACAAGTGCATTTTTAAGGTGAACGCCCAGCGCGTCACAAGGAAAAAACGCTTAAGTTAACGGCGAAATTACTTAACTTAACGCGACTAAATATTATTAAGTTTACGGAGAGGTACCGAAGTGGTCATAACGGCGCCGACTCGAAATCGGATGGTCGGGTAATTCCGGCACGTGGGTTCGAATCCCACCCTCTCCGCCA
>JBKQOZ010000069.1:0-25933 GCA_052326345.1 Steroidobacteraceae bacterium | reverse complement strand
CCGCGGCCCCAGCCGCCCGCGCACCCCGTCCCACCAGCCCTGTGCGACCGCAAGCATTTTGCGGGTTTTCATCTGCTCGTAGAGCGTTATCCGCTTGCACATCCGGATGCGCCGGCCCAGGCTTTTCAGCGCCCACGTTCCGAACCGGTAGTTGCCGTATTCACGCAGCAGCACGGTGTCGTTTCTCGCAAAGTAGTAGCGCCGGTCCGGTGAATGGTTGGTGGTCCACTTGTTGAGCCACAGCCAGTTGTGCTCGGTGGTTGCGCCTATCGCGTGCGACATGACCGGACGGCGAGTCTTGAGCACCCGAAATCCCTTGGCGCGCGCCCTGAAGCAATATTCGATGTCGACATGGTCGATGAAGAATTCCTCTCGGAACGGTCCGATGGCGGCGTGGGTCGACAAGGGGAGCAGGGAGCCGGATGTGATCACGCATTCCACATCCTCCCACGCAGGCTCCTCGCGCATGCCGCCGTGCGCTTCATCACCCGCCGCGCGCGGCTTTGCGTTCGCGTCCCGGAAGCCCGATCCGATCACCGCGAGGTGCTCCTTGTCCGGAATGGCCGCATACACCCCCATCAGCCACTGCACCATGTCTTCGTCGACGATCGTGTCTTGATCGAGCAGCAGTACCCATGCGAATCCGAGCGCTGCGGCGCGCTCAATGCCGATGTTCAGCGCGCGCGCAATGCCTAAGTTGGCCGAATTGAGCGCAAGGGTGATCTTCGGATCGGCGGACAGTTCGCGCAGCATCTTAAGCTCGTCCTCGCCCGAGCCGTTGTCCACGATCACCACCGCGCCGACCTGGCGCAGGACCCCGGCGAGCCGCGCGGGAAGCTGCGCATCCGGATGGTAGGTCACCACCACGGCACATACGTCCCTGCCGTTCGCCGGCCCGCCGGCCGCGTTGTCTTTCATCGGATCACCCTCATCGAGGGATGATATCAACGGCCGGCCGGCGGCGCGCGCTGCGCGGCTGCTAGGGCGATCCGGCCGGTTTGAGCAGCAGTGAGTACTCGCGGACGACCTCGCCGCGCCCCCAGCGCAGATCCACCAGCAGGCTGACGAGCGGATCGGTGAAGGGCTGATCGGAGTGCACGGCGAGGAGCGGGCGCCCGCGATCGTCGCGGATGACCGTGAACGTGGTCGAGGACAGGAACGCCGGGCGGTCCGCTCCGTAGCGCTCGAAAGTCTCGCGGCTCGCCACCGCGGCCCGCAGATCGGCGAGCTCATCATCGGTCGCACCGACGATGTCGATCTCGGCCAACAGCGGCTCGTTCAGCGCCGACTGCACTCGGATCTCGCCGAGGCCGACGGCACCGACTACGCCCGGAAGCGACAGGGCAAGCGTCAGCAGCAATGCATGCGGTCCGCGCGACATCGCCAGCCATGCTATGCGAGTCGGTTCGCGGAAAAATGCGACGCAGTTCACGCAACCGGCGCTCACAGGTAAGATTCGGCGCGAGGAGTCCGCATGCACAACCATGATCCCGCCGGCGCCGCGCGAGTCAACGGCACGCGCCTGTGGTCGCGCCTGATGGCGATGGGCCAGATTGGCGCAACCGTCAACGGCGGCTGCAACCGACAGGCGCTGACCGACGGCGACTTTGAGGGGCGCGAACTGTTCTCGCGCTGGGCCAAAGCCGCGGGCTGCAGCCTGCGCGTCGATGCGATCGGCAACCTGTTCGCGCGCCGCCCCGGATCGCGTGACGGGCTGCCGGTGGTGATGACCGGGAGCCACCTCGATACTCAGCCGACCGGGGGGAAATTCGACGGTATCTATGGGGTGCTGGCGGGACTCGAGGTGATCGAGTCCTTGAACGAGCATGCGATCGCCACCCGGCACCCGATCGAGGTCGGCGTGTGGTGCAATGAGGAAGGCTGCCGCTTTCCGATGGCCATGATGGGCTCGGCGGTGTGGGCCGGGCGCCTGCCGGTGGAGCGGGCCTATGCGCTCACCGATCGCAGCGGCCGCAGCGTACGCCAGGAGCTCGAGCGGCTCGGCGTGGACCTTCAGGCGCCGCTGTCGCGCCAGCCGGTCAAAGCCGCGCTCGAAGTGCACATCGAACAGGGTCCGGTGCTCGAACAGCAGTCGAAAACGATCGGCATCGTGACCGGCGTGCAGCACATGTGCCGCTACGAAGTCACGGTGCTCGGACAGGAGGCGCACGCCGGCCCCACCCCCATGGACATGCGGCGCGATCCGATACGCGTGCTGGCGGAGGTGCTGCCCGCCCTGTATGCGTCGGCGGCGAAGCGCGGGCCGCAGGCGCGTCTGACCGTCGGCTGCATCGAAACGCTGCCGGGTTCTCCCAACACGGTTCCCGGCCGGTTGCGCTTCACCGTGGATCTGCGCCATCCGGACGGTGAGCAATATGCCGCATTGTGCGAGGAGGCCCTGCACGTGGTCGAGGCCGCGCTTAAGGGGCAGGCGCTCGGCGGGGAGATCCGCCGCGTCTGGGAGGCGCCGGGCGTGGTGTTCGACCTGGCTTGCGTGGCCGCGGTGCGCCGCGCGGCAGCGGCTTTGCACTGCGATGCGATCGAGATGGTGAGCGGCGCGGGACACGATTCGTGCAATCTCGCGGCGGTGGTGCCCACCGCCATGATCTTCGTACCGTGCGCCGGCGGCTTGAGCCACAACGAAGCGGAGAGCGCGCTGCCCCGCGATCTGGAGGCCGGCGCGAACGTTCTGCTGCAGGCGATGCTTTCACTGGCGAACCAAGAACCCGGAGAATAAGAAATGCCGAATGCGAGAATGGACGGCGCTGCGCACAGGCTGTGCACCGCGACGCTACGCCTGGCCGGCGCCGCGCTGCTCTGCGGCGCACTGGCGGCAGGCAGCGCACCGGCGGCAGGCAGCGCACCGGCGGCGAACGACGAATCGACCGCGGGCGCGGCCGCTGCGGCGGCTCCCGCGGCGGCGCCGCTGAGCGCCCTGCACTGCGGACACCTCATCGACACCGCCGCCGGCAAAGTGCTCGGCGAGACCACCATCGTGGTCGAGGGCGCCCGCATTCGAGAGCTCCTGAGCGGCAGCCAAACTCCACCCGGGGCCAAGGAGATCGACCTTGAGAGCCAGACCTGCATGCCGGGCCTGATCGACAGCCACACCCATCTTACGGGGCAGACCAGCCCGACGCGGTATATCGATCAGTTTCACTGGAATATCGCGGACTATGCCGTGCGCTCGACCGTGTATGCGCGGCGCACCCTGCTCGCCGGATTTACCACCGTGCGCAATGTCGGCGACCAGGACAACGAATCGGTGGCGCTGCGCAATGCGATCAACGCGGGCATCATTCCGGGTCCGAGGATCTTCACGGCAGGGCAGGCGATCGGCTCGACCGGAGGCCACGCCGATCCGACCAACGGCTATCGAAAGGATCTCGCCGGCGATCCCGGGCCGGCGATCGGCATCATCAACAGTCCGGAAGATGCCGTCAAAGCGGTGCGCATGCACTACAAAGAGGGCGACGACCTCATCAAGATCATGCCCTCGGGAGGCGTGCTCGATGAGAGCGCGAGCGGTGACAATGCGCAGCTCACGCTCGAGGAGATCCGCGCGGTGGTTTCGACCGCCCACGACTACGGCTTCACTGTGGCCGCGCATGCGCACGGCGCCGAAGCGATCCGCCGTGCGGTGCTCGGCGGCGTCGATTCGATCGAGCACGGCACCTTCATGGACGCCGAGGACATGAAGCTCATGGTCGAGCACGGCACCTGGTATGTGCCGACCATCATCGCCGGGGATTTCGTCGCCCGTCAGTCCAAGGTGCCGGGCTACTACCCGCCGCAGGTGGCCGCGAAGGCCGCTGCGATCGGACCCATGATCCTCGCCACCGCCGGCCGCGCCTACAAGGCGCACGTGAAGATTGCCTTCGGCACCGATGCCGCCGTGTACCCGCACGGGCAGAACGCGCACGAATTCGAACTGATGGTGCAGGCGGGCATGCCGCCGATGTTCACGCTGCAGGCCGCCACCATCAATGCCGCGCAGCTGCTGAAGAAGGAGAAGGACCTGGGCACGCTTGCGGCGGGCAAGATCGCCGACGTGGTGGCGGTGCCCGGCGATCCGACCGCCGACATCAGCCTCATGAAGCAGGTGAGTTTCGCGATGAAGGACGGCGCGGTCTACAAGTTGAACTCGGTCGCGGTCGCCCTGCCGCCGTAGCCGAAAGGGGGGGATTCCATGGATCTCAAACTGAAGCACAAACTCGCGCTCGTCACCGGCAGTACCGCCGGCATCGGTAGCGCCATCGCGAGCTCTTTGGCGCGCGAGGGCGCGAAGGTGATCGTGAGCGGTCGAACGCAATCCGCCGTCGACGGCGCGGTGGCGAGGATGAAGTCCGAGACCGGCGGCGAGGTCGTGGGCTTCGCGGGCGATGTGAGCGAGGCGGCGGTGGCCGAGCAGCTTTGCCGCCGGCATCCGGCGGTGGATGTCCTGGTGAACAACCTCGGCATCTTCGAGGTGAAGGCGTTCGGAGAGATCAGCGATGCCGATTGGCGGCGATTCTTCGAGGTGAACGTGCTGTCCGGCGCCCGCCTGGCACGGCTGTATTTCCCGCACATGCGCGAGCGCAACTGGGGGCGCATCATCTTCATCTCGAGCGAAAGCGGCTATCAGATACCCTCTGAGATGATCCACTACGGCATGACCAAGGCGGCGCAGATCGCGGTGGCGCGCGGACTGGCCGAGCTCACGGCCGGCACCGGCATTACGGTCAACAGCGTGCTGCCGGGGCCGACCCGTTCCCGGGGCGTCGGCGATTACGTGGCGGAGATGGCGGCGGCGGCGGGCAAGACTCCCGAGGCGGTGGAGCGGGAGTTCTTCCAAACGGCACGTCCGGGTTCCCTGCTGCAGCGATTTGCGACCCCCGAGGAGGTGGCCTCGCTCGTGACCTACGTGGCGAGCCCGTTGTCCGCGGCCACCAACGGGGCCGCGCTGCGCGTCGACGGCGGCGTGATCAAGAGCGCTTATTAGAGATTTCGTGACCAGTGTACTTAACGTAACCGCCTCGGAACCTTAACCTGCCGGCCATGACAGCTGCGATCGAGTTGCCGGCACCCGTTGCTGCGGTGCACGATGAAGGCATGCCCACCGACGAGGCGCAGCGCCTGGCGTGCCTGCATCGACTGGGACTGCTCGACACCGCGCCGGCCGAACCCTTCGACGCCGTCGCGCGCCTGGCCGCAGCCGCCCTTCGGGTACCGCTGCTGCTGGTCTCGCTGGTCGACGAACATCGTGTCTGGTTCAAGTCGCGCATCGGCCTCGACGTGCGCGAGACCGCGCGCCATGCCTGGTTTTGCAGCCAGGTCGTGCTGCAGCGCCAGCCGCTCGTGGTCCTCGATGCCACCCTGGACCCGCGCTTTGCGAAGAGTCTGCTGGTGAGCGGGGCGCGGCACCTGCGCTCCTATGTGGGAATTCCGCTGTACAGCCGAGACCGCCAGCCGGTCGGGGCGCTGTGCGCGCTCGACACGGAGGTCAGGGAGTTCGGCGACTTCGAGCTCGTGGTGCTCACCGAGTTCGCCAAGATCCTCGAGGAGTATCTTTCCGCCAAGGAGCTCGCCGCGAAAGCCGACGGCGTCCTGCAGTACGCGATGGAGCGCGAGAAGCTGTTCCGCGAGACCTTTGAACAGGCGGCGGTGGGCATCGTGCACACCTCGCTGAGCGGCACGATCTTGCGCATCAATCAGCGCGCCTGTGCGGTGCTCGGCTACACCCCCGGGCAGCTGCGCGAGCTGAGCTTTCTCGAGCTCACCCATCCTGAGGATCTGCCGAAGAACGTGAGCGAGTTCAAGCGCCTTCTCGCGGGCGAGATCGACAGCTACCGCCTCGAGCAGCGCCTGCTGTGCAAGGATCAGCGCTACCTGTGGACCTCGCTGGCGGTCGCGCTCAAGCGCACGGCGTCGCGCCAGCCCGATTACGGCATCGTCGTCATCGACGACATTGCGGCGAGAAAGCAGGCCGAAACGGATCTGCTCGCGGCGCGCGATGCCCTGCAGGAAACGGTCCTTGCGCAGACGCGCAAGCTCCAGGAGAGCAACGAAGCGATGCAGCTGCAGGTCAAGCAGGCACTCGAAGCGAGCGAAGCGCTGCGCGAGGCGCAGGCGGCGCTGCAGGCCGCCAACGCCAAGCTCGCCGCCGATGCCGCGACCGACTCTCTGACCGGACTGCCGAACCGGCGCAGCTTCAGCCGGCGCAGCGAACAAGCCGCGAACGCCCTGCGGCTGTCGCGCAAGGCCTACGGGCTCATCCTGCTCGATCTCGACAATTTCAAGCAGATCAACGACGAATACGGCCATGAGCAGGGCGACGAAGTGCTGCGCGCCGTGGGCAAGATCCTGCTCGCGCAGCTGCGCAACTCCTCGGACATGGCGGCGCGCCTGGGAGGCGAGGAGTTCGCGGTGCTGTGCTTCGGCGATATCAACGAACAGACGCTGCACGATGTGGCGGAGCGCATACGCAGTCAGATCGGCAAGGAATCCCTCGCCACCTCCAGAGGGCTGCTGCGTTTCACCGGCAGCTTCGGCCTGGCGTTGAGCCTGCTGGACGATCCGGACTGGAAGACCCTCTACGGCCGGGCGGATGCCGCCCTGTCCGAAGCCAAGGCCGCCGGCAAGGATCGGATCTCCTTCGGCCGTTCGTACTCCAAGATCGCGACCGCGCGCGTGAAAGCCCTCACCATCGCGCCGCCCGCGACTTGATCCCTCAACTCCGCCCGCGCTCAGCGGCGCCGGTTGATCGCCGTGCGCAGCTCCTCGGCTGCGCCGCGGATGGCCGCAGACTCTCCCGCACCCGCATAGATGATGCCGCGCGAGGAACTGATCAGCAGGCCGTCGCCCCGCGAATTTAAGCCCGCGGCCAGGGTGCTGTCGAGGTCGCCGCCCTGCGCCCCGATCCCGGGTACCAAGAACCATAGTGCAGGGTGCGCGCGGCGCAGTGCGGCCATTTCCCCAGGGTAGGTCGCTCCGACCACCAGCATCAAATTTTGATGCTGATTCCACTGCGCTGCGGCGCGCGCGGCGACGAGCCGGTACAGGGGCACCCCGTCGATGAGCAGATCCTGAAAATCCCGGGCCCCGGGGTTCGAGGTGCGGCACAGCAGGATCGCCCCGCGCTCGGGCCGCGCGAGAAAGGGCAGCACCGAATCCCCGCCCATGTAGGGATTGACCGTGACGGCGTCGGCGCCGTAGCGCTCGAAGGCCTCCACCGCGTAGGCCTGCGCGGTATTGCCGATGTCGCTGCGCTTCGCGTCGAGGATCACCAGTGCGGTGGGCGCGCGCTCGCGCACGTAGCGGATGCTGGCGGCGAGCTCGTCCTCCAGCCCAAGCGCGCTGTAGAACGCGATTTGCGGCTTGTAGGCGGCGGCGATGTCCCGTGTCGCATCGATGATGCGCCGATTGAAGGCGAGCAGCGGCTTCGGATCGGCGCGCAGATCGGCGGGCAGTTTGCCCAAGTCGGGATCCAGCCCCACGCACAGCAATCCGTTGGAGGCGATTTGCGCTTGGTGGAGCCGTTCGGCGAACATCATCGGCATGCGCCGCCATGATATCGCCCGCATTGGGAGTATGCTTGACCTTCAATGAGCAGCGCAGTGCCGAGCAAGTCTAAAACTGGGCCGCGGCTGGTGCTGCAGCCGGCCGCCCGGCGCACCGCGCGCAACAGCTCAAGCGGTGCCCTGAAGCGATTCTTCGCGATCGCCGATGTCTGGGAACTCTCGCCGCTGCAGCAGTGCCGGCTGCTCAAGATTCCCTCCCCGCAGGTGCTGGAGCGCTATCGTTTAGGGCAGGCGCCGCGGTTGTCCGCCGTGCAGCAGGAGCGGGCCGCGCTGATCGCCAACATCCATTATTCACTCACGCTCGAATCGCAGAACAAGGACCGGGCGTGGGCCTGGGTGCATGCGCCGCGTGCGGGCGCACCATTCGAGGGCGACAGTCCGCTTTACTTCATGCTGGAGAAGGGGCTGCCCGCGATGCGCGAGGTGGCCCGACTGCTGGTGCGCGAAAGCGAACCCCGCTGAGCTGCGCTATACTGCTGCGCTGTCCGAAGCGAATGTGGCGGAATTGGTAGACGCGCCAGGCTTAGGACCTGGTGGGGAAACCCGTGCGAGTTCGAGTCTCGCCTTTCGCACCACAACCTTAGAGGATCGACATGCAGGTTTCTGTGGAGAGTATCGGCAAGCTGGAGCGGCGCATGCAAGTGCAGGTGCCGGCCGAGCGCGTCAGCAAGGAGATTGCCTCGCGTCTGAAGCAGCTGAGCCGCACCGCGCGCTTGAACGGCTTTCGTCCGGGAAAGGCTCCGCTCACGGTGATCCGCCGGCAATTCGGCCAGCAGGTGCATCGCGAAGTGATCGGCGAGCTGTTGCAGACGAGCTTGTCCGAGGCGCTCACCCAAAATCAGCTCGCGCCGGCGGGCAACCCGCACATCGAGCCGCAGACCGTCGGTGAAGGCCAGGACCTCACCTACGTCGCGACTTTCGAGGTCTTTCCGGAAGTCGCTCTCAAACCGATCGGCACGCTTGAGGTCGAGCGCGTCACGGCGGATGTGACCGAGAGCGACGTCGACGCGATGATCGAGCGGCTGCGCAAACAGCAGATGAAGTACACCGCGGTGACGCGCGCCGCGGCGACCGGCGACAAGGTCACGGTGGATTTCGAAGGCGCGATCGAGGGCGTGGCGTTTGCCGGGGGCAAGGGCGAAGGCGTGGTGATCGTGCTCGGCGAGGGGCGCATGCTGGCGCAGCTCGAGCAGGGGCTGGTGGGCGCCGTCGCGGGCGAGGAAATTGAGATCGGCGTGGATTTCCCGGCCGATTATCGCACCACGGATCTCGCCGGCAAGCATGCCGAATTCAGGGTCATTGTGAAGAGCGTCGAGGAGCCATCGCTGCCCGAGCTCGACGAAGAATTCTGCAAATCGTACGCGGTCGCCGAGGGCGGCATCCCGAAGCTGCGCGAGGAAGTGACCGCCAACATGCGCCGCGAACTCGACCAGGCGCTGCGCAACCGCAACAAGGCCGTGGTCATGGACCGGCTGTATCGGGACAATCCGATCGATCTGCCGAACGCGCTGCTCGAATCGCAAATCCAGAGCCTGCAGGTCGAGGCGATGCGCCGTTCGGGGGCGAAGGATGCCTCGCAGGCGCCGCCGCGCGAGCCGCTGGTGGAGCCGGCGCGCCGGCGCGCCGCGCTCGGCCTGCTGGTCAACGACATCATCCGGCGCGAATCCATCGTGCTCGATCCGAAGCGCTCGAACGCGAGGCTCGATGAGCTGGTCGGCTCGTACGGGGATGCGGCGGCGTTGAAGCGCGCCTATCTGCAGAACGCGGAGGCCATGCGCCAGGTGCAGAGCCTGGCCCTCGAGGATCAGGTGGTGGAGTGGATTCTGGAGCACGCCAAGGTGACCGACAGGGCGTCCACGTTCAAAGAAGTGATGAATTTCGACGGCTGATCCGCAAGCGGGCTTTTGCACACATCCCAAGCTTGAATTGTTTTTCGGACACCCTCATTTAGCGAAAGGTCCACACCCCTAGGAAACGATCTATGACGACTCGAGCCCTTAATCTCGTCCCCATGGTGGTCGAGCAGACCGCCCGCGGCGAGCGCGCCTACGACATCTATTCGCGGCTTCTCAAGGAGCGCGTGATCTTCATCGTCGGACCGGTGGAAGATTATATGGCCAACCTGGTGGTGGCCCAGCTGCTGTTCCTCGAGTCGGAGAATCCCGAGAAGGATATCGCGCTATACATCAATTCTCCCGGCGGCTCGGTGAGCGCCGGGCTCGCCATCTACGATACCATGCAGTTCATCAAGCCGGACGTGAGCACCATTTGCGTGGGGCTGGCGGCCTCGATGGGCGCGGTATTGCTGGCGGGCGGCGCGGCCGGCAAGCGCTATTCGCTGCCCAATTCGAAGATCATGATTCATCAGCCCTCGGCGGGATTCCAGGGCCAGGCCTCCGACATCGACATCCACGCCCGCGAGGTGCTGGAGACCAAGGAGCGCCTGAACCGCATCATGGCCAAGCACACCGGCCAAACGATCGAGCGAGTCAAGCAGGACAGCGACCGCGACAACTTCATGAGTGCGGAAACCGCCCGTGCCTACGGCATCGTGGATTCCATGCTCGAGAAGCGCGGCGAATTGCCCGTCAAGGCTCCATAACGCACCAGGGGAGCTCAATTCGGGCGTCCGCAGCCGCCTTATGCTCCTAAGAGGGGCCCCGGTCACACCCTGCGCGAGGCTTTCTTTGCGGAGAGTCCGCCGGGTGCTATATAGTCGGTATCGTCGCCGCACCAAACGCCGGAGCGGGGGGCGCGGCCAATTTGAGGACAGCATGAGCGAAGATTCGCGCGGCAAACATGACGACGGAAAGCTGTTGTATTGCTCCTTCTGCGGAAAGAGCCAGCACGAAGTCAGGAAACTGATCGCCGGGCCTTCCGTATTCGTTTGCGACGAGTGCGTCGAGCTTTGCAACGACATCATCCGCGAGGAGCTCGAAGAGCGCGCCGAACGCACCCGCGACAAGCTTCCCAAGCCTCAGGAAATCAAGAAGGTCCTTGACGAGTACGTGATCGGACAGGAGCGCGCCAAGCGCGTCCTCTCGGTGGCGGTGTACAACCATTACAAGCGCCTGCAGACCCGCGGCGCCGAGGGCGTCAGATCGCGCGACGAGGTCGAACTCGCCAAGAGCAACATCCTGCTGATCGGGCCCACCGGCTCCGGCAAGACGCTGCTCGCCGAGACGCTCGCGCGCCTGCTGAACGTCCCGTTCACCATCGCCGACGCCACCACCTTGACCGAGGCGGGCTATGTCGGCGAGGACGTCGAGAACATCATTCAAAAGCTCCTGCAAAAGTGCGACTACGACGTCGAAAAGGCCCAGACCGGCATCGTCTACATTGACGAGATCGACAAGATTTCGCGCAAATCCGACAACCCCTCGATCACCCGGGACGTGTCGGGCGAGGGCGTGCAGCAGGCGCTGCTGAAGCTGATCGAGGGCACGATCGCCTCCGTGCCGCCGCAGGGCGGACGCAAGCATCCGCAGCAGGAATTCCTGCAGGTCGACACCACCAACATCCTGTTCATTTGCGGCGGTGCGTTTGCGGGCCTCGAGAAGATCATCATGAATCGCACGCACAAGAGCGGCATCGGCTTCGTCGCCGAGGTGCGCGAACAGAATGCGCGCCCGCACGGCAACGACGTGTTCCACGACACCGAGCCGGAGGACTTGATCAAGTACGGCCTGATTCCGGAGTTCGTCGGCCGCCTGCCGGTGGTGGCGACTCTCGAGGAGCTCGACGAGGACGCGCTGATTTCGATCTTGCTGCAGCCGAAGAACGCGCTGACCAAGCAGTACCGCAAGCTCTTCGACATGGAAGGGGTGGAGCTCGATTTCCGCGAGGACGCGCTGCGGTCCGTGGCCCGCAAGGCGATGCAGCGCAAAACCGGCGCACGCGGCCTGCGCACCATTCTCGAGAACGTGCTGCTCGATACCATGTACGACCTGCCAAGCTTGCGCAACGTGCAAAAGGTGGTGGTCGACGAGCAGGTGATCGAAGGCCAGAATAAACCCTACATCGTCCATCGAACCGAGGAGACTCGGTTGGTGGCCCCGGTTGAAGAACAGCGGCGCCCCACGGGCTCGGACCATCTTTGAGCGCAGTGCATCGAGGAATCTCAAGCATTGAAACTCATCGCAGGCGGCCGCATGTACCTTCAATCGTGATGCAGTACATGCCACAACCTTAAAAGGCCAGCCCTAGTGAGTGACGAACCCATTGTCCCGACCGTAGTACCCCCCCAGGCCGCGATGCCGGTGCTGCCGCTGCGCGATGTAGTGGTCTATCCGCACATGGTGATCCCGCTGTTCGTCGGCCGGGAAAAATCGATCGTCGCGCTCGATCTTGCCATGAAGGCCGACAAGCGCATCCTCCTGGTCGCGCAGAAACAGGCCGACGTCGACGATCCGAAGGGCGAGGATCTGTACCGGGTGGGCACCGTTGCGACCATCCTGCAGCTCTTAAAGCTGCCGGACGGCACCGTCAAGGTGCTGGTCGAGGGCGTGGACCGGGCCAGCATCGAGAAGCTGTCCGAGGGGGAGTTCTTTTCCGCCGAAGTGACCCCGATGCCGGACCAGGAGCGCTACGAAGAGCGCGAGATGGACGTGCTCACGCGCTCGGTGATCACGCAATTCGAGCAATATGTAAAGCTCAACAAAAAGGTGCCGCCGGAGATCCTCACCTCGCTCGCTGGCATCGAACAGGCCGGCCGCCTGGCCGATACGGTCGCCGCGCACATGTCGCTCAAGCTCTCCGAGAAGCAAAAGGTTCTTGAGATCCCCGACGTGCGCAAGCGGCTCGAGCACATGCTCGCCGTGATCGAGGGCGAGATGGACGTGTTGCAGATCGAAAAGCGCATTCGCGGCCGCGTGAAGCAGCAGATGGAGAAGAGCCAGCGCGAGTACTACCTGAACGAGCAGATGAAGGCCATTCAGAAGGAACTCGGCGAGCTCGACGAGGCGCCGAACGAGATCGGCGAGCTCGAGAAGCGCATCAAGGCGGCGGGCATGCCGAAGGAGGCGCGCGAGAAGGCGAACTCGGAGCTCGCCAAGCTCAAGCTCATGTCGCCGATGTCGGCCGAAGCGACCGTGGTGCGCAATTTCATCGATTGGCTGGTGAAGTCGCCGTGGAAAAAGCGCAGCAAGGTGCATCTTGACATCGCCGCCGCCGAAAAGGTGCTCGAAGCCGATCACTACGGCCTGGAGAAGGTCAAGGAGCGCATCGTCGAGTACTTGGCGGTGCAGCAGCGGGTCAAGAACCTGCGCGGTCCCATCCTGTGCCTGGTCGGTCCGCCCGGAGTCGGCAAAACCTCCTTAGGCCAGAGCGTGGCGCGCGCCACCAACCGAAAATTCGTGCGCATGTCCTTAGGCGGCGTGCGCGATGAGGCCGAGATCCGCGGCCACCGCCGCACCTACATCGGCTCCATGCCCGGCAAGATCATTCAGAATCTGGCCAAGTGCGGCGTGCGCAACCCTCTCTTCCTCCTCGACGAAGTCGACAAGATGTCGACCGACTTTCGGGGCGATCCGTCCTCCGCGCTGCTCGAGGTGCTCGATCCGGAGCAGAACAGCACCTTCAACGACCACTACCTCGAGGTGGATTTCGATCTCTCCGAGGTGATGTTCGTGTGCACGGCGAACAGCTTGAACATTCCGGCGCCGCTTCTGGACCGCATGGAAGTCATCCGCATCCCCGGCTACACCGAGGATGAGAAGAGCAACATCGCGCGCCGCTATCTGCTGCCGAAGCAGATCAAGCTCAATGGGCTGAAGCCCGATGAATTGGTGGTGGCGGACGCCGCCATCCAGGACATGATCCGCTTCTACACCCGCGAGGCCGGCGTGCGCAATCTCGAGCGCGAGCTCTCGAAGATCGGTCGAAAGGCGGTCAAACAGCTGCTGCTCAAGCCCAGCGAAAAAACCGTGACGATCAGCTCGAAGAACCTCGATGCGTATCTGGGTGTGCGCCGCTTCCGCTACGGCAAGGCCGAGGAGAGCAATCGCGTCGGCCAGGTGACCGGTCTCGCATGGACCGAAGTCGGCGGCGAGCTGCTCACCATCGAGGCGGCCGTGGTCGCGGGCAAGGGCAAGCTCACCCACACCGGCCAGCTCGGGGAAGTGATGCAGGAGTCCATTCAGGCCGCGATGACGGTGGTGCGCAGCCGCTCCGCCATGCTCGGCCTCGACGTGGACTTCTATCAGAAGGCCGACGTGCACATTCACGTCCCCGAAGGCGCCACGCCGAAGGACGGCCCGAGCGCCGGCATCGGCATGTGCACGGCGCTGATCTCCGCGCTCACCAAGATACCGGTGCGCTCGGATGTCGCCATGACCGGTGAAATCACCCTGCGGGGCGAGGTGCTGCCCATCGGCGGCTTGAAGGAGAAATTGCTCGCGGCGCATCGCGGTGGGATCACCACCGTGCTGATCCCCGACGATAACACCAAGGATCTCGCGGAGATCGCGGACAATATCAAGGAGAAGCTCGATATCCGCTCGGTGAAGTGGATCGACGAGGTGCTGCAGGTGGCGCTCACGCATATGCCGGCGCCGCTGCCGGTGGTCGAAGCGAAGCCGCCCGAGGCGATCGCCGGCGAGAAGCGCCGGCGCAAGGGCGGCCGGGTCAAGAGCCAGGTCCACGCCCACTGAAGATGCCTCGCCGCTGCGGCACCGCTACGCCACGCCGCGGCGCGCGTCGCATTGGACAATGCCGTGCCGCCTCGCGTAGACTTCCGCGCCTCTTCCAGGGGGTGCTTAGCTCAGCTGGTAGAGCATCGCCTTTACACGGCGAGGGTCGGGGGTTCGATCCCCTCAGCACCCACCAACATGCGGAGTGGTAGTTCAGCTGGTTAGAATACCGGCCTGTCACGCCGGGGGTCGCGGGTTCGAGTCCCGTCCACTCCGCCATTTCCTGACGAAGGGTCCCGCGCGAGCCGTATGGCCGCGCCGCAGGACTCGTGAGGGTGCTAGATCATGCTGCAGACGATTCACGACAAGCTGAAGGGATGGTTGGCCGGGGTGGTGCTGGGCGCGATCGGTCTGGTGTTCGTGTTCTGGGGCATCAACTGGACCCTGACGCCGCCGAGCTATGCCGCGAAGGTGAACGGCAGCGAGATACCGAGCACCGAGATTCGCCAGGCCTACCAGCAGCAGCTCGCGCAGTACGAGCGGCAGGCCACGGCGCCGCTCGACGATGCGCAGCGCACCGCACTGAAGAAGCGCGTCCTCGATGAGTACGTGAACACCGAGGCGCTGGTGACCCGGGCCGATGAGCTCGGCTATCGAGTCAGCGATCAGGCGCTGCTCGAGGACATGTCGCAGGTCCCGGCTTTCCAGGTGAACGGCAAATTCGACAAGGTGCATGCGCTCGCGGTCCTGCGCTCGCAGGGCCGGTCGGTCGCGGAAATCGAGGCGCTGTTTCGGCGCGACGTGAAGCTGCGCCAGCTCGACACGGCCCTCAACAGCTCGAGTTTCGTGACCCCCACCGAGTTCGCCCGCCTGCGCGCACTCACGCGCCAGCAGCGCGAGCTGGCCTGGCTCACGCTGCCCGCCGCGAAGTACGCCGCCGAGGCGACGCCGGACGATGCGGCCATCAAGGCCTATTACGACGCGCACAAATCCGACTACCTGACTCCCGAAACGGTGAATCTGCGCTATGTCGAGGTAAGCCTCGCCGAGCTCGCCACGCACGTGAGCGTCGATGATGCGCAGCTTCGGGCGTTCTTCGAGGAGCAGAAAGCCAAGGCCCCGGAGCGCTACTCGCAGGCCGAGCAGCGCCGCGTGCGGCACATTCTGCTGCAGGTCACCAATCCCAAGGAGGATGCGGCGGTCAAGGCCAAAGCCGAAGCCATTCTCAAGCGCGCGCAGGGCGGCGAGGATTTCGCGGCGCTGGCCAAGGAGTCCTCGCAGGACCCGGGCTCGGCGCAGCAGGGCGGGGATCTCGGCTGGTCGGAGCGCAAGGTGTTTGTGGCGCCGTTCGCCGATGCCGCGTTCAGCATGAAGGAGGGGGAAATCCGCGGGCCGGTCAAGACGCAGTTCGGCTACCACATTCTGAAGCTCGAGGGCATCCAGCCGGCCAGCGCCAAGACCTTCGAGCAAAGCAAGACCGAGTTGGAAACCGATTACCGCCGCAACGAGGCCGACCGTCTGTTCAACGCCGCGCAGGATCAGCTCGCGGACGCCGCGCTGCAGAACACCACCGATATCGACGTCGCGGCGCGCAAGGCCGGGCTCACTGTGCACGACATTGCCAACTTCAGCCGCACCGATGGCGGCGGTGAACTCGGCAAAGCGCCCGCCGTGCTGGAGGCGGCCTTCAGTCAGGACGTGCTCGATGGGCACTTGAGTCCGATGGTCGAGGTGGACAAGGGGCGTGGCGTGGTGCTGCGGGCGACCGACCACAAGCTGCCGCAGCAAAAGCCGCTCGAGGCCGTTCGCACCGACATCATCGCCGCCTGGAAGAAGCAGCGGGGAGCAGAACTCGCCGCGGCAGCGGCCGCCCACGCGGTCAAGCGTCTGGCGGCCGGTGAGGCGTGGGACAGCGTCGCCAAGGCCTTAGGGGTGGCGGCGCAGCCGCCGAAGTTCGTGGCGCGCGCCGATCAGGCCGTGCCGCTCGAGGTGCGCAGGCGAGCGTTCGATGAGCCCAAGCCCACGAGCGGGCCGATCTATGCCGCCGTGGCGCTCGGCACAGGCGATGCCGCCGTGCTCGCGCTCACCGCCGTGCGCGAGGAGCCGCCCGCCGGCGATCCGAAGCAGCAGCAGCTGCAGATGCAGCTCGAGTTTGCGCAGGAGGCAGCGTCCGCCGAGGCGCGCAGCTATGCCGCGGCGGCGCGAGCGGACGCGCAGGTGACGCTCAACCTGCGGGCCGTCGATTAGGATCTAGAGCCCCTTGGGACCTCTGCTGCACCAATTTTCCGATTGGTACGTGTCCGTCCTTAATCAGGGCGGCTACTGGCTGATCGCCGGATTGATGGCCCTGGAGAGCACGGTGATCCCGATCCCGAGCGAGACCATCATCCCTCCCGCGGCCTATCTTGCCCACACCCGGGGAGAGTTCTCCCTGGCCGGCGTGGTGCTTGCCGGCACCGCCGGGTCCTGGGTGGGCGCCTCGATCATGTATTGGGCCGCCCGCTGGCTGGGGCGCCCGTTCATCCTGCGCTTCGGGCCTTACATCGGCCTCGCGGCGGCCAAGACCGAGCTGGCGGAGCGGTGGTCCGCGCACTACGGCTGGGCGGGGGTGTTCTTCTCGCGCCTTTTGCCCGTCATCCGGCATCTCATCGGCATCCCGGCCGGCATTCTGCGCCTCGACTTTCGCTGGTATTCGGCCGCCACGCTGACGGGCTCGCTGCTGTGGTGCTCGGTGCTGGCGTGGCTGGGGATGAGCTTGGGAAGCCACCCGGAGCTGCTCAAAGGCTCGTTGCACCGCTTCATCCTGCTGATTCTCGCCTTGGGCGCGCTGCTCGCCGCGCTGTACTACTTCTTCGTCCAGCGGCCGGCATCGCGCGTGGACACGGGTAAAAAACCCGTGTAAATTACATGGGCCGATTGGAGGCATCATGCGCAAACCGCTGTTCGACCCGAAAGCCGCCAAGCAGACCGTCAGCATTACGTTGAATTCGGACCTTTACGCGATGGCCAAGAGCGTCGGCATCAATACTTCCAAGGTTGCCGAGGAAGCACTCGCCCGTGAGTACGCCGAGCGGCGATCCGCAGCGGTGGCCGCCGAGCTTGCGCAGGATTTGGCGGCTGTCGACAGCTATTCGGATCAGCACGGCAGCTTCGCCGATCTCGTGCGGGCGCACTACGACGACGATGGCGCAGTTTGACGTGTTCGTGAATCCCATTGCGGCGGCGCGCCGCGCTTATCCCTTCGTGGTGACGCTGCAATCCGACTTCGCGCAAAACGCGCATCAGCAGATCGTTGCACCGCTGGCGCCTCTCGGGCTGATGCCGGCCACGGCGGGCAGACTGACGCCGATCGTCACGGTTGAGGGGCAGGAACACGTGGTCCTCGTGCCCGCCCTGGCCGGCATCAGGTCCCGTGATCTGGCGCAGCGCCACAGCTCGGCCGCTGCGGCGCGCGGCGCGCTGCTCGGGGCCATCGACTACCTATTCTTTGGCGTCTAGCCTAGCTCGCCCCGTGCCCAGCCGGCGCAGGCGGCGCCCCTGCGGGTGCGGGCGGCGCCCCTGCCGGCGCGGGTGCTCCCACCGGGAATTTGCTGAAGATGGCGAAGGTGGCCGCATCGATCTTTGCCTGCGCGTTCGGGCCGGTCAATCCCGACACCGTTTGACTGACCGCACCATGCCACATGGGCTGATGCGACTTGGCGTCGAACACATCCACCGCGATGCGGGTCTCATCGCTCACCCACGGCCCGTCATAGCCCCAGCCGCCCCAGCCCGGTCCCCAGCCTGGTCCCCACGGACCGGGGCCATAGCCCCAGCCATAGCCCCAACCGGCGTAGTAATTCTGGAACACCTGGCGCGTGCCCATGGCATAGCCGACGATGCAGTCGGCGGCGGCCGGATCGCTCGCTCGCTGGATGCCTCTGGCGAGCATGTGCCCTTCAATGGAGACGCGCAGCCGCTCGGCGTTCAGAGGATTGCCCCAGGCCGCCGGCTGGTCGACATTCGCCACGTGCTCCTTGGCGAAGACGTAGGTATGGCAATTCGCCACTGAAAAATTCGGATTGAGGTCCGTGGTGACGGGCAGAGTCGTGCACGCGCCCAATGCGAGGCAGCCGCCGGCCAGCACGCCATATAGAATCTGTTGCCTTGACATAATTCAGCCTCGTCAGCCCCAAAGAGCACAACGGTCGAGCAGCATTTGCGTTGACACGGCGATCATAAGCCGGGTCACGAACCCTCGGGCTCGGGCGGAAAGCTCATGCCCACGGAGTTGTAGCCGCCGTCGACATAGGTTACCTCACCGGTGATTCCGGCCGCGAGGTCCGAACACAGAAAGGCCGCCGCGTTGCCCACATCCTCGATGGTGACATTGCGTTTGATCGGCGAGACATGGGCGACGTGCGCCAGCATCTTGCGCAGGCCCGGAATGCCGGCGGCGGAAAGGGTCTTGATCGGGCCGGCCGAGATCGCGTTGATGCGCACTCCTAAGGGGCCCAAATCCGCCGCCAGGAAGCGCACATTGGCCTCGAGGCTGGCCTTGGCGAGGCCCATGACGTTGTAGCCGGGCAGCGAGCGCACGGCGCCCAGATAGCTCAAGGTCACGATGGCGCCGGGCCGCCCCTGCATGAAGGGCAGCGAGGCGCGCGCGAGCGCGGTCAGACTGTAGCTGGAGATGTCGTGCGCCACGCGAAAGCCCTCGCGGCTCGTGGCCTCGATGAACGTGCCGGTCAGCGCCTCGCGCGGCGCGAAGGCGACCGCGTGCACCAGGATGTCGAAGGCATCCCAATGCGTCTTCAGGTGCTGAAAGCCGCGCGCGATGTCCTCGTCGTCGGCCACGTCCATGGCGAAGGTGATGTCCGATCCCAATTGCTTGGCGAGCGGCGCCACGCGATCGGCCATGCGTTCGATGTGCGAAAAGGCCAGGACCGCACCCTCGCGATGCATGGCCTGCGCGATGCCCCAGGCGATGGAGCGGTCGGTGGCGAGACCCACGATCAGAGCCCGCTTGGCGTTCAGAAATCCCATGATTGCCCCCTCGTTTTTTCTCGCCTCAACCCTGATCGTGGTGGGAGGCGTCGATGTACATGACCAGTCGCTGTCCGGCTCTGATCTGATGGTGCTTGTTCAGCCCGTTCCAGCTCTTGAGCTGGGTGACCGAGACTTGAAACTGACGCGAAATGCTGAACACCGTGTCGCCGCGGCGCACGGTATACAGCACGCGCCGGCCGCTCACCACTCCCTCGTCGCGATAGCGCCGCGCGCTCGCCTTGATGATCAGCCGCTGACCCTTCACCAGCGGATCGCCGGTCTCCAGGTTGTTCAGCCTCGCCAGCGTGCTCACCGGCATGCCGTGGCGGCGTGCGATGCTCGAGAGAGTCTCGCCGGCGCGCACGCGGTAGACGATTTGCCGCTGCCTGCGGCCGCCATCGCTCTCCGGCCGATCGACGCGTGCCGCCGCGAGCATCACCTTGTCCGGCAGCTGACCGCTGATCTGCGGTATTTTGATGGTTTCCCCGACGCTGATGCGCCCGCCCGGCAGCTCGTTCACCTTCACGATCACCGACACCGGCGTGCCGTACTCCTTGGCGATTATCGCCAGGCTTTCGCGCTTCGCCACCGTGTGCGCGACGTAGGGCACGCGATCGTCCGGCGGCAGAGCGGCGAGCGCCGCCTCGAAGCCATCGGCGTTGTCGATCGGCACCAACATGCGGTGCGGGCCCTCCGGATCGGTTGCCCAGCGATTGAAGCCGGGATTGAGCGCGACCAGTTCGTCATAGCTGGTGCCCGCCAGTTGTGCGGCGACTTTCAAGTCGATCTGCGAGCCGGTATCGATCACGGCAAAGTACGGCTCATTCGGTATTGCCGCGAACTCCAGGCCGTAGCGCTCGGGCTCCGCCATCAGGCGCTTCATGGCCAGCAATTTCGGCACATAGGCGCGTGTCTCGGCCGGCAGATCCAAGTGCCAGAAGTCGGTCGGCCTGCCGGTCGCACTGTTGTAGTCGATTGCGCGCTGCACGCCGGCCTCGCCGACGTTGTAGGCGGCGATGGCCAGCAGCCAATCGCCGAACTGATCGTGCAGTGCCTGCAGGTAGTCGAGCGCCGCGCGGGTCGATTCGATCACGTCGCGGCGCCCGTCATACCACCAATCCTGCTTCAAGCCGAAGCGCACCCCCGTGGCGGGAATGAATTGCCACAGGCCTGCGGCGCGGCTCACCGAATAGGCGAACGGCTCGTAGGCGCTTTCCACCACCGGCAGCAGCGCGAACTCCAGGGGCATGCCGCGCGCCTCGACCTCGGTGATGACGTGGTACATGTAGCGCTGGCCGCGCTGAAATACGCGCTCGAGGTACTCCGGATTGTGCTCGAACCAGGCGAGCTGCTGATCGATGGCCGGCTCCTGGACTTCGTCGAGCACGAACCCCGCGCGCATGCGATCGAACAGATCGTCGTAGTCTTCGCCGTTGTGATGCTGCCACTCGCGCGGCATGGTAAGGGAGGGGGTCGCGCCCGTCGCCGGTTCCGACGACGCGGGGGCGCTCTCGGCGGGGGGCGCGGGCGGCACCACGCGCTCGCGCAGGGCGGGCGCCTGGTGTGCGCAGGCGCCGAGCACCAGCGCCACGCCGGCCATGAATGCGATTCGCAACGAAACTACGGGCATTCGACGGCGTCCCTCAAGTCCCGCTACCGGAACTGGTCCTTCCAGGCGCGCAGCACGCCAAAAACTTCGGCCGGTTCGGGCAGCGCCCTGCCGGCGTGGGTTTCGGCGGCGGCCCGCACCGCCGGGCTGTCGCAGCGCAAAAACGGATTGACCTCAATTTCCAGCGACAGGTGGGAGGGCAGGCTCGGGGCGTCAGCCGCGCGCAGCCGTGCGACCCGGTCGCGGTAGTCGAGCGCCGCCCGGTTGGAAGGGTCCACCGTCAAGGCGAAGCGCAGGTTGGCCGCGGTATATTCGTGGCCGCAATACATCTGTGTCTCCGGCGGCAGCGCGCGCAGCCGATTCAATGAGGCGTTCATTTGCCCAGGCGTACCCTCGAACAGTCGGCCGCAGCCCGCGCTGAACAGGGTATCCCCGCAAAACAGCGCGCCGTGCCCCCAAAAGGCAATATGCGTCAGCGTATGTCCGGGCACCTGCAAAATATCGAAGCTAAGTCCCAAGTCCGGCAACTCGCAGCGGTCGCCGTCGCCCACCGTGCGGGTGCGCTGCGGGATGCGCTCGTCGTTGGGCCCCACGACAGGCACCGGGCCGCGCGCCAGCAGCTCGGAGACGCCCCCGATATGATCGGGATGATGGTGGGTGAGCAAAATCGCGGCTAAGCTTGCGCCGCTGCGTTCGAGCTCCGCGATGACCGGCGCGGCCGCGCCGGGGTCGACGGCGGCCACGCGGGAGGGCACTCGCGGCGACTCGATGAGCCAAATGTAATTATCGGCAAATGCGCGCACCGGCCGCACGCCGAGAGGGGTTGATCGGTTTGACATTTTGCGGCGTATTTAACCTGTAACATTCGATCTTCGCTAGTAATTTCATGAAGGAACGGGAGTTGGAAGCAACCTGCGACAATGCGGCGGCGGGATGGTTCGAAAGCCCCTTGGGCGCGCGCGTGCTGCGCGAGGAGAGTGCGCTGGCGCGCCTCGCGCTCGACGACGTGTTCGGCTTCGAGCTGCTGCAGGTGGGCGCGTGGGGGCCCGGGCGCCATTTGCTGGGCGGTGCGCGCACGCAGCATACGAGCCTGCTGGCGCCCGATCTCGGGCCTGGGGTGACGCTGTGCGCGCCGTTGGCTTCCCTGCCGTTCGCGTCCGATTCCATCGATGCGATTTTCCTGCCGCACACCCTGGAGCTCGTGGAGGATCCCTACGCGGTGCTGCGCGAGGCCGAGCGGGTGCTGTGCGCCGAAGGCTGCATGATGATTTGCGGCTTCAACCCCTTCAGCGGGTGGGGAGCGCTGCGCTTGTTTGCGCAATACTTCCGGCGGCCGGCCTTCCCGCCCGACACGCGGCGCATGCTCTCCGAACGGCGCCTGCGCGATTGGATGGCGCTGCTCGATTTTGAAGTGGCCAGCGTCTACGGATATTTGGGATCGATGCCGATGACCGGCCGCCTGCGCAAGGCGGCCGACGGCTCGTCCCGCGAGGCGGACTATCGGCCGCGCGCCGCGCTGACCGCCGGCGCCTACCTGCTCAAAGCGCGCAAGCGCGTGCAGACGCTCACGCTGGTGCGGCCGAAACGGCGGGCGCGCCAGCGCGTGCTGGTGCCGGCGGCGGAACCGACCCACAAAGTCGGCCGATGACCGAGGTGAAGCTCTATACCGACGGCGCATGCCGCGGCAATCCGGGTCCGGGCGGCTGGGCGGCGCTGCTCATCGCCGGCAAGGAGCGCAAGGAAGTGTCGGGAGCCGAAGCGGAGACCACCAACAATCGCATGGAGCTGATGGCGGCGATCGGCGGCCTGACCGCCCTTAAGCGCCGCTGCACGGTGCAGCTGTACACCGACTCGCGCTACGTCCTGCAAGGCTTCACCGAGTGGCTGCCTCAATGGAAGGCGCGCGGCTGGCGCACCGCCGCGCGCGAACCTGTCAAAAATCAGGATTTATGGGAGAAGCTCGAGCAGTGCGCCGCGGCGCAGGATATCCAATGGCACTGGGTCAAAGGTCATTCCGGCCATGACGGCAATGAGTACGTCGACAGACAAGCAAACCTCGCCATCGATCGGCTGCTCGCCGGGCGTTAGCGGGGTGCGTAGATTCTAATGCGCCAAGTCGTTCTTGATACGGAGACCACGGGCCTCGAGGTCGAACAGCAGCATCGCATCATCGAGATCGGCTGCGTGGAGCTCAACAACCGGCGCCTCACCGGGCGCGCGTTCCATCGATATTTGAATCCGCAGCGCGACATCGATGAGGGCGCCCTGCAGGTGCACGGCCTCACCCTCGAGCAGCTCGCCAAGGAGCCGACGTTCGCCGAGATACGTGCCGAATTCCTCGATTTCGTCCGCGATGCCGAACTCGTCATTCACAACGCGCCGTTCGACATCGCTTTCTTGAATGCGGAATTGGCGCGGCTCGAAGGCGCCGCGCCGCGCATCACCGAGATTTGCACGGTGCTCGACACGCTGGCGCTGGCGCGGCAGATGCATCCGGGGCAGCGCAACAATCTGGACGCACTGTGCAAGCGCTATTCGGTCGACAATTCGCACCGCGAGTATCACGGCGCGCTCTTGGACGCGCGGATCCTGGCCGAGGTGTATCTCGCCATGACCGGCGGCCAGGCGAAGCTCGTGCTCGGCGCAGAGGCCGGCGCCGCCCCGGGGGGCCGGCCGCGCTCCGATGCAGCCAACCGGCCCGTCGCCAGCGCGCCCTTGCCGGTGGTGGCGGCGAGCGAGGAGGAGATGGCGGCGCACGAGCATGTGTTGGCGCTGCTCGACAAGGCCTCCGGCGGCAAGACGGTGTGGCGGGGCTTGTGAGTTCAGAACTTGGTGACGGCGAGCCCTTGATCGAGGGCGTTTCTCTGCAGCTGCGAGTCCGAGGTCGCGATGCCGCTCACTGCCGATTCAAGAGCCGTTGCCAGATGAAGGGCATCGCCGGCGCGCAGCCCGCCGCGGCCCTGGCGGACCAATTGCGCGGCGCGCGCGAACGTTGCCCGCGCCACGGGAACGAGCCGCAATCCGGTCTGGGAAAACCGCTCGAAATCCTCCCAGGCGGCTTTGGCGTGCTTTTGATTGAGCTCGCCGCGCCGAACCTTGACGGCGAGGGCGCTCGCGAACTCCGTCAAGATCCAGTCCGCCGAAACCAGCGTGTCGGCGCTCGCCTCGAGCCAGGCTGCTATGCTGTCGCTGCTGGGCTCGGGAACGAACAGCGGCACCGCCGCGCTGGTGTCGAGGTAGATCATCAATAACGCGCGTCGGAGCGCATCGGCTCCACGGTGGCCGAAGTCATCGGCATGCTGGCGCGCAGTTTTTGCGCCTTTCTCAGAAAGGCCGCCTTGTCGAAGCTTTGTTGCGGCGATAGCGTGATTTTGCCGGCGGGACTCAATTCCGCCTCCACCGTGTCTCCTTCCTTGATTCCAGCCGCGCGCGTGTAGTGCGCCGGAAGGCGCACCGCCAAGCTGTTGCCCCATTTGCAAATCTGCAGTTTCATCACGCGCCCATGATGTATATCCATGTAGATCCATAGTAGCACAAAGCGCGCCGCGCGCAAATTCGTGGATGTCCCCGGCCGCCAAGTCGGGCGCCGCGGCCACGGCGTAGTAATATCGGAGTCCCACCGAAGCTGCATGAGCGCTCATCCATGGCACAGAAGCTGAATTCCGCTCTTCCCGCGTGGCGCGCCGTCGAGAAGCACGCCAAGGACATCGGCAGCAGGCATTTGCGCGAGCTGACCGCCGAGGATCCCAAGCGCTGGCAGAATTTGCACCTCGAGCACGACGGCTGGCTGCTCGATTTCTCGCGCCAGCGCATCACCGGCAAGACCCTCGAGCTGCTGTTCGAGCTCGCACGCGCGGCCGGGCTGCCGGCGCACATCGAGGCCATGTTTCGCGGCGATCCGATCAACAGCACCGAGCGGCGCGCGGTGCTGCACACCGCGCTGCGCTCGGCGTTCGCCGGCGGGCCGGTCATTCAGGCGGAAGTCAAGGAATCGCGCGAAAAACTCTCGAGCTTCGCCCAGGCGGTGCGCCGCGGCGATGCGCGCGGGCTGACCGGCAAGAAATTCAGGCACGTGGTCAATGTCGGCATCGGCGGGTCGGACCTGGGCCCATTGCTCGTGTGCCAGGCGCTCAAAGCCGAATGGAGCGGCGATCTCACGCCGCACTTCGTGTCGAACGTGGACCGCACGCAGCTCGAGGACCTGAAGCGCAGCATCAATCCGGCCGAAACGCTGGTGATCATCTGCTCCAAAACATTCAGCACCCAGGAGACGCAGGCCGATGCAAATGCGGCGCGCGCCTGGATCGTGGGCGCCCTGGGCGAAAGGGCGTCCGGCCACCATTTCGTCGCGGTGTCGACCAATGCAGCGGCCATGGACGCGTTTGGCATTGCGCCTGGGCATCGCTTCACGATGTGGGATTGGGTGGGCGGGCGCTACTCGGTGTGGTCGGCGGTGGGCTTGATCGCCGAGCTCGTTGTCGGCGGCGAAAAGTTTGCCGAGTTCCTGGGCGGCGCGAGCGATATGGACCGGCACTTCACCCAAGCCCCGTTCGAGAGGAATCTGCCCGTGATCATGGGGGTGCTCGGCGTGTGGAACCGCAGCTTCCTCACGCTCCCGACGCTCGCCGTGCTGCCCTACGATGAGCGCCTGGCGCGTCTGCCGGCCTACCTGCAGCAGCTCGAAATGGAGAGCAACGGTAAATCAGTGTCACTCGCCGGCGAGCACGTCGATTTTGCCACCGCGCCGGTGGTGTGGGGCGAGCCCGGCTCGAATGCCCAGCACTCGTTCTTCCAGATGCTGCACCAAGGGACCCCAACCGCGGCGCTCGATTTCATTGCGCCCTTGCGCGGCTCGTGGGGCGACACGCAAGCGCAGGATCTCGCGCTGCAGAATTGCTTCGCCCAGTCGCAGGCGTTCGCGTTCGGGCATACGCCCGAAGAGGTCGATGCCGAGATGCGCAAGGCCGGCGCCGATGCGGCCGAGATCAAGCGGCTGCGTGCGCACCGTGTGCACGAGGGCAACCGTCCGAGCTCGCTGCTGCTGTACCCGCAGACCACGGCGCGCAGCCTGGGGGGCCTGCTGGCGCTGTACGAGCACAGCGTCTTCG
>JBKQOZ010000068.1:0-220256 GCA_052326345.1 Steroidobacteraceae bacterium | reverse complement strand
ACCGCGGCCACCAACTTTAGTGGTCCCAAAACTGTGCCCTACACCGCGGCGCCCCCGGTGGAATGCCTGGACAGGCGCCATGCCGGCGAGTCGCGCCACGGCCGCCTTCACCGCAGTTCCTCACTGCCCGAGCACGCTTATCCGGCCCGCGTGCCGGCCGGTACCGGCGATTCTGGAACGGCGAGGACGGGCGTCACCCCGTCCGCATAGCCGATGTCGAACAGCATCCCTTCTGACAGGACACCCCGCATCTTCCGCGGAGCCAGGTTGACGACGAACAGTGCCTGCTTGCCCTCAATTTCACGGGGATTGGCGCGCTCCAATTTGAGTGCCGCCACGATCGCTCGGTTGTCATAGCATCGGCTCCGCTATCCCTCACGGCAGCGGCGCCACACTCTGACGGTCTGTCCGTTCTCCCAGTACGTAAACCCAGCCAGGGTAAAGGTAAATCCGTGCTGTCCAGCGTCCGAACAGAACTGTACGGCTCCGGAAGCCGTAACGCTCGCGGAAAAGGATCGTGTACCTTCCCATAGCGGTTTGCGCGATACACTGATACCCGCTGCAGTCTCTGTGTAGATCGCCGTATCCTGGTATCGATAGGCGAATCTGGCCTTGTCGAGAACGTAGTTGCCGACCAGCACGGCGGTGATCTGCTTGTCTGTCTGTGACCTATTGTGAAAGATGGTCGTGATCGTGCCGTTCACCGCGACAGTGCGCCCCTCCACTTGTGGAGGCCTGAGCACGGCTCCATTCTCGTGCCATTCCTCAAGCTCATAGGCGCCGGCGACAATACTATGCAGCTTATCGACAACCATAATTAAATCTACCTCCGCTTATGCAGCCGCTGCAATAGCGACAAACGCGTACTAACGCGCGTCCTTTACGTCGAAGCCCGCCGGCCAAGATCCTCCGCCGGTGTGCGGTCAGCCCGCAGCGTTGGTCATTCCTGTGCTATGGTCGCCGGCGATGTGTGCCAATCCATGATTCCCGGCGCGTCCAAGCTGGTTAAGCTTGCAGTAGTGGCGGTAGGATTGCTCCCGCTGACCGCATGGTCGCAGCAGATCCAGCACGTTTCACCTGCCGGCGTGCGGGCGATTCTTGCCAAGCCCGGCATCGAGATGACCGGTGCCCCTCGCCCGGATGTGACGATCGTCGAGTATTTCGACTACAACTGCCCATACTGCAGGCGGCTCGGTCCCACGTTTAGACGACTCGTCGCCGCCGATAGGAAGATCGCGATCATCTACAAGGATTGGCCGATTCTCGGAGAGGTTTCAGTGTACGCGGCGCGGTGCGCCTTGGCGGCTCGCTACCAGGGCAAATATCTCGTGGCCCACGATGCCCTCCTCGACGGTCCGCGCCTGTCCCAGGATGATCAGGTCGAGTCGCTCCTGCAGGCTGCAGGGATCGACGTAGAGAAGCTGAAGAAGGATTTGATCGCGCATTCTCAGGATATCGATGCGCTGCTCGCGCGCCATGGCGCCGAAGCGGATGCATTGGAATTGCAAGGTACGCCGGGCATCCTCGTCGGCAGGCAGTTGGTGTCAGGTGTCGCCGATTTGGGCTTCATCCAAAAGATGATTGCCGAAGTCCGGAGCGCAACCCAATGACGCTGCATACCGTCACTCTATCAGTCGTCACGGGATCCGCGCCTATGGCGCTGGCACCCCCTGCCCTGCGCGGGTGAAATCGGCCGTGCTGACTTGTGGAAAGTACAGTCCCTCGGGGCGACGCACCCACCACTGACCCGTCGAGAGGTGCGTGCGGCGATCCGCGAACCGATAATCGTACAGCTGCGCTCGCACATACTTGGGTGGGACATCCGGGAAGGGATTCGATTCGAGCATCGACAGCACAGCAGGACTGCCTTGCAGCAGGCGCCACATCAGCATGACGAACCAGGGATTTTCTCTGATCCCGCCGAGGGCGGCGAACCACATTTGCCAGTCGAGCCGCGGCTGGTGCGGGATGTTCCAGAGCGCCGGCCTGGACAGCGGCCCCGGTTTGTAGCGGAAGACATATTCGCGCCATTCCTTTCCGTCAGCAGAGCCTTCGATCACGATCTCGGGCCGGGTGGTCGTCATCACCGCGAACAGCCCATAGGGATTCACGATCAGCCACGGCGATACTGCCCGAGTCAGAGTACCGAGCGCGGGCAAATCCGCGTGGGCCGCCGTCTGCCAGATGCGGTTCAATCCGACCGGCACGACGATCACTGCGAGTATGGTCGCTGCGATCGTTGCCGCGCGCCCCGGCGGCTGCACGCGCTGTTGCGCGAGCGGCTCGAGCGGCCTGGGCACGACCCGACGCAGCGCCGCGTCGTCGAATAGGAAAATACACAGCAGCATCGTGAGCAGATTGAAGAAATTGTAGTTGCCCGTCAGCACGATCAACGATTGAAACAGCAGCACGCAGCCGGCAGCGACAGCGCGTGGGCGACGTGGCAGAAAGACCAGAAACACGCTGCCCAGCTCGACCGCCAAGGTGGCGGCTGTTCCTGCGACGAGGAGCGAGGACGGCAGTTGCGCCGCATACCATGCGAGCGGAGTGGGCAGCGGCTGCGACCAGAAGTGGTATTCCAGAGCGCTCAAGTCGTGCCACGAAGGATCGCCGGACAGCAGTTTCACGAGTCCCGCCATGAACACGTAGCGAAAAACCAGCCAGCGATAGAGCCAAACCACTATTCTCGATCCGCCGGTGAGAAAAATAGCCAGAAACCCCGCTTCGAGCAGCAGCGAGTCCCACTGGAAGCTCATGAAATCCTGCCCCGCATACACATAGGAGAGGTAGAGAGCGAATAGCCCCAGAAGCGCAGGTCGCGTCCATCGATCGACGACGACGAGCAGTCCCAGGAGCATGCCGGCGACTGTACCCGCGAGCAACGCCTTATCGCTCGAGTTCACCCAGAACAACGAAGGCAGCAATCGATATGCCGTGCGGCCAAGCGCTTGATGCGCTGCTTCAAAGAACTCGCCCGCCGGCAGGATCCCCTCATGGCCGATCAATCCCAAGATCTGCACGCTGAGCGAGGCGAATGCGCAAACGTAGATCGCACCAAACACGCGCAAGAAAATCCAGCTCACCAGCGTGTAGCGCTCCGCCCGAAGCCTGGATCCCCAGAGAAGTTTGCTGAGCAGATTCAGCAGGCCTCGGTGGCAAGCGCAAAATGCGTAAGCGCATTCGGTCAGCGGCGCAAAGCCCGGTAGATGTGAATAGCACCACCACCAAGCTGCGCGTCCGGGCGCATGCCGCAGCAACCGAAATGTGGCGGCCGCGCCTGAATACACGCCCCCGTCGGGCTCGATGAGCTGGATGGCGCGCCGAAACGCCGGCGGCGCGATTTGTGGGAACTCGGTCGCGGCCTCCTGGTAGGCGCGGTAAACGACGCTGCCGCCAGTCAGATCCTGCCAATACGCCACCCAGTAGCGGCAGACGGCGCAATCGCCGTCGTAAACCAGCGTGGGAAGGCCTTGTACCATTCGTCGCTCTTGGCTGCCGATTTAAGAGCGGCGCCCGTCATCTATGAGCCGGCGCCTCGCCGGCCATCGACGCTCCAGGCACCTGGGCCGGCCGCCGCGATGTAGAGGAACACGAAGCACCACTCGACCGCCATTTCCCCACCGTTGAGCATCGGTAACCAGGCATGCGGGGCGTGCGCAATGAAATACGCGAACGCCATTTCGCCGGACAATATCAGCGCGATAGGGCGCGTGAACAGACCAATCAGCAGCATCGAACCCCCAACCACTTCCAGGGTGCCCGCCACTCCCAACAGCGACATCAATTGAACGCCGTCGAACATCGGAACGTGCGGCACATGAAATAGCTTTGCGGATCCGTGCTGGATGAACATGAAAGCGCTGACAATGCGCAGAATGCTGAGCAGTGCCGGCGAGGAGGAATGAAATCGGCCTTCGAGCTTACGCATGGCTCTTCCTTTTGATGGTGGATCAACATGAGCTGGTAATCGGCACCCCGGCGCATGGCTGCGCTATTCATGCAAGTGCATGCATCTGCTCGGCGGACACATCGCGAACGTGCTGGGCAAAGAACCAGCTATGCCCCTCCGGATCCTCGGCGCCGTATCGCCGGTCGCCGTAAAACTGATCCCTGGGCTCCTCGAGGATCTTGGCGCCTGTCTTCCTTGCGTGCTCGAAATGCGCATCCACATCATCCACATATACGTAAAGATGCTGCGTGACGTGACCCAGTCGCTTTGGATTTTGGTACCGGGGTCCAGGACAGCCCATCATGATGAGGCCGTCGGCCAGGCGCATCTCTGCATGCGCGATCTTCCCGTCCGGTCCTGGAATGCGCATGCTCTCGTGGAATCCGAAAGCGGCCGTGAGCCAGCCGATCGCGCCGGCAACATCTTCGTACAGCAGATAAGGGGTAACGCGCGGCACGTTCTCTGGAGGATTCGTTGGCATGGAATAACTCCTGTTGCGTCGTAAATGCACTGTTGCCCGTCACCGGCCATTTTAGCGCGAGCGTAATGCGGCTACTTGACCTGCGGTCCAGTTCGCGCCCTGTTCGCCCGATCGGTCAAGCTGCCGGCTACGCGCTCGATCGCCAATCGATTGGACCACAAGCTGGCTTGCGGTAGAAATTCGATTCTCGCTCCCAGCTTTGCGGGCTGACTCAGATGAACGGTGATTCGGTGGATGCCGCCGCCGGTCGAAACACGGGCCATGGAAACGCTCGAAAAGGGGATTATCTCCTCCGTCGCGCCTCTACGCACCTTCAGATGATCCCCACAATCCATGACTTCATCGGCGAGGCGATGGATTTGCATTTTGCGAAAAAAATAAACGCAAAAGGCGCCCAAGATACCAAGAGGAATCAGATGAGTCATTGGTTCTCGCCAAAGGCTCCCGTCCATAATCCCGGGAATTGCGACGAACGCCATCAGCGCAGCGGCACTGAGCCATATTCCGCGCCTGAACAAGGCGCTCTTCTTAAAGGAGATGACCTGCACCGGCGTCCGATCCCCTCAACGCCGCCCCAGGGGGCCGCACACTCTTTGCGTCAGAGCCGCCATCAGGGACGCCACATCGCCAATCCTCGGTCCGAGCGCGGCCGGCCTGATTTCGCAGACCGCTGCCGCCTGCGGCAGTGCTTCGTCGGCCACGACTTGGCGAGCCGGCCCCAGGATCCTCTCACCGAGCGCGACGGCCAACGAACCGAGGACGATCACTTGCGGGTTCAAGGCATCGATCAGCAAGGCGAGCCCCCGTCCCATACGTCTCCCGGCCTCCTGCGCCACCGTCAGGGCATCTGAATCGTCGGCACGCATTGCCTCCACCAGATCGCGAATTGGCGTCTTCATGGACCATCGTGACGGAAACAGGCGATTGGCGAGCAGCACCAATCCCGCTCCAGAGCAAAAGGCTTCCCAAGAGCCCTTCTTGCCAAATCCCACGGGACCATCTGCCGACAAGCGCCAATGCCCGACCTCCCCGGCGGTATCCGACGCACCGTGCAGTATTTGGCCATTGATTACGAAACCGGCGCCCAGTCCCGTGCCGAAGGTCAAGAAAATGAGGTGCCGCAGATCGGATCGACCGCAGCCGACGCCAAAATAAAGCTCCGCCAGCGCACCGGCGTTGCCGTCGTGCTCGACAAAGACCGGCAGCTGCGGAAACGCCCCGGCCAGATGATCCTTCAGCCGAACGTTGTGCCAGCCCGGCAAATGGGGCGGATTCAACAAACGGCCTTCCGATATTTTTAGCGGCCCGCCCACTGAGACGCTGAGTGCGCTGACCCGGCGGCCTGCGGCACGCGCCCCGGCCAACTGCGTATCGACCATCGCGACGACTTCCGGGAACCGCTTTTCAAAAGGCTCAGAGGCCTGAGTAGGCGTCTCCCGGCGGGCCAGTATGTCTCCATCGGCAGAGCCTTCGACGCACGCCAGCTTGCTGCCCCCAATGTCGAGGCCGATGACCGACATGTCTCTACTCGTGCTCGAAGTATCCGGCGAGGGCGTCACGAGCCCAAATCTACGCCCATTTGAGCCCGCGTGGGGGGACCGCCGAGCCTGGCAACGCCTGGCGGTCGCGGTGGCAATCAGCCGGTCGCTTCGAGTAACGGCCGCGGCTCGCCATCCCAGGCGAACCGCTCGAAGTGTTGCACCGGCAGCGGTCGGCTGAACAGGAAGCCCTGGTGGTAATGGCAGCCCGTACTGGCCAGAAATAGTCGCTGCTCCAATGTTTCAATGCCCTCTGCGATGACTTCGAGTCCGAGGGTCTGGGCCAGCGCGACGATTGTCTTCGCGATCGCCGCGTCGTCCGGGTCGGTCAGCACACCGCGCACGAACGACCGATCGATCTTCAGCTGGCCCAGCGGCAAGCGCTTCAAGTAGTACAGCGAGGAATAGCCGGTGCCAAAATCGTCAAGCGCGAAGTTGACGCCCGCCTTTTTCAGCGCCGCCATCTTCTCGATGACTTCCTCCACGTTGTGCAGCAGCACGCCTTCGGTCAGTTCCAGCGTCAGCCGATTCGGATTGGCCCCGGTCCTGTGCAGCGACGAAACCACCTGCTGCACGAATTCGGCTTGACGAAACTGACTGGCGCTTACATTGACGGCGAGCTTGAAATCATCCGACATGGGTCGCATGTCCCACTCGGCGAGCTGCTTGCACGCGGTTTCGAGGATCCAAAGCCCCAACGGCAGGATGAAGCCGCTTTCCTCGGCCGCTGGGATGAACTCGCTCGGCAATATCACCCCGCGCTCGGGATGCTCCCAGCGTACCAGCGCCTCAGCCCCTATCAGCTCGCCTTCCGGCCCCACTTGAGGCTGGTAGTAGAGCGCGAATTGCTGCTCGGCGAGGGCGTGCCGCAGTTCCTTGTCCAGCGCTTCACGTTCCTGAACGGATGTCTCCATCTGCGGGTCGAAGAACCGGCAGATGTTGCGGCCGCAATCCTTGGACTTGTACATGGCCAGATCGGCCTGCTTCAGCAATACATCGGGGGAAGCGCCGTCCCCCTTGAACAGCGTAATGCCAATACATGCCCCACTGACGTGGGTAATGTTGCCGAGTTGGTAGGGCTGGTTGAGCAACGCCAATACTTTCTTGCCGATCATTTCGGCGGCGGCGGCTGCCTCCTTCTCGGTATGACCGATATCGACCAGGACCACGACGAATTCGTCGCCGCCGAGGCGCGCCACGCTGTCGCCCTCGCGCAAAGTCCCCGTCAGCCGCCGCGCGACTTCGCGCAGCAACATGTCGCCAAGATCATGCCCATGGGTGTCATTGAGCACTTTGAACTTGTCCATGTCGATGAGCATCAACCCGCCGTAGCTGCTGCTGCGCACGCTGTGTGTCTTGGCCCACCGGAGCCGATCCATGAGCAGCTTGCGGGTGGGCAGCCCCGTCAGCTGGTCGAGTCTGAGCTCCGCGGCTTCGCGGCTGGTGTCGCGCAATACCAGCAGCGCGCGCGCCATGGTGCCGACTTCGTCGAACCGCTCGATATCCGGGACGTCGCCGTCCAATTCGCCCCTTGCAACGCTGGTGACGCGGGTGGACAGGCGGTTCATCGCCTGGGCCAAGTCACGCCCAATGATGAACGTAATGGCACTGGCCACGGCGATCAACCCGATGAACACCCATAGTGCCGACAGGGCGCGGGACCGGAACGTGTTTTCGATGTCATCGATGTAGGCTCCGGTGCTGATCGACCAACCCCAAGGTTCGAACAGACGCGTATAGGCAATTTTCTCGAGGGGTACGGTCTGGCCGGCTTTCGGAATCCGGTATGAAATGGCGCCTTCCTTCTTGTCACTCTTCGCCACCGCGATCAATTTGCTCACCATGCTCGCGACGACCGGATTCTTCTTCGCATCCGGCGAGTTCAAAAAGGTCCTGCCCTCCAGCTCGGGCCGTCCTCCGTGGGCAATTCCGGTGCCGTTGAGGTCCCAGATGCAGTAATAGTTCTTCTCATCGTAGCGCATGGCCCGCAAGGCAATCACCGCGGCGCGGCGCGCCTCGGCATCCGTCATGACGCCCTTGCGCGCCTGCTCGTAGTAAAGAGCCACCGTGCTGTACCCGACGTCGAGCAGATTTTTGACCTCGCTGATCCGGTCCTGCATCAGCGAATTCTTCAAATCCATCAGCGAGGCGACGGAGACGCCGGCTTGAAAGATGAATCCAATCGCCACGACCAGCAGGAACCGGGCCGAAACACTGAGGCGGGTCAGAAACATGGCGCCATATCACCTTGGGCAGCAAACGAGCAGGCGATGGAAATTGCTATCGACGACGATAGAGTCAGCGCAAGCGGATTTGTATTGCAAAGTTCTCGGTTTCCCGCTCAATTTCTGTCTACTGGATCCCTTAACACCTATTGCGCCGCTTAATGTCTAATCCGGCGCTTAATGTTCAATGCGCCGCTCCATGCGGCCGAAAAATGCCGGGATAATCGTGACGCATTTCATCGTGACTGTGCGAAGCCGCACCTTCTCGCGCGCGGCCGGAAAGATTTCATGAGCAACTGGGATCTGCGCCTCCGTTTCGTCAACGGTGGTTTGGCTAAGGTAGCCGCACTGCTTAACGAGCGGCTATCAGCGAGCATATGTCTCATCACGTTTCGAACCGAGCCCATCCCCGGCCCGCCGGCACATCCCGCCTAGCGGGTTGTGCCTTGGTGATGCTTGGCTGCTGCGCGCAGAGCCAAGCGGACTCGAATCCGCCCGATCTGCGCGCCGATACCATTCTCGTTGTCAAACACGAACGTAAGCTCTACCTGCTGCACGATCATTATCCGCTGCGCAGCTATCGCGTGGCGCTCGGCTTAAGTCCGACCGGCGCCAAACAGCGCCAATGGGACTTTCGCACGCCCGAAGGCAGCTACGTCATCGATTTTCGCCGCGAGCACAGCCATTACTACAAGGCGCTGCACATCTCTTACCCCGGCCCTCTCGACCTGAAGCGATCGTCCGCGCAGCATTTGAGCGCCGGCGGGGATATCTTCATCCACGGAGAGCCCAATCAACCTACCAAGCCCGCCTCGTATTACAGAACGCGCGATTGGACCAATGGCTGCATCGCGCTCTCGGATGCAGATCTGCAGGACGTGTGGGATCTGACCTCCGGCCGGACACGCGTTGAGATCGTGCCCTGAGCTCGCTGATGGCGCGGGCTCGAATTACTGGTTGCCTGGCTGTTTTTGATCCGGCTGGTTTATTGAGACCACGGGCCAGTTCTGGACCTGCTGCCAAGCCTGCTGGGCCGCCGGCGGCAGCTTGTCCATGTGCTTGAGGAAAAGCGCAAGCGTCCAGATTTGCTGGTCGCTCAGGGAGCGTGCGAATGAAGGCATGCCCGTCAGTCGAATCCCGTGCTTAATCTTCCAAAAGGAAACACCTTCCGGGTCGTCCTCGACTCCATCGGTCGCCAATTGCGGCGGCCTTTGATACAGGCCTTTGGCGATGGGCGATGGCGACGCCGCGCCCTGCGCGGAGCCATGACAGACCGCGCAGTTCTGTGCGAAAAGACGAATTCCGCTGATGAGATTCTGCTCGGTCAGCTCGACCGGATTGTTGCCCGGCGGGGCCTCCCGGCGAAGCGTCGAATCGAGCGATGTGTCCGCCATCCAGGTTTCCAGCCGGCCCGGCTTCGAATCGGCATTGGCCGGAATGAGGCCGAGCTGCGCCAGGGCGTAAGCGCCGATAATGGCGATGACGATCGTCAACACGACTCCCAAGACCACGCCTTTTAGCATCAAACCTCCTCGGCCAGGGCTGGCATCCGCCCATTCACATTCGAGCGGCAGTTTGCACCCGTTTTCGGTGAGTGGTCAAAAATGCCGGTTATCGCGTGTACCATGCATCACGAGGATGGGGAAAGCGGGAGATGTCGATGCTGAAGATCTTTCATTCACCCCGAGCGCGGTCGCTTCGCATTCTGTGGTTGTGCGAGGAGCTGGGGCTGCCCTACGAAATCGTCGCCGTGAAAATCGGCGAGCCGTCCGCGGAACTGCTTGCCGTGAATCCCTTGAAATCACTTCCAACGCTGCAGGATGGCGCCGTCACGATGATCGAGTCGGTCGCGATGATGATTTACATCATGGGAAAGTACGGCCCGACCGATCTGGAATTGATGCCGGGCGATCCCGATTACGCGCGGTACCTGCAGTTCCTGCTTTTCGGCGAGGCCGGGATGGCGATGTACGGCAATCCGCTCGTGGCGACCAAGTTGTTCGCTCCGCAAGACAAACGCGCCAACTGGACGAGCGACTACCTGAAAGCCACCCTGGCAAAGCGGCTGCGCTACGTCGATGATCATTTGGGCGGGGAGCGCTACCTGCTGGGCGATCGCTTCACGGCGGCGGATATTTCGGTCGGCTATACGATCGGCATGGCCGGCTTTGCCGCGGACATCGACTTGTCAGCGACGCTGCAGGCCTACCACGAGCGCCTGAAGGCGCGCCCGGCCTATCAGCGCGCCGTGGGCCGATCTGCCTGACCTTCGACGCGATCAAAGACCCGCAAATGCTGCGCTTCGCCCTATCGATTAACCGTGATGGAAGGATCCATGAGCCGCAACGCCTCTGATGCCTGAGTGGCTCCAGTGCGGCTGATGTCCTCGCTCGAATAGGAGCGGCTAAATATTGAACAATCCGCCCCGTTGGCGGCCAGTCGACTGCCGGTTTGAACCGGGCAGGCGGGATTGTGTTCGACGGCCACCGATCCTGCTTCAGCGGCGCAGCCCGAGAGAATCAGTATTGAGGCGATTGCGCCGGCAACGTTCAAGTAAGCGAGCATGTGACACCTCCAAGAGGTGCTGATTATACTCCCCTGGCAGTGACAACGGCTCGGCACACGGAGGCGAATCAAATGGGCAAGGCAATCAGCTACCAGCGCCCCGACGGGGCGAGCGTGAACGGCTATTTCACCGAGGGTCCGCACGGCGTGCCGGCGCCGGGGATCGTCGTGATCCAGGAGTGGTGGGGGCTCAACGACCAGATACGAGGCGTCGCGGACAAGCTTGCGGGGGCTGGCTACCGGGCGCTGGTGCCGGATCTATATCGCGGCAAGGTCGCCCTGCAGGCGAACGAAGCCGAGCATTTGATGAAGGGCCTGGACTTCGCGGTGGCCGCTGCTCAAGACGTACGTGGCGCGGTGCAGTACCTGAAGGCCTCCGGCAGCACGAAGGTCGGCGTCACCGGATTTTGCATGGGCGGCGCGCTGACCCTGCTTGCGGCGGTCAACGTGCCGGAAATCGACGCCGCCGTCGTCTGGTACGGCTACCCCCCACTCGAATTCATCGACGCGAGCCGCATCCGGGCACCGCTGATGGCGCACTGGGCGACGGAAGATGCGGCGTTCCCGATAGCCAAAGTCGAGGTGCTGGAGCAGAAACTGCGCGATGCGAAGGTGGCGTTCGAATTCCACCGGTACCAGGCAAAGCATGCATTCGCGAACGAAACCGCTGACTCGAGGAACCTTCCGTTCCTGAAGCATGACGCGGCGGCCGCGGAGCTCGCGTGGCGCCGCACGCTGGAGTTCTTCGCGCGGCACCTCAAGTGACGGCAGCGGGCCACCAACAGCGAAGGGGAAGAGCATTGATCGTTTCCACGTCCAAAAACGCCGGGGTGGCGAGCATCTCGGTCGACAATCCGCCGGTCAATGCGCTCGGCACCGCCGTACGCGACGGGCTCGGGCACGCACTTGCGGACGCAGCCGACGATGCAACCGTCGGCGCGATCGTCATCGCGTGCCGGGGAAGAACCTTTTTCGCGGGCGCCGACATTACCGAATTCGGCCAGCCGCGCACCGGCCTGCAGCTGCCGGAGCTGTGCGATCGCATCGAGGCGTGCCCAAAGCCCGTCATCGCCGCCATCCATGGAACGGCGCTCGGCGGCGGCCTCGAAGTGGCGCTCGCCTGCCATTACCGCATCGCCGCCGGATCCGCCAAACTCGGTCTGCCGGAGGTGAAACTGGGGCTGCTGCCGGGGGCCGGAGGCACACAGCGGCTGCCGCGGCTCATCGGCATCGCTGGAGCGCTGAAAATCGCCGCCCTGGGCTCGCCCATCAGCGCCGGCGAGGCGCTTGCGTCGAAACTCATCAACCGGCTGGCCGGCGAAGACTCGTTGATCGAGGAAGCAGCCGCGCTGGCGCGCGAGGTCGCCGCGATGAGACCTCTGCCCCGCACCAGCGAGCGGCCGGTGAGCCCCGACGCCGGCGCGGTGAGTGCGTTTCGCAAGGAGCACGCGCGGCGGTTTCGCGGCTTTGAGGCGCCTGATGCGGTGATTCGCGCCATCGAAGCCTCAACGCTGCCCTATGCCGAGGGGCGGCTCATCGAGCGGGCGGAATTCGACCGCCTGCTCGCCGGCGCCCAATCCGGCGCTCTGCGATATCTGTTCTTTGCGGAACGGCAGGCCGCCAAGATCGACGGCCTGGACCCATCCGCGAAGCCACTGCCCGTCGCCATGGTCGGTGTGGTCGGCGCAGGTACGATGGGCGGTGGCATTGCCATGAATTTTCTGTCGATCGGCATTCCGGTTCGGCTCGTCGATCTGAATGCGGATTCGCTGGCGCGCGGCGTCGCAGTGATGCGCAAGAACTATGAGGCCACGGCGGCGAAAGGCCGGCTCACGAATAGTCAAGTCGAGGCGGCGATGTCCCTGCTCACGCCCGATCCGGCGTTGGCGGCCCTGGCCGACTGCGATTTGATCATCGAAGCGGTCTTCGAGAACATCGAAGTCAAGCGCGACGTGTTTCAAAAGCTCGACTCCGTCGCCAAGCCCGCGGCGATCCTCGCGACCAACACCAGCTATCTCGACGTCGATGTGATTGCCCAGACGACGCGCCGGCCGGGGCGAGTCCTTGGGCTGCATTTTTTTTCTCCGGCCAACGTCATGCGTCTGCTGGAGGTGGTGCGGGGCAAGGCGACCGAGGACCCCGTGCTCGCGACCGCCATGGCGATCGCGAGGCGCATCGGCAAGATCGCCGTGGTGGCGCGCGTCTGCGACGGCTTCATCGGCAACCGCATGCTCAAGCCGCGGCAGCTGCAAGCCATCGAACTGCTCATGGAAGGCGTTGCCGCGGAGCGTGTCGACCGTGTCATCACGGAATTCGGCATGCCGATGGGACCCCTGCAGCTCGCTGATCTGGCCGGTGTCGACATCGGCTGGCATCGGGATCCGAAGCGCGTCGAGACCCTTCGCGACGCATTGTGCGCGGCGGGCCGCTGGGGTCAGAAGACCGGCAAGGGGTTCTACGACTACGATGCCGCGAGGCGCCCTTCGCCTTCGGCGGAAGCGAACCGCTTGATTGCGCAGTTTGCGAAAGAGCGCGGATATGTACCGCGCGAAGTCAGCGATCGGGAGATCCTGGAGCGCTGCCTGTATCCGATGATCAACGAAGGCGCGAAAATCCTCGATGAACGCGTGGCGCAGCGGGCTTCGGACATCGACGTGGTTTGGACCGCAGGCTATGGATGGCCGTCGTATCTAGGCGGCCCGATGTATTGGGCCTCACAGGTGGGATTGCGCACCATCGTAGCGGGTCTTGAGGAGCATGCGGGCCGCCTCGGCCCCGCTTTCAGCCTCTCGCCGCTGCTCACGCAGCGCGCCGCCGCCGGCAAGGGATTCCAGGCCTGAGCGCGCCTAGATCACGATCACAAGCTTGCCCGTGGCGCGCCGCTCGAGCAGCGCGCGGATCGCCTTGGCGCCGTCGGCAAGCGAGAACGTCTGTGAGATGTGCGGGCGAATCCGCCCCTGCACGTACAGCTCGAATAACTCATGCATGTTCTTCCCGTGCTGATCGGGTTCACGCGCTACGAACGCTCCCCAGAACACTCCCACGATCGAACAGTTCTTCAGCAAAGCCAGATTGAGCGGCGGCGCCGGTATGCCGGCCGGAAAGCCGATCACCAGATAGCGGCCTTCATAGTTCATCGTGCGCAGCGCCGGATCGCAGTAATCGCCGCCGACCGCATCAAAGATCACGTCCGCACCGCCCGCGCACACTCGTTTGAAGTCCGCAGCCAGGGCGCGGCTTTGGTCCTTCGACAGCGCGCCGCTCGGATAGACCAGGGTCTCGTCCGCACCGCAGCGCTTTGCAAATGCCGCCTTGTCCGCCGATGAGACTGCGCCGATCACCCGCGCGCCGAGTGCCTTGCCAAGTTGGACCGCGGCGACGCCAACGCCGCCGGCGGCGCCGAGCACGAGCAGCGTCTCGCCGGCCTCGAGCCTGCCGCGATTCTTGAGGGCATAATAGGAGGTCCCGTAAGTGAGCATGAAGGCGGCGGCCTCCTCGAACGGCATGGCGTCGGGTATGCGCAGACATTGCTCTTCGCGGAGCGCGATTCTTTCCGCATACCCTCCGCAGCCCGCCGACCCGAGAACCCGGTCCCCTGGCGCGAATCGGACGACTCCCGCGCCCACGCTCTCGACCACGCCGGCCACTTCCGCGCCCGGCGCGAACGGTCGTGCCGGCTTGAGCTGGTACCGATCCTCGATGATCAGCGCATCGGGAAAATTGACGCCCGCCGCTTTGATCGCGACGAGGAGCTCTCCGGGCGCCGCCGCTGGATCCGCAACCTCGGTCAGTTCGAGCGTCTCGGGCGGTCCCGGCCGCTTGCTGAGCAATGCCTTCATGGTGGCGGCATTGTAGCTGCATCCGGGGGACGCCACGCCAGCTGTTGCGCGACGGGCATTTACTCAACCGCGCTGCGTTGCGTTAATATGCGAAACCACCTGCCCTGAAGTGTTCCGATCGAGGTGCCTCGATGACTCGCCGGCTCATCAGCTCTGGATCCAGCTTTGAGTCACAGGTCGGCTACTCAAGAGCTGTCGTTGACGGCGAGTGGGTTTTTGTCGCCGGCACGACCGGATTCAACTACGACACGATGTCCATCTCCCCGGATGTCGTCGAGCAGACCGAACAGGCCTTTCGAAATATCCACGCTGCCTTGCATCAAGCCGGCTGCACTCTGGCCGACGTGGTTCGCGTGACCTACATTCTTCCTGATGCGAGCGAGTTTTCGCGCTGCTGGCCCACGCTTCGCAAATACTTCGGTGACATTCGTCCGGCGGCAACGATGATCAGCGCCGGACTCGTGGACAAGAGGATGCGGATCGAAATCGAAGTGACGGCCCGCGCACGAAGCCCATAGCGGTGAGCATCCAGGTTCTCGATCCCGTCTCAAGCCTGCCCATCGGACCTGAGGTACCGGCGCATGCGGCCCGCCGCCCCGACCGGCGGGTGATCGCCGGCCGATTCATTCGCCTCGAGCCGCTCGATCCGGACCGGCATGGCTCATCGCTGTGGGAGGAGACCCATGGGATTGGCGCCGCAGCCCGGTGGCAATACCTGTTCGACGAACCGTTCGCGGACGAGAAGTGCTTTCGCGACTTTCTGGCTCGCAAGGCGGCATCCACAGATCCGCTCTTCTTCGCGATCATTGATCAATCCACCGGGCGCGCGCTGGGGTTCGAGACCCTGATGCGAATGGATCCGTCACACCGGTGCATCGAGGTCGGAAACATTCTTTACGGCAAGAGTCTTCAGCGCACCCCGGGCGCGACCGAGGCGCAATACCTGCTCATGCGTTACATTTTCGAGGATCTGGGGTACCGCCGATATGAATGGAAGTGCAACGCGCTTAACGAGCCGTCGCGCCGGTCGGCCCTGCGTTTCGGGTTCACTTTTGAAGGTATTTTCCGCAAGCACATGATTGTTCGGGGCCGAAATCGCGACACGGCCTGGTACTCGATGCTCGACGAGGAATGGCCAGCCGCGAAGGCGGCGTTCGAGCACTGGCTCGCGCCCACGAATTTCGATCCCGCCGGTGTCCAGCGCCAAAGCCTCGCCGCACTGCGCGGCGCTGCGAGCGCCTGAACCAGCGGCTACGGCACACCGACCCCTGCATCCGCCCAGTTCGCTTCGATGAAGTGAGGCCCGGGCGAAGCGAGCGACCGGGCGAACGCGGCATCAAAGTCCTCGGCCGTCGCGCAGCGCACGCCCGCAATGCCGAAGCCCTTCGCGAGAGCAGTCCAGTCCATGCGCGGATCGCCGAGGTCGAGCAGTCTGGACGCCGCCGGTCCCGCGTCACCCGAGCGAGTACGTGAAAGCTCGATGTTCAGAATGCGGTACGCGTGGTTCGCGAACACGACCGTGGTCACGTCAAGTCCTTCTCGAGCCATTGTCCATAGGCTTTGTAGCGTGTACGCGGCGGCACCATCGCCGCTGAAGCAGACGATCTTGCGTTCAGGGGCGGCTATGGCAGCCCCGATCGCCATGGGCATACCGGCACCGATGGCCCCGCCCGTCAGCATCAACCAATCGTGCGGCTTGGCGGCGCGAGAGCGTGCGAAAATTGCCATGCGAGCCGTAACCGCGTCATCACAAACGATCGCGCCCTCAGGCAGCCAGCGTGCGATGGAGTCTCCGACCGTGGAGGGCGTGAGATTGCCCTGAGGCTTACCGGGCATCGAATAGGATGGCACGGGCGCCGAAGCCTTCGCTCCGAGAGCATCGGCCAGCGCTTCGAGAGCCGACGTTGCGTCCTCTTGCAGCGTCGAAAGCGTCTGCACCCGGCATGTCGCCGGCGTTGGCGTGCTCGGCTTATCCGGGTAGGCGAAAAAGGCGACCGGCGCGCGCGTACCCGCCAACAGCATCAGGTCGGTACCCGCAAGCTCCGCCGCGGCCATTTCGCCGAAATAGGGCATGGGGTCTGGAGCGAATCTGCCGGCTCCGCGCGCAAGGCGGCTGACGAACGTGTCGCTCATCACCCGGATCCCGGTCGCAGCGAGGCGTCCCGCAGCGGCCAGCCCCCGCTCGTTGCAGGCGAGTCCACCCATGAGAAGCAGCGGCCTGCGGGCGACCCTCACCGCTTGCACCGCGGTGTCAATACGCGCGCCCCAGCCGGTCGATGAATGACGGTGGATGGTGGAAGCGGTTTTGGCCTGGCTTGTCGCCGTCTCGGTCCACGCGCAGTCAGCCGGCAAGATTAGTGTGGCTACGCCGCCGGGAGGACCGTAACTCGCGGCCACGGCTTCGCGAGCGAGGCGCGGCGCGTCATCCGCCGTCGACGCCGACTCCACCCATATCGACAGCGGCCTCGCCAGGCTCGCGATGTCGGACTGCAACGGCGCGTCATATGGCTGATGGTAGGTGGCATGATCGCCGACGATGTTGACAAGCGGCGTGAACGCTCGCCGCGCGTTGTGCAGATTCGCGCCGCCGTTGGCGAGGCCGGGGCCGAGGTGCAGCAAAGTCGCCGCCGGTTTCCCTGCCATCCGCCCGTAGCCGTCCGCAGCGCCGGTGGCCACGCCTTCGAAGAGGCAAAGCACGGGTCGAACGCGCTTTTCCCGGTCGAAGGCCGCCACCATTTGCATCTCGCTGGTACCCGGGTTGCAGAAGCAGGCCTCCACCCCCGAATCGGCCAGACTCATCAGTGCGGCTTCTGCGCCGTTCATACAATTTCCCCTGGACGCAGGCGCATGATTTTAGAACGAGGACTTGCCGTATTCCTGTTTGATGAAAGGATGCGAGCTCGACAGCCCGCCGTCGACCACGAGGGCATGGCCGTTGACATAGCTTGATTCGGCGCACGCGAGGAACAGCGCGGCGTGCGCCACTTCTTCAGGCAGGCCGCTGCGCCGCAACGGGTTCAGGCGCCCGATGCGATCCTCCTTGCCGGCACTGCGCGCCGCTTCGAAAACCGGCCGCGTCATTCCAGTCTCGATCAGCCCCGGACACAGCGCATTGACCCGCACCCCGGAACCCGTGAGCTGCTGCGCCGCGACCTGCACCAGATTGATGACTCCGGCTTTCGAGGCGGAATAGGCAGGTCCCCCGGCCCCAGACCTCAAACCTGCCACCGATGCCGTGCAGATGATCGATCCCCCGCCGCGCCTTGCTATGGCCGGTGCGGCATACTTGATGGCGAGAAAGGGGCCGATCAAATTGGTCTGCAATATCCGCTGCCAGTCCGCGGCATCCTGCTCGAACAATGCCGCGGCCCCGCCCGACACCCCGGCATTGGCGAACATCACGTCGAGTCCGCCGCACCTGTCGACCGTGGCGGCGATGAGCGCCGCCATTTGACCCTCATCGCCTGCGTCCACGGCGACCTCGGTACCGTGAAGATCGGCAGCGACCACGGTGGCTCCCTCGCGCGAAAACAGCGCCGCCGCCGCTTTGCCGATCCCGCTGCCCGCGCCGGTGACGATGGCGATCTTCCCTTGCAGACGCCCGCTCACAGGCCGACGCCGATGGTGGCGCCTCCATCGACGATGATGGCCTGCCCCGTGGTGAAGGCGGAAGCCGGAGCGGCCAGATAGACGGCGGCTCCCGCGATTTCGCGCGGTTCGCCGATCCGCCGCAGCGCGCTGCCCGCGGTCACCGCCTTCAGTGTCTGCGGGTTCTCCCAGAGAGCGCGCGCAAAATCGGTGCGCACGAGCCCGGGGGCAATGCAATTCACGCGTACGCCGAATGGCCCATATTCGGCGGCCAGGTTGCGCGCCAGCTGGAAATCCGCGGCCTTCGACACGTTGTAGGCGCCAATCACCGTCGAGGAGGTGAGCCCGCCGATGGAGGAGATGATGATGATGGACCCGTCCCTGCGCTCCAGCATCTCGGGGGCCACCATCCCGATCAGCCAGTGATTGGACAGCACGTTGTTGTCGAAGATTTTGCGGAACTGCTCGTCCGAGATGTGCGCCATCGGACCGTAGTAGGGATTCGATGCCGCATTGCAGACGAGTATGTCTATGTGGCCGAATTCCATGCGCGCGGCGTCGACCAGCGCCTGAAGCTCATCCTTCGAGCTGATGTTCGCCGTACAGGCCATGGCGGTGCCCGACCCGTGCGCCACATTGATCGCATCCGCCGTCGCCCTGCACGCGGCGATTTTGCGGCTGGAGATGACGACCTTGGCACCCTGCTCGGCCATCGCTTCGGCAATGGCCCGGCCGATGCCGCGTGAGGAACCCGTGATGACGGCAACCTTACCGCTCAAGTCGAACAGCGACATGATCCATCCTCGTGCGGATACAGCGTCAGCAAGCGCCTGCCTGACGCGCGCAGGCCCAGGCCTGCGCCGCGAGCGGGCGGACCCGCGCGGCCATGGCGGCCGCCTGTGCGTTGGACGCCGTTCCCTGCAGGACGCGCTTGCAAATGCCCTGCACGATCGCCATCAGGCGGAACAAGTTGTAGGCGAAATACCAATTGAGGTCGGGCACGCCGCGCCGGCCGGTGGCGGCGCAATACCGGCTGACGGCCTCATCAAGGGTCGGAATACCGAGCGCCTTCAAGTCAAGACCCGCGATCCCGGCGGCGCCCTCATGCGGGGATTGCCAATTCATCAACAGATACGAGAAATCGGCCAGCGGATCACCGGTTGTCGACAATTCCCAGTCGAGAACGGCCAGCACCCGCGGCGCATCGGCGGCGAAAATCATGTTATCGATGCGATAGTCGCCGTGCACGATCGCCACCTGATCCTGGACCGGAAGCGTCAGGGGAAGCCAGGCAATCAATCTTTCCGCTTCTTCGATGCGCTCGGTTTCCGAGGCTCGGTACTGCTGCGTCCAGCGGCGCACCTGCCGCTCGAAGTAATTGCCCGGCCGGCCGTAGTCGCCGAGTCCGACCTTGGGCGGATCGATCCCATGCAGACGCGCCAGCACATCGATCATCGCCTCGTAGGTCGCGCGGCGCTGCGCCGCGCTCGACTGCGGAAGCGCGCCATCCCAGAAGGTACGCCCCTCGATCATCTCCATGACGTAGAAGTCCGCCCCGATGACCGTGGAGTCCGTGCAAAGCGCATACGGTTTGGGAACCGGAAAGCCGGTCGGATGCAGCGCGGCGAGCAGCCGGTATTCGCGCTCGACCGCGTGCGCCGAGGGCAGCAGCGGGCCGAAGGGCTTGCGGCGCATCACGTAGCGTCCCGACGCCGCTTCGATGCGATAGGTCGGATTCGATTGGCCGGACGGAAACTTCTCGACCGCCGCCGGACCGCTGTATCCAGGGACGTGGCCGCGCATCCAGCGATCCAGGGCGGCGACGTCCAGGCGCTCTGCGCTCAAGGGGGTGCGCGGCGCGAAGCTCATGTGGGACGGTGCTTGCCGAATTCGAGCCGAGCGATCGAACGGTTGTGCACCTCGTCGGGGCCGTCCGCCAGGCGCAGCGTGCGGATCTGGGAAAAGCTCTTGGCGAGCCCGAAGTCGCTGCTCACGCCGGCACCGCCGTGCGCCTGGATGGCGTCGTCGATGACGCGAAGCGCCATTCTGGGCGCGGCGACCTTGATCATGGCGATCTCGGCGCGCGCCTCCTTGTTGCCGACCCGATCCATCATGTCGGCCGCCTTGAGGCACAGCAGGCGCGTCATCTCGATGTCGATCCTCGCCTCCGCGACGCGCTGCTCCCACACGGATTGATCGGCGAGCTTCTTACCGAACGCCACCCGCGAGGACAGGCGCCTCGACATCTTGTCGAGCGCCTCCTCGGCGACGCCGATCGTGCGCATGCAGTGATGAATCCGCCCGGGTCCGAGCCGGCCCTGAGCGATCTCGAAGCCGCGTCCTTCTCCGAGCAGCATATGATCGGCCGGTATTCGGACATCCCTCAAAATCACATCCGCATGGCCGTGCGGCGCATCGTCGAAGCCGAACACCGGCAGCATGCGCACGATTTGCACGCCGGGCGCGCTCATCGGCATCAGCACCATCGACTGCTGCGAAAAGCGCGCCGCAGCGAAATTGGTCTTGCCCATGACGATGGCGAGACGGCAGCGCGGGTCCCCGGCACCCGAGGACCACCATTTTCGTCCGTTGAGCACGTAGGTATCGCCGTCGCGCTCGATCTTCGTTTCGATGTTGGTGGCATCCGAGGAGGCCACCGCCGGCTCGGTCATGAGGAATGCCGAACGGATTTCCCCGTTCATCATCGGCTTGAGCCAGCGCTCCTTCTGCTCCCGGGTGCCGTAGCGGTGCAGTACCTCCATATTGCCCGTGTCCGGGGCGGAACAATTGAACACCTCCGAACTCCAATCGACCCGGCCCATCTCCTCGGCGCACAGGGCGTATTCGAGATTCGTGAGACCCGGTCCGTCGAATGCGAACCCATCATCGACATGGCCCGCCGGATGGCTCGGGGGCATGAACAGATTCCACAACCCCGCGCTCTTCGCCTTGGCCTTCAACTCCTCGATAATCGGCAGCACCTTCCAGCGCTCGCCGGCCGCCTGTTGCGCGTCGTAATCGCGCTGCCGCGGACGGATGTGCGTTTCCACGAAATTCCTGACGAGAGTCCGCCAATGGATCTGCCGCGGGCTCAGGGTGAAGTCCATAGTTTTTCCTGTTTATGATGTTTCCCGATTAGTATGTAACCCCATGAACGCCAAACTGCAATCCCCGTCGCATGGGCCGCGCGCCCTTAAACGGCTGAGCATCCGAGAGTGAAACTCATCAGCTTCATTTCCGCCGGCCGGGCCACGTTCGGCGCCATCAGCAACGCGCCCGCCAACGACCGCGCCGTCGATCTCGGCCCGCTGCTCGGAGCACGATTCGCCGATTTGAAAGCGCTGCTCGCCGACCCGCGAGCCCTCGATGCGGCGAGAGAGGCGATGCATCGAGCGGGCGCGGACCTGCCGCTGGATGCGATCACCCTGTTACCGGTAATTCCCAACCCGGGGGCGATTTGGTGCGTCGGCCTGAACTACCGGGACCATGTCGAGGAAACCAAGGCCAGGATCGCGGAAAAGCCCGTGCTCTTTCAGCGCACCGCGATGTCGCAGGCGGCGCATCGCCAACCGATACCGCGCCCTCCGGAGTCGACCGCGATCGACTACGAGGGTGAGCTTGCCGTCGTCATCGGCAGCGGCGGGCGGCGCATCGCCGAGGCTGACGCATGGGCGCACGTCGCCGGCTATGCCTGCTACAACGATGTCAGTGTGCGTGACTGGCAGCGGCACACGAGCCAGTGGGGGCCGGGAAAGAATTTCTGGCGGACAGGCGCCTTCGGGCCGTGGCTGGTGACGGCCGACGAAATAGAAGCCGGCGCGCCCCTGACGCTCACGACGCGCGTCAACGGCCGGGAACTGCAGCGCGCAACCACGGACATGATGATCCATGGCATTGCGCAGCTGATCGCCTACCTCTCGACGATGGCGCCCTTGCAGCCGGGCGATGTGCTCGTCACCGGCACGCCGGGCGGCGTCGGCATGGCGCGCACCCCGCAAATCTGGCTGCGCCCCGGCGATCGGGTGGAGATCGAGATCAGCCGGGTCGGCATTCTGGAGAATTCGGTAATCGATGAAGCCGACGCGAAAAGCTGAGCGCCGCCAGGCCCAGCAGCAGCCAGCCATCGAGCCCGCCGGCGCCGCCGGTGTTGGGCGAGGGGGTAACGGTCAAGGTCACCGAGGTCGGGGGCGACGTACCCACCGCGTTCGAGCAGGTCAACGTGAATATGTAGGTGCCCGCCGTGAGCGGGGTCTCCGTGTATTCGCCGCTGGGGGGCAGCGTGCCGATCCAGCTCCCCAGATTCTCGGTATTCGCATTTCCAGAAGGGGTGCAGTACAGCGCGTTGACCGATGACCAGGCAATCACGGCCGCACCAGGGCCTTCAATGGTGGTTGCGCCCAGTGTGAGCGTGGGTGCGGCAGGCGCTGCCGGGGCCGCCGCGGCCGCCGTCGGCATCGCGCTGTGCAGGTGCGCCTCTGCAGTGGCATCGTTGGTCGAAAAGGCATCGATCGTACTGCCGGCGCCGCCTTGCACGGCGACGCTGATTCGAGCCGGTGCCCGAGTGCCGCTGCCGTTGGCGGCCAGACCGACGACGATGCTCACGGTCTGCTTCTGGCTGTCGCCGGCCGAATGGGTTGGATTCGTGAGGAACAGGACCTGGTAAGGATCGGCGCCCGCCGCACTCGGGCCCGTGCAGCTCAGGGCGTTGCCGTCGTAGTCGGTGACGATCACGGTGCCGGTCGTCCCGCCGATGCATAGATCGATGCTGCTGGCCGCACTCCCCGGCGTTCCGGCCGCGCTCGGCTGATCCCACTGCACCAGCACGGCGACCGAGCCGCCCGGTGGAATCGGCGCAATGCTCACCGGCAGTGCAGTCGAGTTTGTCGCGCCCGTTGCGTCAAAGTTCAGCAGGTATTCGCCCGCGTTCGATCCGCTGCTCGACAGCGTGCCGAAGCTGGGCGCCGCGTTCTCGTAAGTGGCGTCTCGAGCATGCCCGCCGGCGAGAGAGTGCGCCGCACCCTCTGCCGGGACCGCCTGGGCGGCCGCGCCCAAGACAGCCAACGCACCAATTGCCAAGAAACGTAAAGCCATTACCTGATCTCCGGGGCCTTCGACTCATGCCGTGGATTGTGACTTACAATTTGGGAAAAAATGCGCACCTGCGCAAAAAATATCGTAAGGCGGCCTACCGCTTAAGATACTGGTGAACGATCTCGATCAGCTCTTCGGCCGCCAGCACCTGCGGAGCTTCGCGCTTTGACTGCGGATCGATCATGTGTTCGCGGATGTGATCCTCGATGACTTCCGCGATGAAGCCGTCCAGGGCCCCGCGGCATGCGGTCGCCTGTTGCAGGACGTCGGCGCACACATCGTCCGCCTCGACCGCCCGTTCGATCGCCTCGACCTGACCGCGCAGTCGCTTGAGGCGATTCAGCAGTTTGGCTTTCTCGTTTGCAACATGACCCATGGTTCCAACCTCTTGATTAACTATACCAGGGTAGGGTATGTTGCGTAAGACCTTATGGAGCCGCACAGTACCCCGGCCATCGACACACGGGCAGGCGCCTCGCCTCGGCGGGGCGGGATGCGCACGTCGGTGGGTGGAGCCAGGGCCCGGAAGAGTGTCGGTGAGGGAAATTCGGCGCTGATCTGCTGAATTTTTGCAGCCATCCCTCCCCGGGCTCGAACCAGGACTCGAGTATGTGGAGGAGTAGCGATCATGGCTGCATTATCGGTTCTATCCCGAGGGTTGCGCACACTCGCCTTTTCGCACATGAAGCCGTCGCGTAGGTCGCGGATGTGAATTTCTTCGCGAAGCTCTACTATCCCCTGCGCAAGGCGTGGAAGGCCATCGGCCTGTACCTGGTTATTGCCGGGCCGGGCATGGTCGTCATGGTTGCGGACAACGACGCCGGCGGGATCACCACGTACGCGGCCACCGGCGCGAAATACGGTTACCACCTCATCTGGTTCCTGCTGCTGCTCATCCCCGTCGCCTACTATGTCCAGGAGATGACCGTGCGCCTCGGCGCCGTGACCAAGCGCGGTCACGCCGAAGCGATCTTCGACGGCTTCGGGGCCTTCTGGGGCTGGTTTTCACTGCTCGACCTGATGATCGTCGACTGGCTGACGCTGGTCACCGAGTTCGTAGGCATGACCGCCGCTTTCGCCATATTCGGCGTGCCGCCGTGGATCACCGTGGCGGCGGTCATCGTGCTGATGACGGTCATCGTTCTCAACGGAAGATACTGGACATTCGAGAAGCTCGCGCTGCTGTTCTGCGCGTTGAACTTGATCTACATCCCGGGCGCCTTTCTCGTGCATCCGGCGGTGCGCGACGTACTGCAGCAGGGACTGATTCCGAATTTCGCGGGGGGATTCAACGGCCAGCTGTTCTTTTTCCTCATGGCCAACATCGGCACGACGATCGCGCCATGGATGCTTTTCTTCCAGCAAAGCGCCGTCGTCGACAAGGGCATGCTCGAAAAGGACATCCCGTGGGGCCGGTTCGACACATTGCTCGGCTCGATTGTCACCGTCGTAGTCGCCGTATTCATCATCATCGTCACCGGGACCGTGCTTCCGGGCATCGACATCGACAGCGCCGCGCAGGCGGCTCAGGTGATGATGAAGACCGATCGCTACGTCGGGACGTTCCTCGCCATAGGGCTGTTCGATGCCGGCCTGCTGGGAGCCATCTGCATTTCCCTTGCCAGCTCGTGGGCCTTTGGCGAGATCTTCGGCTGGGCACATTCGCTCAACACGAAGATCCGCCAGGCGCCGTGGTTCTACGCGACCTACTTCTTCATGCTGGTCAGCGCCGGCCTCATCGTGCTCATCCCGAAAGCGCCGCTCGTCCTCATCACCCTGTTCGTGCAGGTCGTCGCCGTCACCCTGCTCCCGGCCGCGCTGGTGTTTCTGATCCTGCTGCTCAACGACAAGGCGGCAATGGGCGAGCGCTGCAACTCGCTGCGTCAGAACCTCATCGGCGGCTTCATAGTCGTGTCGATCATCGTGCTGTCGACCCTGTACGGCGTGTCCGTATTGTTTCCCACCCTGTTCACATAGAACGAGTACGCCGATATGAGCGCATTTCGCAACCTGTTAGACAAGATACGCGCGATCAACGCCCGCTATCGCGAGCCGCGCATCGATATGTCCGGCGGCGTGCGGGTTTCGCTGATGGTGCTGCGCGTGTACCTTCTGGCTCTGGTGGCATTGATGATCTACAAGTTCGTTCTGATCGTGACGCAGGGGTGAGCCGTGGTAACCGTACTCGAGCACGAGTTTTACCTGAGCGAGATACTCGACCGGCGGGTCTTCGTGAAGAAGCACCGGATCGGGCGCCTCGGCGACCTTGCGATCGTCGAGACCGGCAAGCTGCCCGAGGTCACGCACATCATCGTCACGCGGCCGTTCGGCTACCCGAGGCTGACGGTTCCGTGGGACAAAGTGCTGCTCATTTCCAACAACGAGGTCGTGCTCGACATCGACGAGCAAGCCACCACGCAATTCGAGCGCGCGCCGCAGGAAAACCTGATCCTGCTGCACGACCACATACTCGACAAGAAGATCCTGGACATGGACGACCACGAGGTAGAAATCGTCTACGATGTGAAGCTCGCTTTCCAGAGCGGCAAGCTGTACGCGGCGGAGGTGGATTTCAGCCACTACCGGGCCCTGCGCCGCCTTGGCCTTCGCAAGCTCGCGAAACTGCTCACCAATCGCAACGAAGAGAACCGGGTGTCCTGGCTCTACGTGCAGCCCCTGCCGGAGCAGCTGGGAAGCTTTGCCGGAAACATCAAGCTGAAGGTCCCCAAGGCGGGCTTGAGCGAAATTCATCCGGTGGATCTGGCCGACATCCTGGAGGAGCTCGAGGGCGGACAGCGCGTTGCATTGTTCAACGCGCTCGATGCGGAACAGGCGTCGGATACCCTCGAGGAGGTGGAGCCGCGGGTGCAGAGGGAACTGATCCGCGCCATCGAGAAAGAGCGCGCCGCGCAGCTGATCAACGAGATGAGCCCCGCGCAGGCCGCCGACATTCTCGCGATTCTGCCGCGCGATCAGGCGAAGGGAATCTTGACGCTCCTCGACAAGGAGAAGTCCTCCAAAGTGGAGCACATCATCGGCAAGCACGACGAGCAGATCCTGCTCTACGGATCCGGAGCCGCCGAGCTCATCAAAATGCCGGCCTCAACGCCGGCCGCGGAAGTGCTCGACCGCTATCGCGAGCTCGCGACGGGCAAGAATGTCGTGATGTATGTCTACGTCACCGATGCGGCCGGGATCCTCAAGGGTGTCGTGGCCATCAGGGAAATGGTCGCGGCGGAAGAGGGACAGACGCTCGGCGACATCATGACTGAACACGTGATCGCCCTGCCGACGGACGCTACGCTGCGCGAAGCGGCAATGCTCTTCGACCGGTACGGGTTTCGAGCGCTGCCGATCACCGACGAGAACGATCACCTGCTGGGCGCCGTGACCTCGCGCGACGTGCGCAGCTTGAGACCGAGACTCGCCTGATGGCTCATGTTCATCCGGCCTCAGGATGGCGCCGCACGCAGGTCGAACCTGAAACTCTCCCGGCCGCTCTCCTCGCCTTCGCGATCCCACGACCACTCATCGAAGAACGCCCGGCCGGCCCGGTCGATGCGAAAGACCGTCGAACAGCGGGTTCCGTATTCATCGGCGCGCACGAATGCACTGGAAAGCAGCCGCTCCCATTCCAGACCGATGCCTGTTTGCGGCAGGTCGGCGTCCGGCGCCTGCCCATCATCGCGCAACGAGTGCATCAAGCGCGTCGCATCGTGCACGTCCGCGAGCGCAGCGGCCAGTCGGGACTTGGCGTTCAGCACCTTGGGCCAGGGCGTGTCGAGCAGGTGATTCGACAGGCCGAAGATGCCCTCCCCGAGTTCGCGGCCGTCACGGCGCACGCTTTCAAATACCCCGAGCCGCGCTCCATCGCTGAAGATCATATTGAAGGGATTGTAGTTCGCACACACGGTGCGTAGGTGTTGCATGCTATCGGCGACGGAACGACCCGACTCCAATTCGTCCGTGACCAGCCGCCCGCGGCTCGGAACATCTGCACGCTGAACCCCGGGATCGCGAAAATTGGTCAGGGCTGCGAATCGTCCGCCGCGCGTCACGCCCAGCCAGGTGCCGCCCGCCGACAGGTCCCGTCCGGCAAGAATATCCGGACGGTCGGACCACCAGTGCGCGCGCTCGGTCGGACGCTCGTGAAATTCGTCGCGATTCGCCGCCAGTACGCACGGAAACTCCGGATGCACGTGCCATCCAAGCAGAATCAGGCACATCGATTTGACTGCGAGCGGATGTTGGTCACTGCGACGTGTGGTGCGGGTACACCTTGTGTCCCTGAAAATATGTCATGTCGACGTGAACGCCGCTGATTTGGCTTGGCGCTATTTTAAACAAGTTGCGATTCAGGACAATGAAGTCGGCAGACTTGCCCGCCACGATGGAGCCGGTCTGTGCCTCGCGCCGCAGCGCCGCGGCTCCGTCGAGGGTGTAGATGCGTAGCGCATCGGCAAGTCCTATGGCCTCCTCAGGCCACAAGGTTTGCGGTGTATGGCGGTACGGGTCGCCGCGGGTCACCATCGCCTCGATGCCGCCCCATGGGTCCATCGAGGGCACCACGGAAGGCCAATCGGAGCCGGCGGCAAGCGGCGCGCCTGTCGCGAGCAGCGTGCGTATCGGCCAATAGTGCCTGGCGCGCTCGCCGACCGCTTCGATCACCGCATCGATGATCGGCGAGGGGTACCAGATGACGGGCGAGAATTCCGCCACGGCATTAAGCTCGGCGAAGCGGCCGAGATCCTGCGGCGAGATGAAGCCGGCGTGCGCGAGCTCATGGCGCAACCGACCGACGGGGTTGGCTCGCCGGGCCGCCGCAATCGCATCGAGGCCCACGCGAATCGCCCGGTCACCCGCCGCGTGCATCTTGATCGTGTATCCGCGCCGATCGAGCTCCTCGACGTCTCTGGCCAGGATGTCCGGATTCACGTGCAGTTCGCCGGAGACGCTGCGGCCGCCCGCATCCGGCAGGTAAGGATCGAGCATCGCCGCCGTGCGCGCGGCGGTGGGCACCCCGTCCAGATAGATCTTGACGAAATCGGTGGCGACCAGATTGGAGTGGTAGGCTGCGTGGATCTTGTCGATCTCGTCGAAATTGAGCAAGGTACGCGGATCGTCCTGCATCGCAAGCGTCGAGATGCAGGTGGCGACGTACAGATGAAGACGGCCTTGCTGATCCGCCGCCTGGTACGCCGCAATGGTGGGGCTACTTGCGTCGGCTTCCTTCAATCCGATGATCCCAAAGCGATGCGCCAGCTGTTGGGCGTACAGGACGCTGCGCCGATACTGTTGCGCCGTGCGCTCGGCCACCGCCGCCTGGATCTTCTCGGCGGCCGCTTCAAGTGCCACGCCGTTCGGAGTGCTGCCGTCCGCTTCCCGCTCGAACCGCCCGCCGACGGGATCCGGCGTATGGGAATCGACACCGGCGAGGCGCAGCGCCGCGGAATTGGCCCACACATTGTGCCCGGTATCGTCCCGCCAGATGACCGGCCGCCCGCCCGAGACCGCATCGAGCCACGCGCGCGGCGAGGCGATCGGGTGATTTTTGAAGAAGTCGCTCGCCCAGTAGCCGCCGCTGATCCAGACCCCTTTGGGTGTCCTCTTGACGCATTCGGTCAGTGCCGTGCGGATCTGCAGTGGCGTCGCGCTCGAGGCGAATATGCAATCGTAGAGCTCGCCCATCGCGCCGTCGACGGCATGCACATGGTCGTCGATGAGACCGGGCATGACCATCCGGCCTTTGAGATCAATGATGCGGGTGGCGGGGCCGGCCAGCAGGCGCATCGCCGCACTGGAGCCCACGGCGAGATACTTGCCGCCCGAGACCGCGAAACCTTCCGCCCAAGGCTGTGCCGGATCTTGGGTATAGACTGCGGCGTCGATGTATACCTGCTCGGCGAATCCGCCGGGCGAAGCGCTCGCGGCCGCCGCGCCGACCGCGCCAAGCAGCAATCCAAGAAGCGCCGCCGGCGCGAGACGAGCAGCACAAGAGGGGTTGCGGTGAATCGACTCTCTCACCCGCTGCCGCGTGGCGCGCTCACGCCCTCGATGGCGAGCAGGCTCGTTCTCGCGGCACGCTGACGCAGGGTCAGCAACGCCTGGTAGTCGACCGAGGCGTAGAACGCCTTGAGCCGCGCCATATCCGGAAATTCGACGATCACGAGCCGTCCCGCGGGCGCATCCCCTTCCAGTCGCTCGACCGCGCCGCCGCGCACCAGATAGCGTCCGCCATACGCGGCGATGACCGCGGACACACCCGCCCGGTACGCCTCAAAATCCGCGGGATGGGTGATCTCTATGTTCGCGAACAGATAGGCTGGCATCGGTGTGACTCTGGAGTGTATCGAGCGGGGCTCTCGCAGGCAGCCACAAGTGTGCCCGAAACCCAAAGCCGCGACGAGTCCCTACGCAGCCTGAGAACTTAGCATGCGGGGCTCGAGCGGCGCCGCAACGCCGGCGCGGCGGCGGTTGCGTATGTCCATGACTCACAGGCGCAGCCTTGATTGTATGTGCGCAGCCGCACGGACGCGACGGCGCCGGCGATTTACCATGAATCTTCGCTGAAGGGAACCAGCCGCAGACAGAGCACCAGGAGCACCTCATGAGTCGGATGCGCAGGCCGCGACCCGTTGCCGGCTACTCACGCTTGCGATGGAAATAGCGAACACCCCTGCTTCCCATAGACGGCGACCGTCCCCGTATGGCGAAAATCCCGCCAGGAACAGCATCCTTGCGGGCCTCCTGGCCACGGAATACAAGCGTCTTCTGCCCAAGCTCGAGTACGTGCTGTTGAAGCGCGGTGAGATTGTCTATCGGGCGGATCAGAGGATCGAGGCCGTGTACTTTCCAGAAGATGCGGTGATCGCCATGATCGACAGCATGGACGATGGCCGCACCGTCGAGGTCGGTATCATCGGCCGCGAAGGAATCGTGGGAATCAATATTTTCCTGGGCGGCGTGGTCACGCCCGACAAGGCCATCGTGCTGCACACCGGCGGAGCGATGCGGATGAAGGCAAAAGACTTGCGGAAAGAACCGCGATTTGGAAGCGCGCTGCAGCGGGCACTACTGGCCTACGCGCGCACGTTTCTTGTGGTGATCAGCCAGTCGGTGGCTTGCAGCCAGCACCACAGCATCGAGCAGCGCTTGCCGCGCCTGCTGCTCACCATGCACGACTATACCGGGTCACGCGAATTGCTGTTGGCCCAACAATCGACGGCCACCTTGCTGGGCGTGCGTCGCGCAGGCGTTACCGAGTCTGCTCAGAAGCTGCAGGCGGCCAAGTTGATCAGCTACCATCGCGGCCGCATCCGCGTTCTGGACAGAGCCGGCTTGGTGAAACAGTCCTGCGAGTGTTATCGGTTCATCCGGCGGCAATACAAGAGCTTGCACCACGAATTGCCGCAATTGTTATAGTGGAGCGCATGTCGGGCATCGCCGAATCCTCGGCGAAGACTCGCAGGCATCCACGCCGATATTTCGGCGCTGTGCACCTTACTCCCCGCGCTGAGTTCGCTAGCGTACAGACACGGCATCCCTGTGCCCTAATAATGTGCCTCTCGGTTGCGCGCAGCTTCATGAACGTGTCGCGGTAACCGCCAAATGTTTCTCGCACGCCATGGAGAGTCCAATCATGTTCAAGTCAATCGTTGTTGCTGTTAGCGGGCGTTTTGCCGCGTTGCTGATCCTGACGGCTACCGCGGGCGTAGCGCTGGCGCAGAGCAATCCAGTGGCCGTTCAGCAGCAGCTGTTCGACGCCCTCGCCCAGGGAAACGTGGGAGCGGCACTCACCCTGTTTACCGACGATTCGGTAATCGATGCGGAAAGCGGCCTCTGTTCGAGTGCCCCGTGCGTGGGCAAGGCGGCCGTCCAGAAGGATCTCGAGCGTATCGTGGCGGACAAAACGCGTCGGGTCACGACACTTGACACATACGTCTCCGGCAACGTGCTGGTTACGCGCTTTGAAGCGCGCAGTGTCGTCATCCAGAAGGCTGGAGTCGACCGTGTGATCCTCTGGAGCATTCGCGAGATGCGAGGGGACAAGATCGCGACCACCCGCTGCTGTCTACCGGAACGCACCGATTCGCAGACGGCTCGCTTTATTGCATGGGAATATGCGCATCCGTCGACCTAGCAAGGTACTTGGACGTTGCCATACCCACATCTGTCATTAAGGAGACTTGTGATGCGTAAATGGACTGTTGCACTCTTGATCATCGGTAGCTTGCTGAGTGGCTGCATTGGATTTGGGTACCGAGGAGGCTACGGCGGCGGCTACGGCGGCGGCGGCGGCCACTATCACCACGATTGGCGCTAGGAGAGGCCTCGCTGAAACGCTATCAACGGAGCGAGGGGCTCGCGGCAGCCTCGCGATGAGGCAAAAATCCTGGTGATCGTGGGGGCCGTGGGTGATCCCTCAGTTCGCGCGCGCGCCTCGAGGTCCCTTCCAGCGGCTCGCCGCGCGCTGCCGCGCTTCAGTTGAAGCGCACGTATTCGAAGTCGGCCGGCTGCTTGTTGATGCTGCGAGTCGGCGGCGAGATCCAATTGGCATACGCACCGGCGTCGGCCACTCGGCCCATCAACGAAGCGACGAAGGCCCGGTCATCTTCGGTTGCCAGCCATTCGCGCTGGCGTGATTGCCATTCCGCCTCGCTCACCACGCGCCCGTCGGGGGCCACCTTGAGCCCCGCCAGGGGCCCGATTTTCCGATTGAACGCCTTGTGCGGCACGGTCAATTCGAACCGGATTCCACTCTTTTGAATCATGCGGTTCCAGCGTCCCACGCCCGCGACGGAGTCCTTGATGTAGTCGTCGCGCAGCTTCTCGTTGAGGGCGTTGAGGGCGGGTGCCTCGCCGGTCGTGAGGCATCCGTCGGCGACCTTGAGTACCGGATAGGTCGCATCCCGCAGCAGGTGATCGTCGCAGAATTTGGTTTCCTCGAATCTGCCTTTCAGACCGCTCGAATAGAACGTGGCAGCGTTCGATGACACGTCGGCGCCGAACAGATCGATGGTCACACTGCAGTGAAAATTCAGGTAGCGCTGGATGGTGGGCAGATCGACGACGCCGAGCGCACGCACGCGCGTTGGGTCGTCGGTTTTGTGCTGCGCCATCACTTCGCAGGTCCGCTGGATGACCCGGGCCACCCCGGACTCGCCGACGTACATGTGATGCGCTTCCTCCATCAGCATGAAGCGCGTGGTGCGCGCCAATGGATCGAATCCCGACTCGGCCAATGCGCACAGTTGGAATTTTCCGTCGCGGTCGGTGAAGTAGGTGAACATGAAAAACGCCAGCCAATCCGGGGTTTGTTCGTTGAAGGCGCCCAAAATCCGCGGATTGTTGCGATCTCCCGAGCGCCGCATCAGCAGCGCCTCGGCCTCCTCGCGGCCGTCGCGCCCGAAGTACCGATGCAGCAGGTAGACCATCGCCCACAAGTGGCGGCCTTCCTCGACATTGACTTGAAACAGGTTGCGCAAGTCGTAGAGCGAGGGGCAGGTGAGCCCCAGATGACGCTGCTGCTCCACCGACGCCGGCTCCGTGTCTCCCTGCGTGACGATGATCCGGCGCAAGTTCGCGCGGTGCTCCCCAGGCACGTCCTGCCAGGCCGGTTCGCCCTTGTGGTCGCCGAAGTTGACCTTGCGTTCGCCGTCCGCCGGAGAGAGGAATATGCCCCAGCGATACTCGGGCATCTTGACGTAGTCGAAGTGCGCCCAGCCGCTCGGATGCACGCTGACCGCCGTACGCAGATACACGTCGGCGGATTGCGAATTCTCCGGCCCCATGTCCGCCCACCAGTTCAGGAACTCGGGCTGCCAGTGCTCGAGCGCGCGCTGCAATACCTTGTCGCCCGCCAGATCGACGTTGTTCGGAATGCGGTCCGCGTACGTAATGCTCATAGATGGATCATCCTAGATGCGATCGCGGTTGAATTTGGCCTTGTGGCCGGTGCCGAAAACCTTCAGCGCGCCGGTCTCGCCGACGGCGTTGGGCCGGATGAAGATCCAATTCTGCCAGGCGGACAATCGGCCGAATACTCGCGTTTCGAGAGTCTCTCCGGGGCCGAAGCGCAAATTCGCCTCCATACCGGTGAGGGCATCGGGCGAGAGCGCGCTGCGCTCCTCGAGCGCGATGCGAATCTCCTCGTCCCAGTCGAGCGAGTCGGGTCCGGCGGTGATGAGCCCTAAGGATTGGGCGGACGAACACTGAAGCGGCGTACCAATGGCGGCCCGTGCCTTGGCGATCAGACCTGCATCGCCATAGAAGCGCGCCGCAATTCGCGATTGCCCATGCACCGCCGGCAGCAGGCCGAAATTCGCCTCCGACAGGCTGAGCTCGGGGCCTCCTTCGCCGGCCGGCAGGTGCAGCATGTAGCTGCGGTCCGCCGCCAGCGCGATCTCGAGCAGCGTGCCGGCGAAGCAGCTGCCCGGCTCGATCAGGGCGAAGAGGGAGCGCGAGGAGACGTCGAGACGCGCGAGCGTGCGCCGCAACTGTCCCAGCACTTCGCGAACGAACCAATGGCTGCGCGCGCCGAGGAGCAGTTCGTCGGTGGCGAGCACCGCTTGCGGCGAGCCGCGCGTCTTCAACAGCCAGACGCCGTAGTCGAGATAGTTGGTGCGCAGATTCAAGATCGCATCGTCGAGTTCACGCGCCATCTGCAGAGGCCACCAGGCCGCGCCGGCGCCGAGCGCCGCATCGGGGGAAGCCGGCGGCGGTGCGTCGGGCGAGAAGATCGTCAGCGCCACGCGCCGGGACGCTTCGTCGAGGCGCACGTCGACGAAGCGGTAATGCAGGCCGCGCGCATCGATCACCCGCTCGAGCGGGGGCAACGCGACTCCGGTGGCCTCCCGGGGACGCTCACTCGCGGCGCCGAGCGCCTGCGCGCGCTGCTCGACGTACTCGCGAAACAGCTGCGGCTTGACCACCGCATCGACCAGCGCCCATTCGCGCGCCCGTTGACCACGCACGCCTTCGACGGTGGTGCAGAACACGTCGGCAAGATCACGGCGCACTCGGCGCTTGTCCGTCAAGCGAGTCAGGCCGCCCGTGCCCGGTAGCACGCCGAGCAACGGAACCTCGGGCAAGCTCACGGCCGAGGAGCGGTCATCGACGAGCACGATCTCGTCGCACGCGAGCGCGAGCTCGTAGCCGCCGCCGGCCGTCGTGCCGTTGCACGCCGCAATGAATTTGATGCCGGAGTGCGCGCTCGAATCCTCCATGCCGTTGCGCGTCTCGTTGGTGAATTTGCAGAAATTGACCTTCCAGGCGTGGCTCGAGGAGCCGAGCATGAAGATGTTCGCGCCGGAGCAGAAAATCCGCTCCTTGCCGCTGGTGAGAATCACCGCACCGACCTGCGGGTGCTCGAAGCGGATTCGCTGCAATGCATCGTACAGCTCGATGTCCACACCCAGATCGTAGGAATTGAGTTTCAGCCGATATCCCGGCCGGATCCCGCCTTCCTCATCAATGTCCAACGTCAGCGTCGCGACGCGGCCGTCGACCGACAAACGCCAGTGCCGATAGCGCGACGGATGCGTCTCAAAGCTCACCGGCGCGGCGGCCGGTTCGGATATCGAGCTGGCGGGTTCCGCCATGTGAGTCCCCAGGGGATGCAATATAGTGCATTCTTAATCGACAAGCGCTGTAACGTCAAGTCGATACGTTGTGCAGAGGTGCTTCTACCCTTTTATATTGGCATGCATTATAGTGCGCACCGCATGGAACTTTGCCTGATCGATACCTCATCGAACCCGCCGACGGTGCGCATTCCGGAGCGCTTCAATGCCGCCCACGACCTGCTGGAGCGCAATCTGCGGGCCGGACGCGCGGGCAAGATCGCGTTCATCGACGACCGCGGCTCGTACACCTATGGAGAGCTCTCAGCCCGCGTCAATCGCTTCGCGCATTCCCTACATGGCTTCGGCATGCACATGGAGCAGAGAATGCTGCTGTGCCTGCAGGACGACATCGACTTCCCGACCGCCTTTCTGGGCGCCATCAAGGCCGGAGTGGTGCCGATTCCGGTCAATACCATGCTCTCGCCCGCCGACTATGCGTACATGCTGCACGACAGCCGCGCGCCGATGCTCGTGATATCCGAGCCGCTGCTGGCGCAGTTCCAGCCGATCCTCGGGCAATCTCCCTTTTTGAAGCACGTCGTGGTTTCTGCTGCCGCGGCACCCGCACCGGGCATGCATTGGCTGCGCGAGGTTCTCGCGGGCTCGGCGGATGCCTTCGAGGCCGCGCCGACGCTGCGCGATGAGCCGTGTTTTTGGCTGTACTCGTCCGGCTCGACCGGCGTCCCGAAGGGCACGGTGCACGTACACTCGAGCCTCATCGAAACTGCGGCGCTGTACGCGCAAGCGACTCTCGGACTGAAGGAAAGCGATGTGGTGCTGTCGGCGGCCAAATTGTTCTTTGCGTACGGCCTCGGCAACTCGCTCACCTTTCCGATGGCGGTGGGCGGCACGGCGGTGCTGATGGCGGAGCGGACCACGCCGGCGTCGATTGCTGTGCGCCTGCGCACGCATCGCCCCACTGTGTTCTCCGGCGTGCCGACGCTCTACGCTTCGCTCCTTGCGAGCGGGCACCTGCCGAGCGCGGCGGAGCTGTCGCTGCGGCTGTGCAATTCTGCGGGCGAGGCGTTGCCGGTGGAAATCGCGCGCCGCTGGCGCGAACGCACCGGCATCGACATCATCGATGGGATCGGTTCGACCGAGATGCTGCACATCTTCATTTCCAACCGGCCCGATCGAGTCCGCCACGGGACCTTGGGACAGCCGGTGCCGGGGTTCGAGGCGAAGATCGTCGATGAGTACGGCAACCCGGTCGCTCCCGGCGAGACCGGCGATCTGCTGGTGCGCGGTTCGACCAGCGCGAAATTCTACTGGAACCAGCATGCGCGCAGCCGCTCGACCTTCGAGGGCCATTGGACGCGTACCGGCGACCGGTTCAGCGTCGATGCAAACGGCGACTACGTGTATGCCGGCCGCGCCGATGACATGCTCAAGGTCGGGGGTATCTACGTCTCGCCGATTGAGGTCGAATCGGCGCTCGTCGCGCATCCGGCCGTGCACGAAGCCGCGGTCGTCGGCCGGCGCGACTCCGACGGCCTGATCAAGCCGATGGCCTACGTCGTGCCCGCCGGCGGTTTCACCGGCACCGACGATCTCGCCCAGGAGCTGAAGGCGCACGTGAAGTCCCGGCTCGCTCCCTACAAGTATCCGCGCTGGATCGAGTTCGTCGCCGACCTGCCCAAGACAGCCACCGGCAAGATTCAACGCTTCAAGCTGCGCAGCTGATGCAAACCGGGCACTTGAACTTCGATGGGCGTCAGATCGAGTATCGCTTCGCGCATCCCGCGGATTCCCGCGGCCCCGATCTGGTGATGCTGCACGAGGGGCTCGGATCGGTTTCGATGTGGCGGGATTTTCCCGAGCAGCTGGCACGGGCCACCGGCTGCCGAAGCATGGTGTACTCGCGGTTCGGCTACGGCCGCTCCGCGCCGCTCGCCGCGCCGCGCAGTGTGGAGTACATGCACGAGGAGGCCCGCATCTGGCTGCCCTCGATCCTCGAGCGGCTGCAGATCCGCCGGCCCGTGCTGTTCGGCCACAGCGACGGCGGATCGATCGCGCTGATCCATGCGGCCCGAACGCAAAGCGACGTGGCGGGGATCGTCGTGCTCGCGCCCCACGTGAAAGTCGAACAGCTCACCGTGGAGAGCATCGCTGCGGCGAAGAGCGCCTATACGGACACCGACCTGCGCAGCCGGCTGAGCCGCCATCATGTGGACGTCGACGCCGCCTTTTGGGGATGGAACCGCATCTGGCTCGACCCGGCGTTCCGCAGCTGGAACATCGAAGCGCTGCTGCCCTCGATCCGCTGCCCGATCCTCGCGATCCAGGGGGAGGACGATGAGTACGGCACCATGGAGCAGATCGGGAGCATCGGGCGCGCAGCGCGCAGTGCGCGGCTTCTGAGCCTGCCGGATTGTGGGCATTCGCCGCAGCGCGACCAACCGCAGGCCGTGCTTGCCGCCGCGCGGGATTTCATCGCGACGGTCACCGGCGGCCAAGCCGGCGCCGGGCAGCGCGTGCAATAATGCCCCGACCTACCCAGCCGCGCCGCACCTCCCGCCGCCGCGCAGCCGCCAAACCCCGTCGCGCCGGCCCGCAGGAGACTGCGTATCTGCGCTCTCTGGCGGATAAGATTCGCGATGCGCGCGCTCAGCGCGGCATGACGCGAAGCGCCCTCGCCGCCGATTCGGGCGTTTCCCTGCGCTTCCTTGCGCAGCTCGAGGGAGGCCAGGGCAATCCTTCCATCCTGGTGCTGCGGCGAATCGCCGCCGCCATGGGCTTTCCCCCGGATGCATTGTTTTCCGACGAACCGCCCCGCTCCATCGACCACACGCTGCTGATTCAGGTGTTGAAGCGGCTGTCCGATGGGGATCTGCTCAAGGCACGAGCGCTGCTCAGCGAGCATTTCGGTCTCGACGCCGCGCTCGAGGCGAAGAAGCACTACATCACGCTGATCGGGCTGCGCGGCGCCGGCAAGACCACGCTCGGACGCCGGCTCGCGGAGCATCGGGGCGTGCCGTTCTTCGAGCTGGATCGAGAGGTCGAACGCGAATACGGTGCGACCATCGGCGAGATTTTGCAGCTGCACGGCCAGCCCGGTTACCGCCGGTTCGAGCGCGACAGCCTTCAGGCGGTGTGGTCGAAGAATCCGGCCGCCGTGATCGAGACCGGCGGCGGGTTGGCCGCGGATGCCGAGACGCTGCCGCTGCTGCTCGAGGGATCGCTGGTCGTCTGGGTGCGTGCAGCGCCCGAAGAGCACATGCAGCGCGTGATCGATCAAGGGGATCTTCGTCCGATGGCGCGCAGCCGCGAAGCCATGCGTGAGCTGAAAGACATCCTCAAGGCGCGCGAACCGTTCTACCGGCAGGCTCACGTGCATCTGAACACCTCGGGGCGGACCCTCGAGCAAAGCTTCCGGCAATTACTGGAGTCGCTGGATCGGCGCTAGCGGCGCGGCAGTGAGCCGAGAAATGCCAGAATCGCCGCATGCGTTGCGCCGGGCTGATCGGTCCAGAATATGTGGCCGGCATCGGCCAGCAAAACGAGCTTCGATCCGGCAATGCGACTCGCGAGAATGCGCGCGTTCGCGGGCGGGATGAGCCTATCGGCCTCGCCGTGGATGAGCAGCGTCGGGGCCGCGATTTCAGCCAGACGGCCGTAAGCGTCCCAGCCCGACACCCCTTGCAGCTGGCCCATGTATCCTTGCGCCGTGGGGCGCCATTTCTCCCTGACGGCCATGTCTTCATCGATTCGTTCGCGTGCCGTCGCAGCATGGTAAAGATACGGGACGGCGGCCTCGTCGGCTTGTGCCGGAGTCAGATCTTGGCGCATGAGCATGTACAGCGCGTCAGGCGCGGGCTGCACGGCGTGGGACCCCATCGGATCGCCTGCGCTGGTACAGCCCAGAACCAGCGAGCGCACGCGCTGCGGATGCTGCAGGGCGAGCTCCTGGGCGATCATGCCGCCCATCGAAACGCCGAATACGTGCGCCTCCTCGATGCCGGCTGCGTTCAGCACGGCGAGCGCATCGGATGCCATCAGCGAGATCGAATAGATGCCCGGCGGCGCACCGCTCTGACCGACGCCGCGATTGTCGAGGGCGATGGTGCGATGGGCGGCGGCGAAGACCGGGCGGCTGCGATGCCAGAAATGCGACGTGGTGCCAAGCCCATTGATCAGCAACAAAGGCTCGCCGCAGCCGAGCTCATCCCAGTAAATGCCGGCCCCGTCATTGTCTACGATCGACACACCACCTCCCCTGCCGACTCGCTGCTTAGTGCGCCGCTCACTTAACTGCGCGCGGGCATGCCTGAAGGGCGTTCGCGCTGGTATCGCATCACAAAATCCAGAATGAGCCGGCCGGCGTCGGGGCCGGCGGCATCATTGAACTCGAGGCGGGCATCGCCCCCGCTCCACGCATGGCCCAATCCTTCGACAATGATCTTTCGCAGCACCACGCGTCCTTGCCGGGCGTAGTCCTGCTGTCGATAGGTACGGTTTCCGCTCTCAATGCTCCTCTCGCCGGACGCACTCAGCGGGCCGGCGGACGGGTCGATGGACTCAGCACGCTCCTTCAGCTGTTCGATGATTTGATCCGCATTCATGGGACTGACCGTCGTGTCACGGTCGCCGTGAATCACGAGCGTCGGGACCATGATCTCGGGTTCATGCGCCTGAAATGCGCGCGTCCTCGCCTTGTGGAGGGCTGAGGCGGACGATCCGGAGCGCATCGCGGCGAGTGCTTCGGTGGGGGAATGGGCGGCGCCGTACATCAAGCCGGAGTGGATGGCGCAGCCGGCAAACAGCCGGCTATGGCGTACCGCCAGGATGCAGGCCATGGCTCCGCCTGCGGACATGCCGACCACATGAACCCGCCCTGGATCGATCGGCCGGCGCTCGGTGATCTGATCGATCAGACGCGCAAGCAATGCGGCCTCGCCCTCGCCCGCCAGCGAGGCCGATTCGAACCAATTCCAGCAATGCAGCGGATTTGCCCGTTTGCTCTGCTCCGGATACAGCACCGCAAAGCGGCCCTCTTCGGCCAATGTGTTCATGCGCGTGCCTTCGGCAAAGCTGAGCGCATTTTGCTTGCATCCGTGCAGCATGACGATCAGCGGGAGGCTGTCCGTGCCTGAAGAGCCGCTGGGCAGATACAGCCGATAGCCGAGGTGGGCGCGCACCGGCAGTCCGAACCTGGTCGATGGGTGCGGGTCGTGGAATCTGCCGACCAGGAATCGGCCTTGACCCGGCTCGCGCGGCCGCGGCAGGAACGGCAGCCCGGTACCAAGTTCCCTTTTGAACCAACGACGCAGCAGACGCAGCATGTCCCTTAAGCGCGGAGCATGCCCGCTAGACCGTGACGCACGGGCTCGCTATGGCTTTCCGGTCACCGGCGTGGGCTCCGGGTCGCCGCCGCCAATCCAGCGATAGACCACGCCGGCGAGCGCTGCGCCGAGGATGGGGGCGACCCAGAACAGCCACAGCTGCGACAGGGCCCAACCGCCCACGAGCAGCGCCGGAGCGGTGCTGCGCGCCGGATTGACCGATGTGTTGGTCACTGGAATGCTGATCAGGTGGATCAGCGTCAGGCACAGGCCGATTGCAATGGGCGCGAAGCCCTTCGGCGCATTTCCATGGGTCGAGCCGAGGATCACGAACAAAAATCCGAAGGTCATGACGACTTCTGTCGTCAAACAGGCGCCCAGGGCATATCCGCCCGGGGAATGCTCCCCATAGCCGTTCGAAGCGAAGCCGCCGGTGAGATCAAATCCGGCATGACCGCTGGCGATCACATAGAGGATGGCGGCCCCCGCAATACCGCCCAATACTTGCGCAACCACATAGGGAATCAAGTCCTGGGCAGGGAAGCGCCCGCCGACGCACAACCCGACCGACACGGCAGGATTGAGATGACAGCCCGACACATGGCCGATGGCGTAAGCCATCGTGAGCACCGTCAACCCAAACGCCAGCGCAACGCCGACAAAACCGATGCCGAGCGATGGGAAGGCGGCCGCCAGCACCGCACTACCGCAGCCGCCGAGCACGAGCCAGAGGGTGCCGATGAACTCCGCGGTAAGACGTTTGGCCATATTCATTGTGATTCCCTAGCAAACGACGGCACGGTTCATTCGCGCTCGCCCCAGCGCCAGCGGGGCGGCTCGCCCTTCGCGTAACAAATGATCAGCAGCAGCACCATAATACCGAAGACAACGATCAGAAACGCCACCAAATGAGCCGGCAGCAATACCAGCATTGCCGCCAGCGTCGCGGCCAACGAGCCTGCCAGCACGGCCCAACCCTGCCACGTTGTGGGCGGACCCCAACCCCAGCCGTAGCGCTTGGCCGGGAACCAAAAGTCCCTCGTCATTTGCTCGCGTGCAGGACCCGCCATGCCTGCGCCCTCAAACGACATGGCCGGTGAAGGTCCGCAGCGCCGGATTGGTCCGATCAGGCATCCGCAGCGCAGCCGCCACGCCGGGACGCGCGCGCATTCGGTCGGCCCATTCGAGCGTGCGCGGACAGCGTGCCGCATTGCCGATCTCGGGAAACATGCGCGCGACCATCATGCCGCAGTGGGAAAAGAAGTTGACGTCCGCCAGCGTGAACGCATCTCCCGCCAGCCAAGGCGTGACCCGCAACTGAGCCTCCACCTTGTTCACCGCCACCTCAATCTTGCGGGTGGCATTCGCAAGATCGGCCTCGCTGAAGCCCGAGCGCGCCGTCCTCCACTTCTCACGCTGCTCGTACAACGGGATTCGCGCCACAAGCTTCTCGAAGTCCCCGCTTTCCAGCCCGCGGGCGAGCACGCCAATCATTCGATGCCATCCGTGCATCGAAACGTAGTTCATGACGTGCTCATCGATGAACTTGTTCCAATACCGCATTCTTGCAGCGCCCGCGGGGTCTAATGGCCGCAGCGGCGGCGCTTCGGGAAAGGCATCCTCCAGATATTCGTTGATGACGGTCGAATGCGTCACGACGAATCCGTCGTGATCCAACACCGGGACTTGGCCTTCCGGATTGATGGCGACGAACCAGGGCTCGTGCTGCTCGAATTTGTGCAGGTCGACGTAGATGCTTTCGAACGGCAATTGCTTCTCGTGCAGCGGGATGAGCGATTTCAAGGAATTCGCGACCGGCTCCGCATGATACAGCTTCAATGCCATGGAGAGATCACCACGGCCCGAACCAGTACGCGATCGCTCTCATCTCGATGCTGGCTCGCGGCGGCACTCCGGGCCGGCAGGACGGATCATCGAACGCGCAATGCGGCACGCAGTGCGGCTTGTCCGGATCGGAGTCGTTCGTCTTGAACACGAGCGCCTCATCCCGGTTCATGCCGGAGAAATACGACCACCGATGTGCCGGGTTGTAGCGCACCACCCAGCCCTCGAATGACCACTCGGCAGATCCGGCAACATCGAATACGGCATCGGCCTCCATGAAGTCGGCAAACGCCACGCTGCGGGCATCGCAAACGGTGAGCGGCACATCCTGCGGCGGCGGCGAGAGCGCCCGCCACACGTTGAAGTGCGCGAAGCGCCGCATCGGGCGGTTGATCTCCCTCGGCGCGGAACGTTCGGCGAACTGCTTCGCGGTGGCATCGGAGATATCGACATGGATGAACCGGGCGGGCATGGAATTGTCGAGCTTGCCGGCGCGGGCGGATTTTTCGCCGAAACGCAGTACGCCTGGGCTGCTGACCACGACTCGATCCGCTCCCGACAGCTGCAGCACGAGCCGCTCGATCTCTCCGGGGTAGGCGGCCGCCACCTCGGCCGGGTTCTCGAAGTGCTCGACCGAGCTTCGATGCGAGACGAGCTGATATCCTTCCCGGTCCAGTGACGGCGCATCGGACCTTCCGCGCACATCCTCGATGATGACCGTGCGCGGATCGAGCGCAAGCACGTCTCGACCATGGTCGTTGGCGTAGTAGCGCGGGCGCTGCGCCATGTCGGCGATATAGTTGACCGCGCCGGCGACGGTTCGACCCGCGAGCCCGCGCGCTGCAAACTCGGTATTCACGGCAGGTATCATCGGCCGTGCGAGACGCATACGTCAAATGCGGCTAGGCGTGTAATATGCGGCCGCATCGCCCGCAGCGGGGAGCCTCACGCTTGTGAATCAATGGTTTCGGTCTGTCGTCCTGCTGTGCCTCGCCGCCGCGAATGCGCCCGTCCGCGGGGATACTCCCGGAGAGGTGCCGGTCGGTGGCACCCTACGGGACGAGACCCTGCAAGGACTCAATGGCCCGCCCCGAAATCTCAGGGCATTTCGCGGCCGGCCGCTGATCATCAATGTGTGGGCGAGCTGGTGCGGCCCTTGCCGGGAGGAGATGGCGTCGCTCGAGCGGCTCGCATGGCGAGGCCAAAACCAGTACTTTGCGATCATCGGCATATCGACCGACGATTACCCCGACCGGGCGAAGAGCCTTCTGAAAAGCACCAACGCGACCATCAGTCACTACATCGACCACGACTTGCAGATGGAACACATGCTGGGTGCATCGCACCTTCCGCTGACCGTGCTCGTCGGCGCCGACGGTCGAGTTCTCGACAAGATCTACGGGGCCAGAGAATGGGACGGCGCCGATTCGCGGCGGCTCATCGACGATGCGTTTCATCCCAAAACAGCCAAATAGAGCTTGCATTAAAGATCGGTGGCGACGGTCAAGGAAAACCGCCGGCCCTGCTCCGGCAGCACCAGGTCGAGACTCGACACGTGTAGACCCTGGGCTCCGGTCAGATTGAAGCCGTCAAGGCGGACGGTCCACGGGCGCGCGAGCCATAGCCAGTGATAGCGAACGCCCGCTCCGAGGGTCGCGAGCGGCGGCAGGTAGCTGCCGTTGTCGGTCGTCGCCACACGGGAAGACAAGCGATTCCACTGCATCGCGCCCGCCCAGGGGCCCCATCGCGCCGGCGCATAATCGATATTGACCGTAGAGGTGAGCGGCACCGGCCCCAGCGGTATGTTCCCGGTCGCGCCCGGCTCGGCAATGACACGGTCGACCCTCGGTTGCAGCAGCACCCCGCCGACGAGCACGGTGGCTCCGGCCTTGGAAAACGACAGCGATGTCTCGAGGCCGCGGTATTGAACCCGGCCAAGCTGTGTGTAGAGATTCTCCGCGTCGATGTTGAAGTACGGCTTGTGAATGTCGAATGCTCCGAGGATCAGTTGAAGGGTCTTCGCCGGCGCCCACCGCAGGCCACCGTCGATCTGCCACGTCCGCGTCGCCGGCGGCGGCTCGTTGCGGTTGGATGCCGACACGGGCGCCAGGGCCGAATCCTCGAGGCCCTGCACAAAGCTTCCGTAGAAAATGAGCTGATGGGCGCCGTCCGCCTCTAGCCGCAGGTTGAGCAGCCAAGGACTCGTGCGGTCCGTATCGGTAGGCGCGGCCGGCATCGACACTTCGCGGCGGTAATGGTCGCTCAGCAACCCGGCTCCGATCGAGCCGATGCCCGGCCAGCGCTCCTCAAACGTCAGCCCAAGGTCGAGCTGTCGCGTGGTGTCGCGGCTCTCGGGCGAAAACGCCCACGGCGGCTGCGCAAAGGCCGTCTGGCTTTCCAGGGGAATGGTGCCGAAGTCGAGTAGGGCATCGCCCCCGAAGTCCCGATCGACCGAACGGCCGCGGATGGCCAGCTGCACTCGCTCCTCATGGGCCCCGTTCGCGAATTTCCGGGTCAGCCGCAACTCGCCGGACGTCGAGTTGGCCGAGAACGGCGGTACGACATCCACTTGGGAATCGGCCGTGGAAGGCGTCACCAGCGTCAGGTAGGGTTGATAGCCGAGCGGATCGCGCTCGGCCGAATGAAATACGCCGGCGGCGAGTTCCCAGTGATCGACCACAGCGCTCTTGGCGATCGCGCCGAAGGTGGTCTGGTGCCATCCCCACGTGGTCCACTCCTGGGTACCGAGGTTTTGCGTGCGAAACAGCGGGAGCTGGACCGTTCCATCGGTGTAGACGCCCGGGACGATCTGGCGCGCTCCGCCTCCGACGTACGACCAGAAAGGGATGATCTGCGTGTTTTCCGCCGGGCGCCAACGGAACGTTGTTCCAAAGACCGTCGCGTGCGACTCGTGGAATACATCGATGTCGAAGTTCTTTCGGTAGCCCGCGCACAGGTCGACGCCGAGCACGCGGTCGACGAGCGGGATCTGTGTCTCTAGGTCCGCGGTTGCCGTGTCGAACGGTCCTCGTGTGAGGACGGCGCTGGAGATCGCCTTATCGCCGGGCGTGCGCAGGCTGATATCAGCGATGCCCGTCGGCGCGGGAAAGCTGTAGGACTGCGCGGCTACCCCTACGCGCATCGTCGTCTCGCGAACCATGCAGTCGCCCGTCGTCCAGGTCTCTTGGTCGAAGTACAGGCCTTCAATTCGGAGGTTCCCGGCTTGCTGTGGACTGAAGCCGCGCGCATCGTTCGGCGAGTAAAGCCCGACGTTTTGGAAGCCGACCGATGTGCCGAAGGCATCCTGGGCCGAGGTAATCGCATTCTCGTCTGCGCGTTGCGCATGTGCTGCGCCCGCCACGGTGAGACACGTGATCGCGGGTAACGTCTTGCAGCGCCTTCGCAGACTATTCATGCAAGAGTGCGGCGACGTCGAAAGCGATCCGGCCCGGGCCGGATCGCGCGCCTCGCTCCCGATACGTGGCCGGTACCGATGAATGTCTCCCCCGCCGGCTGCGCATTTCAATATTGTTCAGTTACCTAGCGGAGAGCTGCCGACACCTCCCCGGTAGGTCCGCACCATCCTACATCTCGGGCCGCCCCAGGGTCTCGTGATTGAGCCGATCCGCCGAAACTGTGATCAATTTCGCCGCCGCCCTCGATCCTGAGTAAGAAAATACCAATTATGACCGATGAGCGCGAAACAGATTTTTTGGCTTATATCTTGTGCGGATTGGTCATCGCGATCAGCGGAATCGCGGTCGGCGTCGCCTCGACCAGCGCGCCGGTCCCCAGCCCTGCCAGGGAATGCGCGGTGAGCGGCGAGCAGGCTTTCTCCGGCTCACCGTGCGCGCACAGCTCCGCCGCCCGGCCGAGACCCTCCCCGAAGGACTAGCGTAGCAAGCGTTCGAGATTCCAACTCGATCATGTCTTGTTCGGCGTAGCGACGGCGCCGGCATTGCCATTCGTCGCGCCGTGCGCGGCCTGCGCAACCGCGCGGATCGCATCAGGGAAAGCCGCGAGCTTTCTGCGCACCGCATGAAGCTCCTGCTCATCGATGACGCGCGCCCCGCCCGGCTGCTTCATTGCGCGTTCGAGCCGGGCCTGTCGCATGAATAAATCCAAGAGTTCGTTCACCGATTTCATCAGCACTCCCGCGCGTCAAGTCTGACACCACGGCTATGGTGAGCTGTTCGAGACCGGCGGCAACGTGATCGAACTCCCGGTATCGAGTGCATTTGCGGTTCTGTAAAGTGAAGCTTCGATTCGATGTCGCCGCGAGGAGACGCATGCATCCGATTGGCGGGACGTGCGATATAAGCGCTTCGCGATCCGGTGACCTGCGTCGCGGAACATGACCCGCGTCGGCGCAGGCGGCGGCACCGATTAGTATATTTTACTTTAATTATTACTTTTAACTATATATAAAATATATATTAATGGTACATTTTTCCCGTTCGAAGATGCGTGTCCGGACGCTGCTGTTCATTGCCGCGAGCCTGCTGGCCGGCAGCTGGGCGGCGGCGCCGTCGCGCGCCGTTGAGCCCCCACCGCAGCAGCTGGACGAAGTGGTGGTGACCGGCGAACGCCCCGGTCCCGGCATGTGGCACGTGCACCGCGGCTCCGCCCAATTGTGGATCCTGGGCAGCATATCGCCCTTGCCCAAAGGAATCACTTGGCGCTCGACGCAGGTCGAGCAATTGCTCGGCAGCACGAGCCAGGTACTGGTGCCGAAACCCCTCGAGATCGGCATCGTGAGAATACTATGGCTGCTGGTCACCGAGCGGCAGGTGCTGATGGTGCGCGGCGGCAAGAGGCTCAAAGACGTGATGCCCGCCAGCCTGCATGCGCGCTTTGCGCTGCAGCGGGCCAAATTCACCAATGACTCAGACAAATGGGAGCGCTATCGGCCCATCATCGCGACTGCGTTTTTGCAGCAAGCCGCCTTCCATCAAGTGGGATTATCAGCGCGCTTGGACTTGGGCGCGGCGGTGCGCACCCTCGCCAAGAAACACGGTGTTCGCGTCCAAGAGGTCAAGATTGCCGGCGTGGGTGATGTGCTCGATGCGTTGAAGACCATGCAGCCGGCCACCGAGAATACCTGCGTCGAGGCCTCGCTGGTGACGATCGAGAGCGGCCTGCCGAGGCTCATGGATCGAGCGCAAGCATGGGCGACGGGCAATGTCGAGCGCATTGAGAATTTGCCCGAGCCCGCGGAAGTGGATGCGTGTTTGGCGGCGTTCGACTCCGGCGCGGCGGCAGGGGATTTGATCGCGCGAGTGCGGCGAACATGGCTCGAGTCATTGGTAAAGTCTCTGCAAGGCGGCGGCGTGACGCTGGCCGTGGTCAACATGGATCTGCTGCTCGGACACGGCGGCTTGCTCGATGAGCTGCGCGCGCAAGGATACGAGGTCGACGCACCCGTCGGGTAGCTCTACGACGGCGCGCTCACCGTCCCGAACGATCGCGCACGGCGCCTGACGGCGGCTCACTTGCGCAGTACGACGAAATCGCCCGATTGCAGGCCCGCTGCATTCCCCTCGTCAGTGTCCAAGTGCATCTCCAGCCGGTAAGCCGGCGATACGCGCACGACGACGTCCCTGAACAGCATGCGGCGATCGTCACTCTCCGCAGCCAGTTCAATGCGATCCTGGTCCTTGAAGCCCAGGCGCGCCGCTTCCTCCGGACTCATATGGACATGGCGCAGCGCGCAGATGACACCGGAATCGAGTTTCACCGATCCGCGAGGACCCTCCACGAGGATGCCCGGCGTGCCCGCGAGATCTCCCGACTCGCGTACCGGAGCCTTGATCCCGAGCGTCAGGGCATCGGTGCGCGACAGTTCCACCTGATTTTCCGCCCGCGGCGGCCCGACGATGCGCACATGCGGTATGCGGCCGTGCGGACCGATCAAAGTCACGCACTCCTCTGCCGCGAATTGACCGGGCTGCACCAACCCGGCGTGCACGTGAAGGTGGTATTTATCGCAGAACAGCGCTTCGATTGCCGATTCCGTCAGATGCACGTGCCTTGCGGAGATCGCCACGGGTATGCGCACCGGCGCTCTCTGCGCTTGCTGTCTGGGTGGGGATGCAGGTTGAGCTTCCAAAAGCTGATCCATGTTCGACCTCTTATCGGTGCGCCCGCTGCTCCTGCCGTCTGCCTTTGGCCATGACCTCGAGCAGCGCACTCGCGTCGGCCACCAGCACGCGCAGCAAGTCATCGAGCGTGACGATGCCCATCACACCGCCTTGATTGTTCACCACCGGCATTCTGCGCACTCCATGCTCGCGCATGCGGTCGATCACCTGCGCCGTGTCTTCCGATTCATTGGCAACGACCAGGGTCCGATGAAGCAGGCTCGCCACCTCGGTGGTCGCCGGGTCGAGCCCGTTTCCCAATACCTCCAACACGAGATCGCGGTCAGTGATGATCCCGATCGGCGTGCGTTCCTCCTCGGGGTCATCGACCACGATGAGATCGCCCACGTGGTGCTGGCGCATGAGCCGGGCCGCCTCCAACGCGCGCGTCCGGCGCCCGCAGCACACCGCCTCCATCGTGCAGACGTCCTTCAACAGCATTGCTTGCCCTCCTCGCGACCCCCCAGCCATGATGCTCCATGTCTCGCCGCCGATGCGTCAGGAATAGCCGAAATCGGCTAGGGGCTGGACGGTCACTCGGCGCGCAGTGTCCGCATCTTAGGTGTTTATACGGATGCCTCGCAAATTGCCGGGTGCGTAGGATGCGAAGATCAAAGGTGCGGCGATGTCAGTCACTCGATCGGTCACTCAAGCAGCGCTGCTCGGCGCGCCCAGTGGGCTGCAGGCGCTCGTCGATGCGCTGGGGGTGCGCGGCTACCAAGTGCTCGGCCCCACGGTGCGGGACGGCGCCATCATCTACGACACCATCACGCAGGTTGCCGATCTGCCGGCCGGCTGGACGGATCACCAGGAGGCGGGACGCTATCGGCTTGAGCGGCGCGATGACGGGGCATTATTCGGCTTCGCGGTCGGTCCGCAATCTTGGAAGCGGTTCTTGCATCCGCCCGTGGAGAATTTATGGACCATGCACCGCGACACCGCGGGGGTGAGGATTTCAAGCGCGCCGGCGGCAGCTGTCAAATGGGCGTTTCTGGGCGTACGGGCCTGCGAGATCCACGCGATCGCCATCCAGGATCGGGTGATGCTGGAGGGGCCCTATCCGGATGACGCTTACGCGATGCGGCGACGCGATGCCTTCATCGTGGCCGTCAATTGCGGCCAGGCAGGCGGCACTTGTTTCTGCGTCTCGATGCGGACAGGACCCAAGGCGGCCTCAGGATTCGATCTCGCCCTCACCGAGCTGCTCGACGGCGACAGCCACCGTTTCTTAGTCGAGGTCGGCAGCGAGGCCGGCGCCGAATTGCTGGCGCAGCTGCCGCATGAGCCGGCATCGGATGAACAGCGGGCTGCCGCCGAAGCGGTGGTCGCGCGGGCGGCAGGCCAGATGGGGCGCAGCTTGGATACCGCCGGCATCAAGGAGCTCCTGCAGAGCAATGCCGATCATCCGCGCTGGGATGAGGTTGCCGAACGCTGCCTGACGTGCGGCAATTGCACCATGGTATGCCCGACCTGCTTCTGCACGACGGTGGAGGATCACAGCGATCTCACCGGGACCATCGCCGAGCGGGTGCGCAAGTGGGACTCCTGCTTCACCATGGACTTCTCGTATCTGCACGGCGGCAGCGTGCGTTCAACGGCCCGCTCTCGCTACCGCCAATGGATGACCCATAAGCTCGCCAATTGGTTGGATCAATTCGGCACTTCGGGCTGTGTCGGCTGCGGCCGCTGCATCACCTGGTGCCCGGTGGGCATCGATATCACGCTGGAGGCGGCCGCCATTCGCGCAAGCCCGAACGCGGGCCAGGGAGAGCAACATGGAGGGTCTTGAGCATATCCTGACGCAACATCCTTTCTTTGCAGGATTCTGCGCCGAGCACAGCCAGCTCGTGGCCGGCTGTGCTCGTAATCATCGCTACGATGCCGGCGAGTACCTGTTTCGCGAGGGCGGCCCCGCGGACGAGTTCTTTCTCATCCGCCACGGCCAAGTGGCACTGGAGATCGTCGCGCCCGGACGCACGCCGATCGTGATTGCGACGCTCGGGGAGGGGGAAATCACCGGCGCCTCCTGGCTCATCCCACCGTACCGCTGGATGACCGACGCCCGGGCCACGACGCTGACCCGCGCGATCGGCATCGACGCCGCATGTCTGCGTGAGAAATGCGAGGCCGATCATGATCTCGGCTATGAGATGATGAAGCGCTTTCTGCCGATCCTGGTGCAGCGGTTGCACGCGACGCGCCTGCAGCTTCTGGACGTCTACGGCAAGCGTTGATATGACCGCAGCAGCCCCGCACGCCGGCCCGTGGATTCCGCAGCTCTATCAGGTCGCACGAGTGCGCCGCGAGCTCCCCGATACCACGACCCTGGAGCTTGCGCCGGTCGAGGGAACCAGGCCGAGTTTCGCTCCCGGCCAGTTCAACATGCTGTATGCCTTCGGAGTCGGCGAGGCGGCGATCAGCATCAGCGGCGCGGCCGATGCGCCGCACTTCGTCCACACCGTCCGCGACGTCGGCGCGGTCAGCGGCGCGATCGCCGCGCTCAAAGCAGGAGCAACGATCGGTGTGCGCGGGCCGTTCGGCAGCCGCTGGCCGCTCCAACCGGCGCAGGGAGCGGACGTGCTCTTCGTGGCGGGCGGCCTCGGTCTCGCGCCGCTGCGTCCGGCGATTTACCAGGTGCTCGCCAATCGGCCTCGCTACGGCCGCGTTGTCCTTCTGTTCGGCAGCCGCAACCCCAAGGACATGCTGTACCGTCGCGAATTGGAGCGCTGGCGCCAGCGTCTGGACGTGGACATCGAAGTGACCGTCGACCATGCGAACGCCGACTGGCATGGAAATGTCGGCGTCGTGCCGGCGTTGATCCGCCGAGTGGCCTTCGACCCGCACGACACCGTCGCGATGATCTGCGGTCCGGAAATCATGATGCGATTCACGGTGAATGCGCTTCTGGAGGTGGGCGTTGCGGCTCAGCAGATCCATCTTTCGATGGAGCGCAACATGAAATGTGCCGTCGGGCTGTGCGGCCACTGTCAGTTTGGCTCGGCCTTCATCTGCAAGGACGGCCCGGTGATGCGCTATGACCGGATTGCCGATATCTTTGCGGTGCGGGAGATCTGACATGCGCAAGCGACCGCGGCTCGCCGTCTGGAAGTTCGCCTCGTGCGACGGCTGTCAGCTCTCGCTGCTCGACTGCGAGGATGAGCTTCTGGCGCTCGCCGACGCGGTGCAGATCGCCCAGTTCACCGAAGCCTCGAGCGCGGTCGAAGACGGTCCCTTCGACCTGTCGCTGGTGGAAGGATCCATCACCACGGCGCGCGACGCGCAGCGCATCCGTGAAGTTCGCCGGCAATCCAAGCACCTGGTCACCATCGGCGCGTGTGCGACGGCGGGCGGCATTCAGGCGCTGCGCAACTTTGCGGACGTACGCGAATTCGTCGCCGCAGTGTACGCCGTGCCCGCCTATATCGAGACGCTGGCGACCTCGACCCCGATTTCCGGCCACGTACCGGTGGATTTTGAGCTGCACGGCTGCCCGATCAACAAGGCGCAGCTCCTTGAGGTCATCAGCGCCTTTCTGGCCGGCCGCAAACCGGCCGTGGCCGCACACAGCGTTTGCATCGATTGCAAGCTCCGCGGCACGGTCTGCGTGATGGTGCAGGGCATCCCGTGCCTGGGTCCCGTCACGCACGCGGGTTGCGGGGCGATCTGCCCTGCCTTCAGGCGCGGCTGCTATGGCTGCTATGGTCCGATGGAAAGCCCGAACACCGCGGCGCTGGCGCGCGAGTGGCGCTCGCTGGGCGCCTCGGCCCGCGACCTCAAGCGAGCCTTTCGCAGCTTCAATGCCGCCGCACCGCCGTTTCTGAGCGAGAGCGAGGCCCATGGCGACTAAGACCATTCGGGTCGACCTGCTCACGCGCGTCGAAGGCGAAGGCGCTCTCGATCTGCAGGTGATCGACGGGCAGGTCACCTCGGCGCAGCTCAACATTTTCGAGCCGCCGCGCTTGTTCGAGGCGTTGCTGCGCGGGCGCAGCTACGGCGAAACACCGGACATCGTCGCGCGCATTTGCGGCATTTGCCCGATCGCCTATCAAATGAGCGCGGTGCATGCAATCGAGAACGCGTTCGGCATCGCGGTCGACGGCCCGTTGCGCACGCTGCGGCGGCTGATTTATTGCGGCGAGTGGATCGAGAGCCATGCGCTGCACGTGGTGATGCTGCACGCTCCGGATTTCCTCGGCTTCCCCGATGCGATACAGATGGCGCGTGAGCACGGTGAGGCCGTGCGCAGCGGCCTGGCCTTGAAGAAGGCCGGCAATGAGTTGATGCGCGCGATCGGCGGGCGCGAGATTCACCCCGTCAACGTCAAGGCCGGCGGGTTCTATCGAGCGCCGAGCCGCGCGCAGCTGGCGCCCGTCGAGCAAAGCCTCACGCACGCACGCGAGCTCGCCGTGGCCCTCGTGCACTGGGTCGCGGGATTTCGCTTCCCGCCATTCGAGCGGGACTACGAGTTCGTCGCGCTGCGCCATCCCGACGAATACCCGATCAATCAGGGAAGGCTCGTTTCGAATCGCGGCATCGACATCGATATCGCTGATTACGAGACGCAGTTCGAGGAACGGCAGGTGGCGCATTCGACCGCTTTGCATTCGGCGGTGAGGCGGCGCGGCGCCTACCTGGTCGGACCGCTCGCACGCTACGCGCTCAATTTCGACCGCCTGCCGGCATCAGTACAGACTCTCGCTGGGCAATCCGGGCTCGGCCCCGTCTGCCGCAATCCCTTCCAGAGCATCATCGTGCGCGCGCTCGAGATCGTCTATGCCTGCGAGGAGGCGCTCAGACTGATTGCGGCTTACGAGCCGCCGCCGCTCGCGGCGCTGCCGGTCGCGCCGCGCGCCGGGACCGGCTACGGATGCACCGAGGCCCCGCGCGGCATCTGCTGGCACCGCTACGACTTCGATGCCGAGGGGACGATCCGCGCGGTCCGCATCGTGCCCCCGACTTCCCAGAATCAGCCGAGCATCGAGGCGGATCTGGCGGCGGTCGCCACGCCGATCGTGGATCGCCCTGATGAGTTCGTACGCGATCGCTGTGAGCAGGCCATTCGCAATCATGATCCCTGCATTTCATGTGCGGCGCATTTCCTCAAGCTGTCCGTGCATCGAACGTGACCGGTACAGGCGCGGAACCACCGTCGCCGCGCAAGCTGCTCGTGGTCGGCATCGGCAATCCGGACCGCGGCGACGATGCCTTCGGCGCGCTCGTCGTTCAAGCGCTCGACGGACGGCTGCCGTCCGATGTGCCGGCCATCGAATGCCGCAGCGACGTGCTGCGCTTGATCGAGGATTGGTCCGGCTGCGATGGGCTGGTGTGCGTCGATGCCGCGGCACCCCTCGGCAGCCCCGGCCGGATACTTAGGATCGATCTCGATACCTGCCCGCTGCCCGCGGATCTGTCCGGTATGTCGAGCCATGATTTCGGTCTGGCGCAGGCGATCGGGCTCGCCCGCTCCCTCGAGCTCGCGCCGCGGCGGATCATCGTGTACGCGGTCGAGGCAGGCTCGTTCGAGGGCGGTGCGCCGCCCTCGCCGGCCGTCGCTGCCGCGGTGTCCATCGTTGCGGACCGAATCGTGACCGAGATTCAGCGGTTGAGGGATCTGTAGCCGAGCGGTACCTTGTGGGGCATCGACCCGGCGGCGTAGGCATTTGTACATATCGACTTCCCGTTCGTGCAGCGGATGATGATGGCCATGAATCTCTCGGTAGAGCCCGTGAATAGTGTCGAACCTGCCTACGAGGCAAGTGTTGCGGCCGCAATGAATCGGGTGCTCGAAGCAGAGCGCGCCGCGCGCTCTGCCATTACGGACTGCGAGCGTGAGGTGCAGGCGGCGCTCGAACACGCCCGGCAGCAGCGGCGGACCATTTTGCAGCGCGCCCACGATCGAATCATGGCCCTGCATGAACGTGCGGCCCATACGCTCGATGAGCGAGTTGCGGGCATTCTCAAGCAGAACGTTCAAGGTGCCGACCTCGCGACTGCGCCGCGCGCGGATGACGGGCGGCTGCGTGCCGCGCTCGAGGGGTTGGTCGAGCGCTTGACGCGCCGGGCCGAGGGCGAGCTGTAGAGATCATGCCGATCGCGGGCAACCTGGACTACGCCTTGACCCGTGTCCATGCGCGTCACGGCCGGCGCATGGATGAAGCCGGCTGGCGGCGCCTGGAGTCGACCCGCGATCTCGGTCAATACCTCGCGGCCGTGCGCTCCACACCATTGGCCGATTGGGCGAACGGCTTCGATCCCGAGCACGATTGTCATACGTTTGAGCGCGCGCTGAGAATTGAGTGGCGCGGCTATGTCGATCGCGTGGCAGGCTGGCATCCGCTCGCCTGGCAGGCGTGGCTCGCCTGGCTCGCCTGGCTGCCGGGTTTGAGTCTGCTGGCACAGCTCGCGCGCCGCGCGCCCGCGCCTGCCTGGATGCTGGCCGATCCGGTGTATGGTCCACTCGCGCCCGGCACACCCGCGGATCGGGCCGCGGCGCTGGCGCGCACGGTGCTGGCGCCGCTGCAAAGCGCCGTAGCCGGCCGGATAACGGTCAGCGCAGCCTGGCAGGCCCATTGGCACAGCTTGCGGCCCAGCCCGGATGCACGCACTCAGCACTCGCTCGAGTTGCTGCTGCAAGCGATGCGGGAGCACGAACAGAGCCTGGCGCGTGCCGCCGATAGCGCCGAGCCGGCGCGCGCCGAACTTGCGAGCCGGCTGCAGAGGCTGCTGCGCATCGCGGCCGGCACGGTCATCGTCACGGTGTGCCATCTCGGGCTGGTCGCGCTCGATCTGGAGCGTCTGCGAGGCGGGCTGGCGCGTCGCCGGCTGTTTGCCGATCAGGCGGAGCGGCACTGATGGCGCTGCGTCCCGCCATGGCGAAATGGTTCGAACTGCTGGTCGCGCGCGAGGAGCTGGCCTCGGCGCTGCAGTGCCTCGCCGACACGCGCGAAGTGGAACTGCAGGCGCACAGCGATACCTCGAGCGCCGCGCTGCTGCCGGCGCTGCGCGTGGCTGTCGATGAATACAGACGGCTGGCGCATCGCTATGCGCTTTATTGGCCGTCCTCGCGCACGCATGCGGAGCGCGCGTTGGAACCCGAGGCGATCGCGGCCGCGGCTCTGCAGCGTGTGCGATCCTGGTCGGCCGTTGCCGATCCACTCATCGACCGTCTGCAAACATTGGCGCGCGAGCGCTCGGATCTGCAACTCCTCGAGCGGCTGCTGTCGCAGGCCGGCGTCGAGTTGCCCGACCTTCATTCCCTTGCGCACGCGGGGCCGGTACTGGCGAGCCGCGCCTGTATGCTGCCATCGGCGCCGGGCGCACTGGCGGTGCCGCCCGGGGTGCTGGCGCAAACGATTGCGTGCGAGGACGATCGCTTTGTGCTTGCAGTCGGCCCCACCGAGCAGATCGCGGTGTTTGACGCCACCCTGGCTGCGATCAAGGCGCGGCAGTTCGTCATGCCGGCCGGGCTGCCTGCCAAGCGCGGCGCGGCGCTCGATGCCACGCGAACACGCCTCGCCGCCATCGCCCAGGAATCGCAGAACCTCTCCTCGACACTGAGCGGTCTGCATCGCGTGCATGATCTGCGTGCGGCGCTGGCAGATCTCGATTTCATCGACTGGCTGGTGCAGAACGTACCGCCGCTGGAGCTCACGGATCATTTCGCGTGGATCACAGGATGGACCAGCGACCTGACCGGCGGGCGGGTGCGCAGGGCGCTCGATCAAGCGCAGCTGCACCATGTCATGCGCTTTCCGGAGGCGCCACAGGAGATGGTGCGGCCGGTCGTGCTGCGCAATCCCCGCTGGGCTCAGCCGTTCGAACTGTTCTTGCGCCTGCTTGGCATGCCGAGTGCGAGCGAGGCGGATCCAAGCCGCCTGCTCGCCTTCGTCGCGCCGGTGATGTTCGGTTACATGTTCGCCGACGTCGGACAGGGCGCGATACTCATCGTCGCCGGCGCAGCGCTGCGCCGGCGCTTCCCTGCCACGGAGCTGCTCATCCCCGGGGGCGCTGCGGCCATGGTATTCGGCATACTGTTCGGCAGCGTGTTCGCCAGTGAACGGATCCTGCCGGCACTGTGGTTGCGGCCGCTCGAGCGGCCGCTAGCGGTGCTCGAGGCGAGTCTCGTCTTCGGCGCGTGCGTGATCTTGCTCGGCCTCGCGCTCGATGCCGTGCAGCACCATTGGTCCGGCCGCGGGGCCGAGTGGTGGGCCACGCGCGCCGGACTTCTGCTGTGTTACGCAGGCATGATCTGTGTGCCCTTCGACAGCCGGGCCGGTTGGGCACTACCCATCGGCTTGGGCTGGTATCTCGCCGGCAGCGCTGCGCGCGATCCCTCCCATCGGCTCAGACGCCTCGGCACTGCCGCGGGAGAATCCCTGGAGACTCTGCTGCAGCTCGCGATCAATACGATCTCCTTCGTGCGCATCGGAGCTTTTGCGTTGGCGCACGCGGGGCTCTGTTCCGCCGTGATCGGCCTCGCAGCGAGTCTCGGCGCGGGCGCCGGCGCACGGCCGGCCGCCTGGCTGATGCTCATCGCCGGCAATGCATTGATCATCGCCATCGAGGGTTTGGTGGTCGGCATTCAAACGACCCGGCTCGTGCTTTTCGAATTCTTCATCCGCTTCCTGCACGGCACCGGCCGCGCTTTCCGTCCGCTGACACTGCCCACCGCCGCGCAAGACCAACCTGTATCTTCGAGGAGTTCTTAGATGAAACACCCCCCCCGCGCCCATTCCATGCTGGTCGGCGCCGTGGCGCTGCTTGCGCTGATCGTCGGCGCCGGAGCGAGCTTGCTGCTGCTCGCAGCTGCACCGGCCAGCGCGCAGCCCGCGATGGCCGCAACCGGTGGCGCCATTATCAAATCTGATCCGCACCTGATGGGCTGGGCGTTCCTCAGCGCAGCGCTGTCCACCGGATTGGCTGCGCTCGGTGCGGGATTTGCCGTCGCGCGCGTCGGCAGCGCCGCGGTCGGCGCGGTCGCGGAGAAGCCGGAGTTGTTCGGCCGCGTCCTGGTGCTCGTGGGTCTCGCCGAGGGTATTGCCATCTACGGCCTGATTGTCTCGATACTGATCTTGAACCGGATCGCGTGAGCGGGGCATGCAGCTGACGGTCATTGCGGACGAGGTAACAGCGCTCGGCTGGCGCCTGATCGGCGCGCGCGTACTGCTCCCCGGGACGGACTCCGTGCAGGAGTGCTGGCGCGCGGCGCGGCGCGGCGCGGACCTGGTGATGATCACGGCGCAGTACGCCGCCGCGATCTCACCGGCGGACCTGGCCGCGGCGCTATTGGCCGAGAAGCCGCTGGTCCTGGTGATCGCGGATCTGGACGGTCGATTGGAGCCGCCCGAAATCGAGCACGACGTGCGCCGAGCCCTGGGAGTGTCGGCGTGAACGAACAGAGATCCGACTTGCTCGAAGGGGTGCCGGCGAGCGTTCTCGATGCCCAGGTCGGGGCGCTGATGCAGAGGGTCATCGCCGACCGCGATCGGCGCTGCGCGCAGATGCGGGCCTCAACCGACGGCCAGGTACGCGAGATGCTGCGCGCGGCTCGCCAGGAGGCCCGGGCCAATGTCCGCGAGGCCATTGTGCGCGAGCGCAAGCATGCCGAACAAGCAATCAGCCAGGCTCAGGCGGGCGCCGCCCTCGAGCTGCGACAGCAGGAACAGCGGTCGGCCCGCGCCCTGTTGCAGGACATGTGGGCGGCGATCGACAGCGTGTTCGAAGCGCGCTGGACCGACGCCGCATACCGCAAATCCTGGCTCGAGGAGGCCGTTCACCAGGCCCGTGGCTTGCTGAGCGATCACAGCTGGCGCATTGAGCACGGTGCCGGCTGGCCGCAGACCGAGCGCGACGCGCTGGCGGCGCTTGCTGCCGGGGATGCGGCGAGCGCTGCAGCGCGCACGGTCGAGCTCGTGTGCGACCCCACCGTCCGCGCCGGCATCAGAGTCAGGGCGGCGGGCGCTCGCCTCGACGCGACCGTGGCGGGGCTGCTCGCGTCGCGGGCCGAGATCGAGTCGGAGTTTCTCGCGCAATACCTCGAGTGCGCTCGCGCGGGCAAGCGCCTGTGAGCGAGGGGCGCATACGCTGGATCAGCGGCCCGGTGCTGCGCGCCGGAACCGAGGACGTGTTTCACGTGTACGAGGCGGTCGCCGTCGGTCCGCGCGCGCTGCTCGGCGAAATCATCAAACTCGGTGCGGACGATTTCGTCGCACAGATTTACGAGGATACCACCGGCCTCAAGCCGGGCGATTCGGTGACAGGCACCGGTAAGCCGCTCTCGGTACCTTTGGGACCCGGCATTCTCGGCACGATCTGCGACGGCCTGCTGCGGCCTCTGGATGCGGCGGACGAACCTTTCATCAGGCCCGGAGCCCACGGCAGGCCGGCGCGCCGTTTCGGCTTCGAGCCCACCCTCCTCGCCGGCGCGCGCGCGGCGAGCGGCCAATCGATCGGCAAAGTGGCGACCCCGCGGCCGCAGCTGTGCCTGATTCCCCCGGACGCGGCGGCTGGCGTGGTGCGCTGGGTGGCGCCCGCAGGCGAGTACTCCGAGGCGCAACCGATCTGCCGGCTCGAGCATGCGGGCGGAGCGCTCAGTGAGATCGCGCTCGCGCACTCCTGGCCGGTGCGCGAGCCGCGCCCGGTGAGCCAACGGCTGCCGATCGCCGGTCCGATGATCACGGGGCAGCGCATCCTCGATACGCTCTTTCCGGTCGGACGCGGCAGCCGCGCCGCGTTGCCGGGCGGATTCGGCACCGGCAAGACGATCCTGCAGCAAGCGCTCGCCAAATGGTCCGACGCCGACGTGATCGTCTATGTCGGCTGCGGCGAGCGCGGCAATGAAATGGCTGAGGTGCTCGCCGAGCTGCCCAAGCTCGAGGACCCGCGTACCGGGCGGCCGCTCATGGAGCGCACCGTCATCATCGCCAACACGTCCAATATGCCGGTTGCCGCGCGCGAAGCGAGCATCTATACGGCCATTACCGTGGCGGAATACTTTCGCGACCAGGGCCTGCACGTGGCGCTGATGGCGGATTCGACGAGCCGCTGGGCGGAAGCCTTGAGAGAAGTATCCGGCCGCCTCGGTGAGCTGCCCGGTGAGGCGGGCTATCCGGCCTATCTGAGCTCGCGGCTCGCGCAATTCTACGAGCGCGCGGGCCGAGTGACCACATTGGCCGGCGGCGAAGGCTCGGTCACGATCATTGGTGCGATCAGTCCGCCGGCCGGCGATTTTACCGAACCGGTCACGATGCACACGCGGCGCTGCGTGCGCACGTTTTGGGCGCTCGACCGCGGCAGAGCGCAGGCGCGCTTCTTTCCGGCCATCCATCCGCTGCAGTCCCACAGCGCGGACGTGGGTGCGCTCGCGCGCTGGTGGCAGGTGCAGGGCAATCCGGACTGGTCCGCACAGCGCAAGCGGCTGCTCGAGCTTCTGGAAGCGCAGGTGCGCCTCGAGCGCATGGCGCGCATCGTCGGCAAGGATGCCCTGCCACCCGCGCAGCAGCTGACGCTGCTGTGCGCAGATCTGATCAACGACGCGGTGCTGCGGCAGTCGTCCTTTTCCGATACGGATCGGTATTGTTCGCCGCGCCGCCAGACCGAGATCCTGAGCGTGGTGATCCGCTTCATCGACCTGGCACGCGCCGCCGTCGAGTCCGGCGTGCACCCGGATGACATCGGCGCTCTTTCCATTCGGCGCACCCTGCAGCGCATCGGCGAGGACTTCGGCGAGGATCGGATCGCGGATATCCGCGCCCTGTGGAAGCAGCTCGACTCGGAGTTTTCCGGCTTGCCGCGGGAGCCGGCCGATGCGCGCTGAGCTCACGCTCGAGCACAGCGTTCAGCGCATCGAGGGGCCGCTGCTGTTTCTCGAGCGCAAGGTCGAGATCGGCCTCAACGCGCGCGTCGATGTGCTCGACCACGACGGCCGCGAGCGGATCGGACGCGTCGCTGCAATCGATGAGCGCACCTTCGTCATCGAGGTGCTCGAATCCACCGTGGGTTTGGGAGTGCGCGACACGCGCATCCGCATCTGGAACGAGCCGCTGCTGTTCGGCGTCGGCCCCGGCATGCTGGGCAGAACCTTCGACAGCATCGGGCAGCCGACCGACGCAGGCCCGCCGGTCCCGGCGGTTCGCCGGATGCGCATCGATGGACTCGCGATCAACCCGGCGGTGCGCACCCTGCCGCGCGATTTCATCGAGACCGGGGTGTCGGCCATCGATCTGATGAACAGCCTGGTGCGCGGCCAGAAGCTGCCGCTGTTCTCCGGCTCTGGACTGCCGCATGACAGACTCGCCACCGACATCGCGCTGCAGTCGCGTTTGCTGCACGAAACGCAAGGCTCGTTCGCCGTGGTGTTCGTCGGAATGGGCGTCTCGCACGACACCGCCGAGGCCTTTCGAGATGCCATGGCCTCGAGCGGCGCGCTCGAGCACACGGCAATGTTTCTCAATCTCGCCGATGAGCCGTCCACGCAACGACTGCTCACTCCGCGCTATGCGCTCACTGCCGCGGAATACCTGGCATTCGTCGAAGGCCGGCACGTGCTCGTGGTGATGACCGACATGACGAACTACTGCGAAGCGCTGCGCGAAGTGTCGGCGGGCCACGGCGAGCTGCCGAGCCGCAAGGGCTATCCAGGATACATGTACTCGGACCTTGCAAGCCTGTACGAGCGTGCCGGCTGCATTGCCGGGCTTAAGGGCACGCTGACGCAGCTGCCGATTCTGTCGATGCCCGCGGACGACATCAGCCATCCTATCGCGGATCTCACCGGATACATCACCGAGGGCCAGATCGTGCTCGACCGGGAACTCGATCGGCGCGGCATTTATCCGCCGGTGCGCGTCCTGCCGAGTCTGTCGCGGCTCATGAGCGCCGGCACCGGCGACGGCTTCACTCATGCCGATCACCCGGCGCTCGCCAATCAGCTGTTTGCCTGTTACGCGCGCGCCGCCCACGTGCGGGTGCTCGCCAGCGTGATGGGGGAGGACAGCCTGCCCGAAGTCGACCGGCGCTTTCTCGCCTTCGGCACCGAGTTCGAACTGCGCCTGGTTCATCAGGAAGGGCGGCGGACCCTGGAGGAAAGCATGGCGCTCGGCTGGCAGCTGCTCCGCGGCCTTCCGCTTGCGGAACTCTCGCGCCTGACGGAGCAGCAGATTGAACGTTACCTGAGCGGCCCCGCTCGTGCCTGAGTCGGCGCTCGAGTTCACCGCGACGCGCATCGCGCGCCTCGAACTGAAGGATGAGCAGCAGCTGGTGCGCGAAGGTTACGAGCTGCTCGACGAGAAGCGCATCCTGCTCGCGGCGCAGATCCGGCGTGAGCTCACGCAACTTGGCGCGCTGCGGCAGGAAAGCGCGGAACTGAAGCGCGAGCTGCGCTCGCGCACCCTCGCCGCCCTGGGCCGCCACGGCCTCGATGAGCTGTCGGTGTATCCACCGCTCACGCTAGCCGAGGACCGGCTGCGCCTGCGCCGCACGCGGCTGTTCGGCCTGGAGCTGCTGGATGCCGAGCTCGAGGCCGCAGCGCAGCCGCCCGCAGCCGCGCAGCAACCCGTCAATCCGACGCCCGAGGCGCGGGCCTGTGCCGCCGCGCACCGCCGCTGGCTGTTCGGGGCCGTCAAGCTTGCGGCATGCTGCGTGAATCTACGGCGGCTCATCGCCGATTATGTGCGCACCGAGCGCCGGGCGCGGGCCATCGAGAACGTGCTGATGCCGGAGATCGAATCCGCGCTGAAGATCATCGATGATCAGCTCGAGGGAATGGACCAGGAAGAAATTGCGCGTTTTCGACAGCGGCGCGATGATGGACAGCGATGATCAAGACTATTCTAGTCCCGACCAGCGGCAGTGATACCGATCATGGCGTTTTCACGGTGGCACTCGCCTTGGGGCGCGCTCTGGCGGCGCACCTCGATATTTTCCATGTGCGGCTGAGCATGGGCGAGGCGGCGCTGCGTGCGCCGCACATGCAGTTCTGCATGGGCGAGGCGCTGCCGGAGGCGCTGGAGCGGCTGCGCCGGCGCGACGAGCAACTTGCCGCGAATGCGAGCCGGCATTTCGTCGAGTTCTGCGCCGCTCACCAGATCGTGGTCCGCGACGTGCCGGTCGCCGCCGAGCAAATCTCCGCCCGATTTCTGCAGGAGAAGGATCATGCCGAGGCGCGCTTGCTGTTTCACGCCAGGCACAGCGATCTGATCGTGCTGGGGCGGCCGCGGCACGTCGATCTGATGCCGCCGAAGCTGCTCGAGACGCTGCTCATGGGCAGCGGGCGCCCGATCGTCATCGCCCCGCACTCCCCGCCTGCAAGCGTGACCGGCACCGTGGTCGTGGGCTGGAAGGAGACCGCGCAAGCGGCCCGCTCGCTCACCGCCGCGATGCCCCTGCTCTGCCGGGCTCAGCGAGTGGTCATCATCGGCGTCGTCGAGAAGGCCGACGGGGTGCTCGAGGGCCTTGAGCACCTGGCGCATCAGCTCGCCTGGCACGGCATCGCCGCCGAAACGCGCCTCATCGTCGATCCGTCCCGCCCGGCGGCGCAGCTGCTGCTGCGCGCCGCGGACGAACTCGGCGCCGGGTTGCTGGCGATCGGCGCCTTCGGTCACCGGCCGCTGCAGGAGTTGATTTTCGGCGGGGTCACGCAGGCGATGATCGATCAGGCCGAGCTGCCGGTCTTCATCATGCATTGACTAGCGGCGAACCGGAATGTCGATATAGCTGTCGCTGTACCAGCGGACCTTGAGGGGAATTTTGGCATCGGCGATCGATTCCTCGCTCACGTCGTTGCCGGTACCGTAGTTGATCTCGCGATCCGGCCGCTTGTTGATGCCGAGTACCATGACCAGCCGGCTGCCTGCCTCGAGCTTTCTGCTGGTCATCCGCTCGCTCCTGAACGCCAGCTCCTGACGCTCTCCCGCCTTGAGCAGGTGACGGTGCACGCGGTCTCGCGCATAACTCGCGCGGAATTCGTCGGTCGGTTCGAACAGCCGGACATAGGCGCCGCTGGCCTGACGTTCGTACAGCGTCACATGCACGTCCATGTCCATTTTGTTCACCGTGAAATCGAGCCGGCCGGAGAACAGACCGTTGAATTCGGTTGACTTCGCCAGAGGATCGCTCACGAACATGATGCCGTTGTGGGGGGCCAGATTCCGGCTGATCAGATCGACCGGCGGCATCCAGCCGGCATCCGTGCGATCGGCGAAGTTCACCGTTTGCCGGGCGAACGTGGCCTTCGAGTTCTTGTGCCGCGTCAATCGGTGGGCGGCTCCGGACGCGGTGGCTTCAAGATAAAACCTGAGCGAGCCTGCGGCCATGGCCTCGAGCGATGCGGCGTGCCGCCATTCATTTGCGCCCATGACCTGGTAGTTGACACGGTTCTTCAACAGAGCCGGCGTCGCTCCGCCCTTGAAGATGTGGTCAAACCACTCATAACGCAGTTCACGGACGTCGATGAGTGCGACCGGATCGATCTCATATCCGTGAAGGACGGCCGAAGGTCCGCGCTGCATCGGGCCATCGTCGTAAGGCCCGATGAGCAGCACGTGATCGGCGTGCCGGTCGTATCGATAATGCTGCGTGAAGTAGTACAGCGCGCCAGGCTCGCTTGGGGCGAAATAGCCGGTCATCGTCAGCACCGGGATGTCGATGTGCGCAAATTGTTCCCGGTAAGGGATCATTTTTTGCCAGTACCGATCATAGCTCGGGTGATTCAGCCAGCGGATGAAGATCGGATTCGGATGTCCATACAGACGGCCCAGATCCCGGTAGGGCTTCCCGCTGCGGTACCACTTCTGATCGAGCGAACGCCATGCCGCATCGTCCTCGTCGCCGGCGTCGTGCGAGGCATTGGCCTCGGTCCGCTGCAGGGACCACCGGTACGCAGAGTTCTCGAATATATTGCCTTGCATGGGAAAATCGATGCCCGGCGCGCTCGGGCCGGATGAGGCGATGGCCTTCAGCGCAGGCGGCAGATGCGTCGCGGCAGCCCAGGCGGTAAAGCCGCTGTAGCCCTCGCCGTACATGCCCACACGGCCGTCGCTCCACGCCTGCTTGGCAATCCAATCGATGACCGCGCGCGCGTCCTCACCGTCGTGCTGATAGGGAACGACGCTTCGGGGAGTCGTACGCGTGCCGCGAGTGTAGGCGACCACCCCGGCATAGCCGTGGGCCGCGCATTCCTTGGCATGGTTCGGCGAGTCGTAGATGGAAAATTCGAGCAGCGTCGGCAGCGGCGTTGCGGCTTCTTTCGGCCGGACCAACGAAGCCGAGATGTTCACCCCGTCGGCCGTCTTGATCAGCACCTCATCGTCGGTGGCGTAGCGCCGGCCATCGTCTTCGGCGCCGAGCGGCTGCACCAGCGGAGCGAAGCTGCGGTATGCATCGTAGGACAGATACGTCCAGACCAGCTTCACCGCCTCGGATTGCCCGATGCTGTCTTTGGTCCGCTGCTGATCGAGCGACTCCTGCAGAGCTTGCTGAAACGTCGACGGGGAGGCCCCGAGCCACGCTTCGACCGCGTACGCGTCCTGATCGCCGAGGCGAGGAACCACGTCCCGGAACGCCTTCGTAAAGCTGTCCGCGAAGGAGACTCGGTTTTCCACCTCCGTCGCCTTCGCCTGGGCATAGATGTCGTAGATCACCCCCCGCCCGATGGGCCGATTGACATCCGCTCGCCGCCGCCGATCGCGCAGCGATTGTCTCGAGACGTATGCGGCCGCGTAGTCGCCGGCGACCATTTGAAGCGCAGACAGATTCGCGAGATATTGCAGAGGATCCGGGTCCTGATAGACGGGAATGAGCCGCCCGGCCAGATCGCGCATGATCCCGGGTGTCGCAGCATCTGCGACCGTTGCGGGAGCGTGAAACTCCAGTTCCGGAGCCGCGGCCCACGACCGTGATGCGGCAGCGAATAGCAGCAAGATGAATGATCCTGCCCACCGGGCGGCGGCTGTGAATGCGCCGGGTCCCGATGTCATGCTCATTGACGGCTTCCGGCAGGGTTCGAGAGCGTCGCACTCTTTTGTTTGCGCGAGACCTTGACCAGATGCAAAACTCTGGAGAACAGTGCGTGCGCCTCGCCGGGGCTGCCGATGTGGATGATGCCGGTGCGCTGAAGCTCGCTGGTGAACACGCCGATCACCAGCTCGGCCACGTCATCGTCGAGCGAGCCAAATGTGCCGTCGATGAGCACCCAGGGGGGCATCTGTATCAAGATGCGGGCCAAGGCGAGGCACAGCTGCTCGTCCTGGCTCAATTCCCGATCCCATCGACGGGTCTCGTCGAGCATGGGCGCGAGGCGCTCGAGGCCCAGCCGGTAAAGAGCACGCGTGAAGGCGCTCGCGCTGAAACGCTCTGCCTTCTGCGGATATGCGAGAACCTCGCGCAAAGTTCCCCGCGCCAGATACGGGGTTCCGCGAGGCAGGTAAAATATCTGCTCGCCTCGCGGCCGGGTGACGCATCCGGTGCCCCAGGGCCACAAGCCTGCCAATGCCCGGAACAGCTGCGTCTTGCCGGTCCCCGGGCCGCCGAGGACGAGCACGCGTTCCCCGGCCCGCACGGTCACCTTCGTTTCCTTCATGACGTCGGTATTGGCCGACGATGCGATCATCAGGTCATCGATTTCTATGACGCCCGGCTCGCCCTCGGCGTACGCGATCCGGCTCCCGAAGCCGCTCGGTTCATGGGTACTGATCAACGCGTGGCGGAAACTCGCGACTCGAAGCAGCGTCGCGCGCCAATCGGCAATGGAGCTGAAATTGTCGATGAACCAGCGCAGAGACGACTGCGCCTGGGTGAAGGCGCCCGCCGCCATCATGAGACCGCCGAATGAGACCTTTCCCGTGAAATAAAGCGGGGCGGCAACGAGTATGGGAGCGACTATCGTGACCCAGCCAAAGCCCGCGGTGACCCAGGTCAGGTTGGTGTGGCCCATCACGATGCGGCGGGTCGCGCTCAGCACATTGCCGAGATTGCGCTCGATGCGGCGCTTCTCGTCGGCTTCACCCTCCGCCAGCGAAATGTCATCGACATGCTCGTTGACGCGCACGAGCGAAAAGCGCAAATCCGCCTCGCGCGCGTAGCGCTCCGCGTTGCGGATGACGAGACCCCGCCCGACCCAGTAACTTAAGAGCGAGCCGGCGCTCGCATAAATGATCGCCGCCCACAGCATGAAGCCCGGGACGGCATAGTCCCGGTCATCGATGCTGAATGAGAAATTACTCGAAAGACCCCACAGCACACCGGCGAAGGTGCCGAACAAGATCGAGGCCTGCAGCAGTCCGACGCCGAGATCAGCCGAGAGCTCGCACAGCTTGCGGGCATCTTCATGTATGCGCTGATCCGGATTGACGCCCATCGTTCCCGAACTGGCCAGCCAGAACGCCCGCCGCGGCAGCATCCATTCCTGCAGGAGGTTGTGCACCAAGCCTTCGCGCAGTCTGACCTGCAGCGTCTCCGACAGCCAGCGCTGCATGACATTGAGTATGAGCAGCGATCCTGCGATCAGGAAGAACACGCCGAGCTCGAAGAGAAAGTCTCGCAGGTCGCGGCGCGACAATGCATCGAAGAAGGGCTTATTCCAGCGGTTGAGGCGAATTTGACCGTAGGCGGTGGCGATGAGGACGAGGACGATGGCCGTGATCAGCATCGCGAGCGGCCTGCCCACCGGCGAGGCAAATATCGCCCGAAAGATCATCCGCATCTGGCGCACGAGGCCCAGATCGGCGGCCTCCGCTTCAGCCGCCGTACCGGAGGATTTTGTCGAGCGCTCTGTCACCGAGGCAGGATACCAGTTGACCAAGAAAGTGGGACGATTCAGGACATGGTGCAGATGATTTCCGCCGGACTGTGGAGAACCGTCACGGAATTCGCATCGAAACTCGTGCATTCGCGCTCATTGACCAGCACGCGGCGCAGCGGGGACGCCAGCGGCGGACGCAGAACCATCTTGGCGTTGATCCCGCCGGCGATGGCAAATTGCAGCGTTGTCGAATCGATCCTGCGCAGTGTGTAGCTGAGGCTGCCGTACACGGTGGGCATGCTATTCACCTGCACGCCGGCGCCCTCGATCCATTCGTCTGCGAGCCCCGCCGCCAGAACCAGGGAATGGTCGGCTTCGCGTTCGTAGGCGAACAGACTTCGCAATGCCAGAACGTATTCGGCACCAATCCAGGTGTGCGGAAGATCGCCAATATGAGCAGGCGCCTGATGATCGCGCCATGCGATCTCCGGCCACTGATTCCAAGGCGGCGGGCGCCGATCCGACAAAAAGAAGCGCAACAGCTCCAACGCCGCCTCACGCCTTCCGAGGCGTACGAGAGCCCCGATGATGCGGATCTCATAGGGCGTGTAGCTCGGGGACACCACGGTGCCGCTGCGTTTGCTGCGCCAATCAACGAGATACGCCTCGAAGGTGCGATCGAGGGCTCCGCGGTTCAGCCCCTCCGGCACATCGAGCAGATATATCGCATTTGCGGTCGCCGTCGGATCGAAGTCCGCCCACTCGATGCTGCCTGGAATGTACTCCAGCTTACGCTGCGCCCGGGTCGCTTCGATCGAGGCGAACAGCGAAGAGGCGAAGCGCGTGCTCAGCGCGTCCCACCTCTGCGCTGAGGCTTCCTGTCCAAGCGCATGCGCCATATACACAGCGTCGCGCAAACCCCGCAATGCCCAGAAGTCGTCCCAATAGGAATGTACCGGCTGGGAAAGGTAGCCCTCGTGGCTGACTGAAATCGGCAGCAGTCCGTCCTGACCGAGCAAGCGCTCGATGCAGCCGACCGCACGGTCGACGAAGTTCCACGATTCGCCGAGCAGATGGTGGTCCGACGTGAATCGATGGTAGTCGGCTATCAACGCGAGCAATTGTCCGTGGCTGTCGTGTTCGACCAGCCAGTCGATCCCCTCGCTGTCGACGCAGCAGGGCACAAATCCGTCCGCGCGCTGATTGGGCGAGTACCACCGGATGAACTCTCGGACTTCATCAGCGTGCCCCATGCGCAGCAAGGCGGCGCTCATCATCGAGCCGTCCCGGATCCAAGAACGCGTGTAACGCCGAGGTCCCGGCTGCAGCGCCGCACCGGAGCGGGTCACCAGGATGTGCGCCGTCGCCGTGAGGGCTGCCAGGACCGCCTCCCTGATCCAGCCGTTGCCCGCCCATTGGGTCACGGCGAGTTTTGAATCCCAGTCGAATGCCGGCTCGCCAGTGGAGCGCTCCGCAGCGAGCGGCATGCAGCTCACCACGCATTCGCAGATCCGATGAGCTTGCGGGGACAGCTCGAAGTCGAGCGCACCGGTCGCGAAGCCGAATGAATCGTGCGCTTCCTTGATTGCGGGCGGCTTGCCGGCAAGAAGATGGGACGCGATGAACCCTTGATCGAAGCTCATCGCGCCGAACCCGGCCGGCTCGCTCATCGGCACGATCTGGGTGGTCTCATCGACGCGCACCGCACCGTCGCCCCACGCCAGCCGATGGATCGGGCTCACGCCGCCCAGCTTGCGAAAGCTCTGCCACGGCGGCGTGACCTGAAACGGGCGCACCACTACGAACAAGCGAGCAGACAATGGATGGTCCGTGAGATTTTCAAAGCCGTAGCGCACGCGCGTATCTCGGCTTTGCGTCGTCTCGGCCCGTATGCGCAGACGCCAATCTGCGGTTTCCCAAATCACGGAAGGCACCGGCATCCAGGCTTCGAGCAGCTCCTGTCGCGAGTTCACGTCGGCCCAGGTGAAAAGCCGGTTCTCGACCCATAACATGGGCTCGATCGAGAACGACCCTTGGTCCACCTCGACCATCCCGTCATCGTTCATCAGCGCGCAATGAACTCCGTTTGAGGTGCCGATCGGCGTCCACGTCGGCTGTTCACGATGCAGCCAACGCGGATGCCAGCCTCGCGCTTCGGCGCCGGCGATGTTGTGCCAGAAGGCGTGGATCGAACGCGAGAATTCGAAGCTTTGCGGACGCAGCGCCGCACCCGCCGTCGGCTCTGCGAGCTCAAGCCTAAGAAATCTGGTTTTGAGTCCTGGAAGATAGACGTAGCTGCGTTTGCCGCCCGCCCGCGTCGCGGTGTGCAACGTTTTCCAGCGATGACCGCCGTTCGAGGCACGAACCTGAAAGCCGCTTGCCGGTGCATCGCCCAGCCAGTCGATGATCAGACCGCCCAACGTGCGGGGCTGGATCAAATCGATCACGATCCACGGCCGCGGATCGTCCGGGCGGGGCTTCCATCCAGGGCCGACCAAAGCTGCCGCGGCTTGAAAATCCGGCAGCGCGCTGGACGCACTGGCTGTGGCCGCCTGCGCCGGGCTCAAGTCCTCGATCTGCACATCCGCAATCCACAGGGTGCCCCTGCCGCCTTCACGCGCGACGATGGCGAACTCTATGAAACCCAGCTGCGCAATGTCGCTGCCGCTCGACGGACCCCACGCAAACTCGATCTCCCGGCTCTCCACTCGCATCCGTTTCCATCGCGCCGGTATCAGCAGGTCTTTTTTCACGTGTCGCCACACGTTCTGGCCGGTCCCATCGACGAGCTTCAGTTCCAGATCAACCCTCGCGCCGCGGCCGCGCAGCCGAAAACTCACCGCGTACTCCTTCGGCATCGCGCGGTTGAGCGCGCGCCGCGCGACTACGAAGCCTCCACCTTCCTTGAAATCGAAATCCATTTGCAATGCAGGAACGCGCCCCGCGCGGCTCATGGCCAGCGTCAATTGGGCGTTCCCGGAAGCAGTCGGCTGCCATTCCGAGAGACCGGCGGAATCAGCTTGCTTTTGGCGCGTCATGGCGCGCGCTCAATCGGCACCGCAGAGCGCATGTATCGTTTCCTCGAAAATAAATAACTTATATCTTGTATGACATTGTTTTTTATGCGATAAATATCGAATTGACCGACGCGAAGCGACCGCATTCGCCCCGGCCCTCAATCGTAGCGCGTGCTGGCCCGGCGAGTCCCCGCCTCCTTGGACCCCAAAGGCCCCGCGCTGTGGCTGCTCATGCAATGTCAGCCTTGACAATGATTGCTGGAGCAATATAATGCCCACCAAGGTATTTGACCATGTGCCCCGACAACGCGATCTACGATGTGAAGACCTATCAGCCTGCCAACTGTGTCGGGCAGCTGATGTACCGGGTGCGCGCTGCTCAAATGTCTGCACTCGACCAAGCGCTCGCGCAAGATCCGGACCTCGCACCGCTCGACATCACGGCTGCTCAGTACATCATCATCAGCGTGCTGGCCAAGCGCGGCGTGGATTCGGCGGCGCAGCTCTGCAAGGACCTCTCATATGACGCGGGCGCGATGACGCGCATGATCGATCGCCTCGAAGCAAAGGGTCTGATCAGCCGGACTCGCTGCCCCGAAGATCGGCGCTTGGTGAAGCTCGAGCTGACCGATGCGGGGCTCGAGGCGTTGCCGAAGCTGCGCGAATGCTCGGTGCGAGTGCTCAACCACTTTTTGCGCGACTTCAGCCCAGCGGAGGCGCGGCAGCTGGAAGGATTTCTAGTCCGCATGCTGCAAAACAGCTGATATTTTTTGCCCATATCATTGCCTAGGCATTGATCGCTATAGCAGTGTTTTACGAGGAAAGCGATGTACAACCTTCTCATGCTCTTGATCCGGCGCACGCGACTGGCGCTGCAGGAATTCGGGCCCTACATGGGACTGTTGATGCTGCCGGGCGGCTATCTCATCGCCTTGAGCGGATGGGTACAGCGGCGCTGGCCGCTCCCGCCGCCGAGACCAGCAGCGCCGCCCATTGATTCGCTTCGTCTAGCGGCCGTTCATTGGCTTCACGGGATCGTCGAGGCTCACGCGGCAATGCGGGCAATGTGCCGTATCGGCCCAGCCGTTTGCTGCCCGCGTAGCAATCGAACCGAGCGGAAGCTCGCACTGCGGGCACGGCGTGTAGTACAGCAGCACGATGACCGCCACGAGTCCAGCGCACAAGGCGGCCAGCGAAAGCCAGGTCAGCCAAAAGCTATCGGGCGTAAAGGCGGCCGACAAAACGCAAAAGAGGACGCCGGGGAGCACGAACAGCACCGCCTTATTTCTGCGCCGCCTCAGATAATCCCTTATCGTCATGGCGCTCTATCCTACGGCACAGTCGAGGCGACCGCATCTCGGCGGGCATGAAGTCCCGCTGCGCGGCCTGTACCCATTACAGGCGTCGTGGTGACCGAATGAAGCCGCGGCTATCCCGGCAACATCAGGACGAAACCGTCGCTTTCGTACGCGTAGAAACGCCATTCCCGAACCGTTCGTGGTGTTCCGAAGATCACGAGTTGCTGCCGTAGAGTCGCAAAATCGTGGAATACGTCCGAATCCCTCATGACCGACTCGTACCTGCGCAAGAGCGAATCGCCTTCATCGCCTTCGGCCGCATAGGTGATCAATACCTTCAGCGGCGCATTGAACATCTGCAGCTTGTTGATTTCTTCGTGCGTTTTCGACGGCTTGTTCGCGTGCTCCAACGCAACCGAGATCCACTTGGGGTATGCGGTGAATTTGCCGAGACTATCCGTGCCGCGCTCCTCGTAAAACATGCCATCGAGCGCGTAATAGTCCTTATGCCAAGCCAACAAGCCAAGATGCTTGGCGATCTTGGGGAAGATATCGGAGCGCAGGAAGTACGTGTACGACTTGGCCTCGAAGCCCACGGCTGTGCGAAAGCTGTTGTGCTCGGTCTTCATGACCGCGACGAAGGCATTGCGGAAATCTCTGGGCGTGATCTTTTTCATCTTGGATGCGGACTTTACGTCATAAATCTCATGGGCGCGTATCGGCCTGCGCAAGCATTTGCGCGGGGCCGGCACGGCGTAGTGACATCGGCATGTCAGGCAGCGCGTTTGTCACGGCGGAGCGCTCGCGGCAACGGCCGCTTCGTACCAAGCCCAGGACCGTGTCGTGCGCGCGCTCTCGATTAAATAGACGCGTCGGACGAATGAGGGTGCTGCGTCGATCCGGTGCAGCCGGCCCGAGGCGACGAGGGGAGCAACGACGCGCGTGGGCAGGTACCCCTTTGAGCCGGTTCGCAGCACGTACTCCAGCGCCCAGTCCGATGCGGCGATCGTGACCGACGAGGGTCGGGCTTCCGGAAACGCCTCGGCGTGTTGGCGCCGGAATTCATCGCCGTGATCGACGTATATGTACGCCTCATCGAGCGCGGCCGTATGGTCGGCGCGCGCCGATACGAGGATCAGTTCGTCCTCGAGCAGCAATCGGCTCGTGAATTCCTCGCCCGCCTGGGCAACGTAGCAGAACGCAATGTCGATCAAACCAATGTCCAGCCAGCGCTGCAACTGCCGCTGCTCGCCGGGCCAGATTGCCGTCGCGATGCCCGGTGCGCGCGCGCGCGCGTGGTCGAGAAAGCGACTGCCGATGTCGTGCCACAGATCGAACTCGAGCCCCACGTTGCAAACACCCAGAACCCCGGGCGGCAGCGCGACGTCATAGTGCGCCTGGCGCCAGACCTGGCTGATCAGTTCGGCGTAACGCTGCAGTTTGAACCCGGCGGATGTCAGCGTGGCCCCTGATTTGCTTCGATGCAGCAATTGTCGACCGAGTCTCGATTCGAGCGTGCTGATTCGAGCCGTGACCGTCGAGGGTGTTACGTGCAAATGGCGAGAGGCAGCCACCAGGCTTCCGGTCTTGATCACCTCCAGAAAGGTGTTGAGCACTTCGAGATCCATAATTCGATAATAACGAATTAAATAGTAAAAATATTTCGCTTTTCAGCATTAGAGGACTCTGGCACCGTTCCTTCTGGCGTGGCTGGGGGTTCAGATGCTGTTCAATAATTTTCTGGGTGCGTACTACCGGGACACGGGCTATGGCGGCGACCGGCTCTTCGCCGACATGCTGGCGCAGGCGCGGCTGGTCGAGCGGCGTGGATTTCGCGGCGTCACAATCCCCGAACATCATCTGATCAACATCCTGTTGATTCCTGACCCCCTCCAGTTCGCGGTCAAGGTGGCATCCATCACCGAGCACCTGGAGATCGTCACTTCGGTCTGTCAGCTACCGTTGCACGACATGCGTATTTTCGCCGGCCAGGTGATACAGGCGGGCATCCTGTGCGAGGGCCGGCTCGTGCTCGGCGTTGGCCGGGGCGCGTTCGCCTACGAGCTCGCGCGGATGGGCAAGCCGATCGAGGAGTCGCGCGAGCGGTTCGATGAGTCGCTAAATGTATTGCTGGCGCTTTTGGCCCGCGAGGAGGTGTCCTGGGACGGCAGGTATTATCAGTTCGCGCCGATCACCGTGATGCCGAGGCCGGGCGTGCGTGGTTCGCCGCCGATCATGATTGCGGCGCTGGCTCCTGAGGCGATCGAGGCCTCGGCACGCCGCGGTTTTCACATACAGACAACGCCGCTCAATGCGAGCGTCGACAAGATGCGCGAGCAAGTCGAGGCGTTCAAGCGCGGCAAGGCCGCCTGCGGCAACGCCGGGCGCGATCTTCGCCTGGCCCTGATGCGCATGTGCTGTGTCGCGAAGGACGACGCGGATGCGCGCCGAAAACTTGATCTCGCCTACGACTACTATGGCCGGTTTCAGAACGTGTTCACCGGACCCGGCATCGTGGAGCACGGTGCGATCAAAGCGCTGCCTCTCAAGCAAACGAAGGACGAGTTGCGCGAGAGCCTGCTGATCTGCACCGCCTCCGAGATGGTCGAACGCCTGAAGGCCTACGAAGCGCTCGGCGTTGACGAGCTGATCGTGAATGTCAACATCGGCCTCAGTAACGAAGAGTCGCTCGAGGCGCTGGAGTGGTTCGCGGACGCCGTAATGCCTTTTTTCGCCAAGACACGGCCCGGCGCCGCGACCATGCAGGCGACCGGCACGTGAGGACTGAGCCATGAGCATACCCGTCCAGTCGGCTTACTCGGTCGAAGGCAGGGGTCCTCCCCTGATTCTAATCCATGGGATCGGCGCCTCGCGCCATAGCTGGGACGGCCTCATCCAGCATCTGAAGTGCGATTTCCGCTGCATCAGCTACGATCTGCGCGGACACGGCCGCTCGCCGCTGCCGAAGCCGCCATACACACTCGACGATCTGGTCGAGGATCTGGAGGCGCTGCGCCGGGAACTGCGCATCGACAAAGCCCATATCGCAGGGCATTCGCTCGGCGGGATGATCGGCCCGGCCTATGCCCGGCGCTATCCCGACCGAGTGCTCTCGCTCGGACTTTACAGCACGGCGGCCTTTCGAACCGAGGAAGACCGTGCAAAGGTCCGGGGTGTTGTCGCCGCGATGCGCGCCAAGGGCATTGCACCGGTGCTCGCGACGCTCAAGGAACGCTGGTTCACACCCGAGTTCGCCGCACGCTCGCCCGAGGTGATCGAACGGCGCCTGCAGCAGGTCATCGATACCGACAGGGACGTATTCCTGAGTGTTTTCGATATCTATGCACAGACGGAGATGGCGCCCTGGATCGGCGAGATCCAAAACCCGAGCCTCGTCTTGACCGGTGAGAACGACGGGGGCTGCAATCCGCGCCTGAACCGGCAGATCGCCGCTGCAATGCCGAACGCAGAGCTCGTGATCCTGCCGGTGCTGCGCCACGCGATACTCCTCGAGGCGCCAGAAGTCGTGGCACCGCCGGTGCTGGACTTCCTGCGCCGTCAGGACGGCGCTTGAGTCTCGCAGCGGGGCAGGATCGCAGCGGGGCAGGATCGCCGCTGCCGCTTCGGGCATCTAATCAAATGGCCAAGGCATGGCCTCAGGCAGTTTGATGACGGGCGGCTCTGCACGGAGCAGCCGGGGCGGCTGCCGGTCGACCGCGCGCCACCACGGCGTCACCTCGTGCTCGTGTGCCGGCTCCACGGGCTCACCTAATTGCGGCATCAGAAGCCGCACGCCTTGATTGGGAGCAAGAGTCAGCAGCGTCTCGACCGGCTGGTCCCAATCGTGGGTCGCCAACGCGAAAGTGCCCCAATGAATGGGCAGAAGCGTGCCACCGCCCAGCAGCGCGAGCGCCTGGAGCGCGTTGTTCGGACCCAGATGAATATCACCCCATGCCGGATGGTAACCGCCGATTTCCAGCATGATGAGATCGAACGGACCCTCCCGCTCGCGGATCATCGCGTACTCGGTCGTCAAGCCGGTATCACCGCTGAAAAATACGGCGTGGCGAGAGGATCGAATCGCCATCGATGCCCAGAGCGTGGCGTTGCGGTCGTGCAGGCCGCGGCCGGAAAAATGTTGAGACGGCGCGGCGGTTACCGACAAGTCCGCACCCTTAAGCCTGTGAGTCTCCCACCAGTCGAGCTCGACGATGCGTTGCGCCGGTACGCCCCATGCTTCCAGATGCGCGCCGACACCGAGCGAAGTGACGAATGGCACGTCGAGCTTCGCCAGCTCGCGAATCGTCGGATAGTCGAGATGATCGTAATGGTCGTGAGACACGGTCACCAGGTCGATCGGCGGCAGCGCACGCAGTGCGACCGGCACGGGCTGGAAGCGCTTGGGACCGATCAGGCGCGATGGCGAAGCGCGCGGCCCCCACACCGGATCCGTCAACACGCGATACCCATCGATTTCGATCAGCACGGTAGAGTGACCCAGCCAGGTCACGCGCAGCCCCGTGCCCGGTGCCTTGGACCACGCTGCGCGCGAACTGACGGAAGGAAGCTGCCGGCGAGGAACACGTCGCTCACCTGCGCACAGAAAGTCCGACAACGAGGGCATCTGAGCGGAGGGATCGCGCAGCCCCGGCAGCATCGGGTGAATGTTGCGAAAGCCCTCCCCGGCCCAGCGTGCGGAGGACTTCATGCGCTCGAGGCGCAGACCATTTGGCCGTTTACCCAGAGATCTCATGTGCGCCCGCCCTGCTAAGTTAATGCATCAGCTCTTTTCAGACACCACGACTGCCTTTTCGGTGGCAGCGGCCCCGGCCCGCGCCGTTTCGTGCCCGAGGTTGCGGCACTGCTCCGCCACGTCCTCGCGAATGATCTGCGCCAGTCGAAGCGCGCCGGGACCCGCGTAGTCGCGGTCGGCGAACACCAGGTAGAGCTCGCCCCACCGCTCGCCGCCCTCGCGCAGCGGCAACGGCTTGAGCACACCGCGCTGCAACTCGCCTTGCACTATTTCCTCCGGGTACCACGCAAAGCCGAGCCCCATGCAGGCGGCGTGAATCGAGGTCGCCTTGTGGCTCACTGTCCAGCTCTGCTCCGCACCGAGCCAGCTGCCACTGCTGCGCTGACTGCCGGTGTCGCGTATCACCAAGTGGCGGTGCTTGCGCAGATCCTGCAAGGTGAGCTCGCGACCAAGCTGATGCAGCGGATGCTCGGGATGCGCCGCGGCGATGAAGCGCAGCCGCATCAGCGGATCGCCGGCGAAACCGGGCGGCACGTGCGAGCATATCGCGAGATCAACCTGATGCTGCAGCAGAGCCTCCCCGGTGCCGCTGAGCACGCTCTCGTACAGCTCGATGCGCGTCTGCGGCCGCTCCTCGGCGAAGCGCGCGAAGCATTGAAGCAGCAGCCAGGTGGGAAAGATGATCTCCACGGCCAGACGCAGCTCCGGTTCCCAGCCCGCGGCCAAGCTGGCGGCAGCACCTTCCAGCGCGCCGGCTTCATCCAAGAGCGCCTTGGCGCGCCGGTACAGCACCTCACCGGTCGGCGTGAGGTGCGCCTTGCGGCCGATCACTTCGAATACCTTCACGCCGAGCAGCGCTTCCATCTTCTGCACGGCATAGCTCACCGCGGATTGGCTCTTGTGCAGTCGCTCGGCGGCCTGGGCATAGCCACCGGCATCCACCACGGCGAGCAGCGAACGCCATTGCTCAAGGGATATTCGGAGATTGCCAATCATATATCCAATGAATAGATAGGTATGCCCTAAATATTCTACTTTTTTATCTAATCAATCAATACTTAAATAGGCCCATCCGGGAATGGATGGCTACAAGACCAATTTAAGGAGACGCATTATGACAACCCTGCTGCAGATCAACGCCAGCATCAACAAGGGCAACGGCCAGTCCAGTCAGCTCGCGGACCGGTTCGTCGCTGCTTTCCACCAGCGCAATCCCCATGCGAAGATCATCGTGCGCGACGTCGCCGCGGCCGAAGCCGTGCCGCACCTGAACGCCGAGCGCTTCGGCGCGTTCATCACCAAGCCCGAAGAGCGCAGCACCGCGCAGCACGCGGTGGTCGCCTTCTCCGACAGGCTGATCGAGGAACTTAAGGAAGCGGACGTGATCGTGTTGGGCCTGCCGATGTACAACTTCGGCGTGCCATCGCAGCTGAAGGCCTATTTCGACCACGTGGCGCGCGCCGGCATCACCTTCAAGTACACCGATCAGGGTCCGGTGGGCCAGCTTACCGGCAAGAAGGTGTATGTATTTGCTACCCGCGGCGGCCTCTATGCCGGTACGCCGATGGACACTCAGACAAGCTATGTGCGCGACTTCCTGCGCTTCCTCGGAATGACCGAGGTGGAATTTGTGTACGCCGAAGGCCTCGCCATCAGCCCGCAGAGCAAGGAGGCGGGGCTGGCCAAAGCCGTCGCCGAGATTGCCCGTCTCGCCGCGTGACGCCCGAAAAGGAGACTTGATATGAAATTACGCACCTTGGTCCAGATCATTCAATCGGTGCCAACGTCCGACGGAGCAGGCGTCAAGTTGCGCCGTAGCGTCGGCAGCCAGCGCGGACTCTATGTGGACCCGTTCTTGATGCTCGATGAGTTCTATTCCGATGACCCGCAGGACTACATCGCCGGCTTTCCATCGCATCCGCATCGCGGCTTTGAAACCGTCACCTACATGCTCGACGGCCATATGCGCCATGAGGATCACCTCGGTCACCGGGGCGACCTCGGTCCGGGCGACGTGCAATGGATGACGGCGGCGCACGGCATCATCCACTCCGAGATGCCGCAGCAGAGTGAAGGCCGCATGCGCGGTTTCCAGCTGTGGCTCAACCTGCCGTCGAAGGAAAAAATGAAGCCGGCTGCCTATCGCGATATTCCCGCCGGTGAGATTCCGCTGGTGCAGCTGCCGCGGGGCGGCGAAGTGAGGGTCATTGCCGGCACGCTCGAACTGGGCGGCGATTCTCACGGCGGTCCGATCAACGGCGAAGGCGCCAAGCTCGGCACTGATCCGCTGTATCTTGACGTACGCCTCCCGGCCGGTGCGGATATCAGCGCGCCGATTGCGGCAGGTCACAATGCCTTCCTCTACGCCTATGAAGGCAGCGCCCAGATCGGCGCAGCCGGTTCGGCCAAGCCGCTGCCGCACCGCGCCGCAGGCGTTTTGTCTGATGGAGACAGCGTGCGCGTCCAGGCCGGAGCGGAGGGTGTGCGCTTCCTGCTAATGGCGGCCAAGCCGCTGCGCGAGCCGGTGGTGCAGTACGGCCCGTTCGTGATGAACACACGCGAGGAAATTGAGCAGGCGCTCGCGGACTATCGCGACGGACGTCTGGCTGCAGCGCGCTGAGGCCGGCCCCGGGCGCCATGATCCGCTAGCGGCATGGCGCGTTCTGCGCACACTCCCGCGTCGATGAAAGTTATCGACAAATAAAACCTAAATTGCGGGCACCGGTACTTACCGATACGAGGCGCTACCTGGGCGCTCTGCAGCGCTTCCCGGCGCCTTCGGTAGGGAATGGTCATCTTCGGCACCGAAGGAGGGTCTAACCCATGAAAATCCCACCAACCTCATGCCGGCCCGCGGCGAATGCCGCGCTGACGACGCTGATTGCCTTGCTGGCCGGCTGCGGCGGCTATGGATCCGGCGGCGGGTATGCATCCGGCAGTATGACAAATACAGCTACAAACATGACGATCTCGGGCGCGATCCTGCCAACGCTCGGTACGATGACGACCATCGGGTCGACCATCGATCCCATCGAGCACGGTGGTAACCCCTATGGATTGACCGTGGCCACCGAGACTGCGGGGCTCATCACCAAGGGCGATTTGATCGTGTGCAATTTCAATGACGGCGCCACCAACACGCAGGGCTTAGGCACCACGGTGATCGGGCTGCACGCCACGGCCGGCGCGATGCCCTATCGGATTGCCCAGTCCGCGCTGCTGTTGGGCTGCTCCGCACTCACGAGTCTCCCGGACGGGAGCATGGTCGCAACGGCCAGCCAAGCCCATGCCACGGTGCTCGTCGCGCCGAGCGGCGCGATCTCGACACCCTTCTCCGCTGATGTATTTGCCGAGCCGTGGAGCACCATCTATGCGACCCACGCGGGTGACGCCTTCGTGTATGTTTCTAACGCGATGACCGGGTCGATTGACCGCATGGCTCTGAGCGGCGATACACAGACCGCATTCACCGAGATTGCCTCCGGCTTCAGCGCCAACATGGGCGCTCCCGGATCGATCTCGGCGCCGGCGGGCCTCACCTACGACGCCTCAAACGACACCCTCTATGTCGTAGACACCAACGCCAATCGCGTGGTTGCCCTGTCGAACGTCACAGCGATGGGCACGGATGGCGTAATCGTCTCCGGCACGAGTTTCTCGGGCCCCTCAGCCGCTTCCGCCAAGGTGATCGCCTCCGGTAAGCCGCTCAATGGTCCAATCAGCGGCGCGCTGCTCGTCAACGGCGATCTCGTGGTGGGCAACACTCTGGATCCCAACGGGACCAATCTGTTGATCGAAATATCGCCTACGGCCGGCGTGGTCGCCACCAAAAACGTCGACACCGGTGCGGGCGGAGCGATCTTTGGCATCGTCACGGTGCCAACGACCATCACGACCATGGGGGCCTATGGCGAAACCAACACGCAGACCAATATGATCTATTTTAATGATGACAACGACAACACCGTCAAACTGCTCACCCAGTAGGCGATCTGCAGAGGACTCGGAAACTCCTTGCCGCCCACTCGGCAATGTCGGCCTCATGAACCGGCGAAAAGTCTCACCGGGCAGACGGCGGCTGGAGAGCTGGTCCGAAACAGAGATAAAATCAGCGACTTATAACTGACAGGTGCGTTCGAAGTCGGAGTCCGCTTCGAGCTTTGTTACCATCCTGATCAGCTGACTCCTTTGAACGAATTCTCTATTGATGGTCTATGTGATGAAGCTCAACATCACGTAACTGGACTGCGATAGAGCGGCTCTTAAGGGCCAATGGCCATCACGGCGCTCGAGAACGATCTATGTACTTAAACGCTATCGGCACGGCACTTCCCGAGAAACGCTATACCAAACGCGATTGCTGGAATGCCTTCAGCACGTCGGACTGGTTCGAGCGCCTCGATGCACGATCCCATGCAGTTGCGCAGATGGTGCTGACTCGGGACAACGGGATCGAGGAGCGCTGGCTCAGTGTGGATTCTCTCGGCGAAGTATTCGCAATCGATCCGGACACGCTGCATCGACGCTTTGCCCTCCATGCGCCGCGTCTTGCGGCCGCCGCCGCGCGGGTGGCGCTGCATCGCGCGGCTCTTGAGCCAGACTCCATAGATGCGGTGATCGTCACGACGTGCACCGGATACCTGTGTCCTGGCTTGAGCGGATATGTGGTCGAGCATATTGGGCTACGGCACGACGTGCTGGGATTTGATCTGGTGGGACAGGGGTGCGCCGGTGCCCTGCCGAACTGGCAGCTTGCGGACGCGCTTCTGCACGCGGGGCAATCTGACCATGTATTGTCCATTTGCGTCGAAGTGTGCAGCGCGGCGATGTATCTGGATGATGATCCCGGCGTATTGATCAGCGCCTGTCTATTCGGGGACGGCGCCGGTGCGGCCGTTCTTTCGCGCAATAGGCCGCCGGCTCAGCGTCGAGTTCAATGGCGCGAGTCAGCCTCGCTGATCGATCCGATTGAGCGCGAGGCGCTGCGATTTGAGCACCGGGCAGGAATGCTCCGTAATATATTGACGCGCTCGGTGCCGCGACTTGCTGCGAGGCACGCGCAAGAGATCTTGATGAAAACCGTCACACGTGCGGGACTCACACGCGATCAAATTAGCGGGTGGATTTTGCATGCGGGTGGTCGCGATGTATTAATTGCGCTGGAGCAAACTCTGGGAATATCTCCGGAGGCATTGCGCCACAGCCGCGACGCGCTTCGTCGATACGGGAATTTGAGCAGTGCGTTTGTCTACTTCGTTCTCGATGCGGCGCTCGCCGATGACGCTCCCGGCGGCTGGTGGTGGATGTCCTCCTTTGGCGCGGGGTTCACCTGCCATGGCGCCCTGTTGTCAGTCGAGTGATTGTCGTATGAGCGCCATGTACCGTCGTGTCTGCCCAGAGCTGCTTGATGAGCTCGACCCTGATGATCCGCGCGCTCAGCGTTCGCGCCGCGACTTGAAGCGGGTGCACCGCGCCATGGGTTCACTGACAATTCTAAGGCAATCGGTGTCGCAGCTAAGGCTCGCGGCGCCACCAATGAGCATCATGGAACTCGGTGCAGGAGACGGCACTTTACTGCTGCGACTCGCGGGCGCCATGAGGCCTCAATGGAAAGGCGTTGTACTCACGCTCCTGGATCGGCACAGGGTGGTCGACCTTGAGACGCTCGAGGCCTACCGACGAATTTCCTGGAACGTGAACGTAGTGTGCGAGGATGCGCTACGCTGGGCTACGGAACCCATGACGGAGCGCTATGATCTGTGCATAGCGTCATTGTTCCTGCATCACTTCAAGGAGCCGGACCTGCGCATGCTGCTCGCTGGAGTTGCAGCGCGAACCGAGGCGTTTATTGCGAGCGAGCCCCGCCGGGACCAATTCGCGAATTTCGGCAGTCATCTCGTTGGCCTGCTCGGGACGAATGCCGTCACGCGAGAGGATGCGAAAAAAAGTGTCGCCGCCGGATTTGCAGAAGATGAAATTTCATCCGCCTGGCCCAAGGATGGGGAAACCTGGTGGACACGCGAGTTCAGCGCGTTGCCTTTTTCGCATTGCTTTCTCGCTGTCCGCCATCGCGCGCGAGCGGCGTACGCACAACATGGCTGCTGAGGCCGATGCTTTGGTGATCGGCGCCGGCCCCGCCGGCGCCTCGACCGCCATTTTGCTCGCGCAGGCGGGGTGGCGCGTGATTCTCGTGGAGCAGCAGGTGTATCCGCGTCAAAAGGTGTGTGGGGAGTGCCTCGCAGCCGGCAGTCTCGCGCTGCTTGATGATCTCGGGGTCGGCCGCGCCGTCATGGCGCGGGCGGGGCCCGAACTGCAAAGCGTCGGATGGATGAGCCGTTCATCGACAATCGTCGCGGACTTTCCGGCGTGTGCCGATGGGCCCCATCGTTTCGGCCGAGCGCTCGGTCGCGACCAATTGGATGCCCTTCTCCTCGAACGCGCTCGGGCCCTCGGCGTCAACATTCTACAGCCGGCCAAGGTGCGAGCGGTGCGCAGCTCTGCGGCTCGGTTCGATTGCGAGGTCGAAACAAACGATACCCGGTCCGCGCCGAACGCGTTTCCTGCCCGGACTTCTCTCGACATTCGGGCATCGATTGTGATCGACGGCCACGGCTCCTGGGAGACGGGGCCTGCCTACATCGAGGACGAGCCCGGTCAGGGCGCCCGCTCCGTACGTCGCAGTTCGGATCTATTTGGCTTCAAGGCGAGCTTTTACCAATCGACTCTCCCACGCGGCCTGCTCCCGGTGCTGAGCTTCACGGGTGGCTATGGTGGAATGGTAGTTGCGGAAGATGACAGACTCACGCTCGCCTGCTGTATCCGTCGAGATACCTTGCGCGAATGCCGCGCGCGGATCCCCGGTGCACCGGCCGGCGCCGCAATCGAGCAATATTTACGCGAATCATGCCCGGGGGTTCGCAGCGTTCTCGACCGCGCGCAACATGGCCGATGCTGGCTGTCGGTAGGACCGTTGCGTCCCGGCATCCGAATCGGCCGGACGCGAGGGCCGTTTCTGGTCGGGAATGCCGCGGGAGAGGCCCATCCGCTGATCGGCGAAGGTATCAACATGGCGCTTCAATCCGCCTTCTTGCTGACGAGGGAACTGCTCAAGCAACCCGTCGCCGCGATCGATGCGAATCGATTTCGCGAGATTCATCAAGACTATGGTGCGGCGTGGCGCAACGCCTTCGCGAACCGCATGCGGCTCGCCGCAGCATATGCCCACCTTGCAATGCGTCCTGCACTGTGCGGTCCGGCGACCGCAGTGCTGCGACGCTGGCCCCCGGTGTTGGCCCAAGCGGCACGCTGGGCGGGAAAGAACAGAAGCCCAGCAGTTCCAAATTCATTTTGCGAAGGCGCTCCGTGAGCACGCTCGACACCCTGATGGACATTCTGGTTCGCGATTATGGTGTCGCGCGCGAACAGGTGACGTCAGAGGCGACGCTTGCCACTCTGGGTCTTGATTCCTTAAGTTTGCTCGAGCTCATGTTTAAAATCGAGGATTGTTACGGCGTCAAGATCACCGACGATACGCCCACCGATTTGGTCACGGTCAATGACGTCGTTCGATACATCGACGGGCTCATCGCGCGAAAACCGCCATTGCGCCCCGCCGGCGCCCCCAATGTCCCCACCGGAACATGACCCTGCGTCGCGTCGCGATTACTGGTTTGGGCGTGCTCGCGCCGCTCGGCAACTCCAGTCAAGAATTATTTGCCAATCTCATCGCGGGCCGATCCGGCGTGCAACACCTCGCGGGACCTGAGGCTCAAGGACTTCGCTCCCCGATCGGGGCCGCGGTTACTTTCGATGGCAGCGCACATTTCCCCGCACCGAGGCTACGGATGCTCGATCGTGTCAGCCAGTTAGCCTTGGTCGCCGCGGGGCAGGCCATCGTCGATGCGCGGCTCGACCTTCAAGTGGAGCGGCGCGAACGCTGCGGCGTCTTCGTCGGGTGTAGCATCGGAGGGGCTGGAACGACCGATGAGGGCTATCACACGCTGTACGCCGAGAGATCCGATCGAATACAGCCCTATAGCGTGCTCAACGCGATGGCCAGCGCGCCGGCGTCCTGGATTGGAATCGATCACGGACTATCGGGGCCCATTCTTACGTACTCGACGGCATGCTCATCTTCGGCAGTTGCGCTCGGCGAGGCGGCACGCCGCATTGCATTCGGCGACGCGGAGATCATGCTCGCGGGCGGTGCCGAGACGCCGTTGGTATTTGGCGTGCTCCGAGCCTGGGAAGCGATGCGCACTCTTGCGGTTGAGGACCCTCAAAATCCATCCGCCTCCTGTCGACCGTTCGCGCGTACGCGAACCGGCCTGGTGCTCGGCGAAGGCGCCGCATTCGCGGTGCTCGAGGAGTGGGACCATGCGGTCGCTCGCGGGGCACTGATTCATGCCGAATTATCCGGCTATGGTCTGACGAGCGATGTGGCTCACATCACACGGCCGACCCTCGCAGGCCAGGCGAACGCAATGCAAGCCGCGCTTGACTCGGCGGGCTTGGAAAAAGGCGACGTGGATTACATCAATGCGCATGGAACGGGTACCTTGCAAAACGACGCGGTGGAAACGGCTGCCATCAAGTCCGTGTTCGGCGAACGGGCGTATGCGATCCCCGTCAGTTCGACCAAGTCAATGCATGGTCACCTGCTCGGCGCGGCCGGCGCGCTTGAATTTGTCATTGCGGTGATGTGCTTAAAGTGCGCGGCCGTGCCACCCACCATGCACCTCGACTCGCCCGATCCGGCTTGCGATCTAGACTATGTGGTGGGCCGAGCGCGTGCTGGCATGACGGTGCGCACCGTCATGTCGAATAGTTTTGCTTTTGGCGGCACGAACGCCGTGTTGATCGTCAAAGCTTTCGATGCCCATTAAAATGATGCCCTGCACTCTTTGCTCATTCGAGCTGCTTTGGTTACCTGCGGAGCAGCGCCAAAAGCGCCTCCGTCACGTGCTGTGGGCGCTCGAGCGTGGATAAGTGTCCGCACGCCGGCACGGTCACGAGCCGCGAGCCGGTGATCCCGTGCGCCATCTCCGCGGCACGATCAGGCGGCGTCAGCTCATCGCCGTCCCCGACGAGCACGAGGGTCGGACAACGAATGGCGCACAGAGAGGGCCGCGAGTCGGGGCGCCCCATGATCGCCGTCTGCTGCCGGATGAACGCTGCCGCACCCGTCTCCTCCGCCATGATCCGGACCATTTCCCGCAGCCGCTCGTCGCTGCGGCGCCCTGGGTGGACGAGCCGCGGAAACAGTGTGTCCGCCAAGTCGGCGATGGGCGTTTTCTCCGCAAGGCTGATCTGATTGCGGCGGTTCTCGGTCTGCTCCGCGGTATCCGGTCGCGCGCTCGTGTCGAGCAGAGCGAGCTTCGCGACGCGCTGCGGCGCTTGGCGCATGATCTCGAAGCTGACGTACCCACCCATGGACAGGCCGATCAGCGCGAACCGCTCCGGTGCCGAAGCGAGGATCGAACGCGCGATCGCGGCCACGCTCTCGTGTCGCCCATGCTGGGCGATGGTGACTTGCCCGACGGTCCAGAGCTTTGGAATCTGCTCGGTGTATAGTCGCGCAGAGCATGCAAGTCCGGGGATGCACACGATCGGCAGCGGCTCGGTCATTGTCGTTACCCGTGCACTTCGATTCAAGAAGCGCGACCGAAGCTCAAGAGGCGCAGGCTCGATAGAGCGATGTCCGCGAGAGCGGGCATGAAGCTCGGCCGGAGCAGGCTTGCGTTGAAGTGCGCCATCCTTCGGCTGTTTTCCGAATAGCAGTACGCGAGAAACCGCCGGAAGGTGAAATCCTGGAGGAAAACGTTGGCCTGCGTCGCCGAAAAGTCGCGGCCGTCGTTGACCTCCTGCCCGCGGCGAACCACTCCGAGCATGCGCCGCAGCGCCCGATAGTAGAAGCGCAATGAAGTCAGCGCCCGGCGCCAGGCGGCCCCCTGCCCCTGTCGCACCGCGTGCCATGCCATCCAGTTGATGAAGAACACGATGTGGCGGGTCTCCTCGTACATCAGAGTCTCGAAAATCGAAAACATGCTCTCGGGTAGAAACGCCGACTGTCGCGCGAGCTTGAACGCCCCGAATCCAAGGAATGAATCCAGGCACTCGCCGAATCCGAAATCCTTGAACGCCAGCTCGACATCCCCTGTAATCGGCTCGAGCGGCAGCTCCGTCACGGTGATGTGATAGCGGCGCACCATCTCGCGCAACAAGTCCGCGTGCCGCGCCTCCTCGCGTCCTTGCAGGTCGACGGCGTTGCGCACGATGGGCTCGCCGATGGTTTTTGCAAACGCCTGCACGATCATTCCGGCACGGCGTTCGGTATGCAAAACCTCCTGCCAAAACGGCACGCTGCGTAGCTTCTCAAGATCCGCATCGGACAACTCCGGCCATGGCAGAGTCGCAGGATCGTAGTCCGTGTAGCTGTCAATGAACTCTTGACAAAATAGCTCGCGATGGGCGTCAGAACCAATCTCGATGGGACGCGGCGTGTTCGTGTTCGTTGAGGTCACAGGTTTCCATCCAGTGGCATTCTTCCGACCCAGCCCGACCCGCGGTGCCTGAGTCTCCTTCGCATCCAGCATACCATCACGGTGCGGGGCAAAGCGCATTGGCGACGCGGGCGTGTCTCTTTTGGTGCGGTTACCTGCGAGGCGGCAATTCATCGTCTGCGCCGTTCGCACCAACCTTGGCGATGCGCAGCAGGTTCGTGGTACCGGAATGGCCGAACGGCACACCCGCGGCGATCACCACGTAATCGCCGGCGGCGGCAAAACCCTCATGCAACGCCGCGCGGCACGCCATGTCAGTCATCGTGACGACATCGGGCGCTTCGGTTGTCAGCACCGAATGGACGCCCCAGACAACGGACAGCTGGCCCGCGGTCCGGGCGCTCGGCGTCAGCGAGAGGATTGGAGCTTCCGGACGCTCACGCGCCGCGCGACGTGCCGAGGCGCCCGAGGATGTGTACGTAATGGTTGCCTTGGCCGAAACGATATGCGCTGTCTGGCGCAGGGCGGCACAGACCGCATCGGCGACCGTTGCACTCGCCTGTTCATGGTTGGCTTCGAGCAATGCGCGGTAGTGCGGGTCGGCCTCCACCTGGCCGATGATGCGGTCCATCATGGTGACGGCCTCGATCGGATACTTGCCGGCGGCGGACTCGGCGGACAGCATCACTGCGTCGGCTCCTTGAAACACGGCACTGGCGACGTCCGAGGCCTCGGCGCGCGTCGGTACCGGGCTTGCGGTCATCGATTCGAGCATCTGAGTGGCGACGACCACCGGTTTACCCTCGCGACGGCAGGCGCGCACGATCGCGCGCTGCAGGATCGGTACCCGCTCCGGCGGCAATTCGACGCCAAGATCGCCGCGCGCCACCATGACCGAGTCCGAAACGCGCACGATTTCATCGAGCCGATCGACCGCCGCGGGCTTTTCGAGCTTGGTCATGATCAGGGCCTTGTCGCCGACGATGGCGCGGACCTCGAAGATGTCCTCGGGTCGCTGGACGAAGGACAGCGCAATCCAGTCGATGCCCAGTTCAAGTGCGAACTGCAGATCCCGCCGATCCTTGTCGGTCAGCGGAGAAATCGGCAGCAATAAGCTCGGTACGTTTACGCCCTTGCGATCGGTCAATAGGCCGCCGACGACGACGCGCGTGGACGCAAAATCGGCGCCGAACTCCTCGACGCGCAATTCGAGCTTGCCATCGTCGAGCAGCAAGGTTGCACCGTGAACCAAGGCGGCGAAGATTTCCGGGTGCGGGAGATTGACGCGGCCCGCATCGCCTGCAGCCGGATTGAGGTCGAGGCGAAAAGCGGCACCGGGTACCAGCGTGATGCCGCCGGGGGCAAATGTGCCGACGCGCAGCTTCGGGCCCTGCAGGTCCCCGAGGATGCCGATGGGTCGGTTGAACTCGCGTCCGATGCGCCGGACGGTGTCGAAGCGCTCCTTGTGCTCGGCAGCGGATCCGTGACTGAAATTCAGGCGAAACATGTCCACGCCAGCGACAAACAGTTTCCGGATGATGTCCTCCGTGGAGCTGGCAGGCCCAAGCGTTGCGACAATCTTGGCATTTCGAGTTCTGCGCATAATCTTCCGGTTACGGATCGGAGATGTGGGGTTGTTGCAGTCTAAGGATAACCTGCAACCAGGCAGCGCTTAGCGGGGGCGCCCAGAGGCGCCCCCGCCGTCCGCCGCGAATCGGCCGAGTTGCCGATCGCTGACCAGGCGCCGCGAGGACAGCGCCGGCTTGCGACTTTCAGGCCGCTTTCTTCTTGGTCACTTCGCCAATCTTGGCCGTGACATCGTTCACCGCGGTCGTGAAGCTGGTCTGAGCCTCCGTCGCCAGTGTGACAAACTCCTGCGCACGTGCACGCAGCTTCTCGGTGAGCGCGGTGCTGAGTTCGACCTGTTTGGAAACGAAGTCGACCGGCGTCTGCGCGGCGAAGGCCGCCTTGGTCAGGGCCAGGCTCGATTCCAGGTAATCACCGGCAACGGCATACTGGTAGCGCCCAACGCGCTCGAGGGTCTTGACGCCTTCCTGCTGGGCCTTCAGCACCGGTGCAAACGCATTGCGATAGGCCTCGACGATCGTCTTGGGATCAAAAAATGAATCAGTCATGTTAGCTCCAGGTCGGGATGTTGATACAGGCTTGCATTATAGCGTAAGTTGTATGCAGTGCAAGAAGAATATTCTGACTCACAATTGATCTTCAAGATATTCTATATCATTGTTTTTACGACCTTTTATTCGTAATACATAAACCACTCGACCAAGATATGTCAAATTATATTTGCGCTGCAAGATTTCTTTATTGCTATGCAAGAGAGACCGCTTCGTCGACGGGAGTTACTCGACGGACGCAGGTGCGGCTCACTTCTGCACCCAAAAGTCGCCGGCCTTGCGGTAGCGCCGTTTCACCGCCGCCCATGCGACGCGGAACGCAATTTCCTCGCGCCGCTGCGGCTGCGACTCGCCGTAGCTCTGCCAGGCGTTGTTGAATGCTTCGCGAAAGATATCCTGAGCATGGGCGGGCAAGTGCCCCTGGACGCCCGGCGGCAGATCTTCATTGGCCGCATAAGGCATGGCCGGCGACCCTGCTCAGTGCGGCCGCAAGCCAACCGCGATGGTCGCGATGAGCAGCAACAGCGCGGCCACGATGAGGGCGAGCCAGAAATGGTGCGGATGCAGCTTCATGCCCTTCCCCTTTGTCTAGCGGCGCGCATGCTGTTCACGGCGCTCCGCCTTCGCCATCGTCTCCAGCAGTTCGCCGGCCTCCACCACCAACAATCGCAGCATGTCGTCGAGCGTGATGATTCCGACCGTCGAGCCCGCGGAACCCACCACCGGCAGCCGCCGGACTCCATGCGCACGCATGCGCTCGAGCACTGTGGCCGTGTCCTCGGACTCATGGGCGATGACCACGGGCGTGCGCATGATACTCGACAAACCGGTCGTCGCAGGGTCGAGCGCGGCCCCGAGGACCTCGATCGCCAGATCCCGATCCGTGACGATTCCGAGCGGCACGCGCTGGTCCTGCGGATCATCGACCACGACCACATCGCCCACGTGTCGTTGGCGCATGAGCCGCGCAGCCTGCAGCGCAGTGGTCTGCACACCGCAGCAGACGACATCCGTGGTGCACACCTCTTTTAGCAACATGATCGCGCCTCCTCGCCAGAATTGAATGTACTCACATCGACAACAGCCGCGCCAATTCCAGCAGGCGGGTATCCGCGGGCTTGGTCCGGCCGGCCACTTCCTCAAGCGGCGTGCTGGCCGGCTTCCCGTCGCGCATGCCGATCAGCACGCCGTAGCGCTGCTCCAGCGCCGCATCCACCGCGGCAGTCCCGAGCAATGTACCCAGCATGCGATCGAAGACTCCCGGAGTGCCGCCGCGCTGGATGTGGCCGAGTTTGGTCACGCGCAGTTCGAATCCGAGCCGGTCCTGGTGCTGCTGGAAGTAGCGCAGCAACGCATCGGCATTGTACTTTGCGCCCTCCGCAACCACGGCAATGGCATGACTCTTGCCCCGCGTATACGCATTGCGCAGTTCTTCGGCGACGGTTGCCGGATCGATGTCTGCCTCAGGCAACGCGATGGCTTCGGCGCCCCCGGCAATTCCCGCCATCAAGGCGAGAAACCCGCAATTGCGGCCCATGACTTCCACCAGGAAGGCCCGCCGCATCGCTGAAGCAGTGACCCGCAGGCTGTCGATCGCCCGCAACGCCACATCGATGGCCGTCGTTGCGCCGATGCTGATATCCGAGCCGTACAGGTCGTTATCGATCGTGGACGCCACACCGATGACGGCCGCCCCGCACTGTTGCAGCGCCGATGCGCCCGCTTGGGAACCGTTGCCGCCGATGACCACCAAAACGGTGATGGCGTGCGCCCGCAGGGCATCCACGGCAAGTTTGAGCCCGTGCGCAGTCTTCATCGCCTCGCAGCGGATCGTCCCGAGCGTCGTGCCGCCACGATCGATGATGCCCCCCACGTCGCGGGGCCCCATCGGTCGCAAATTGCCGTCGATCAATCCTTTGTAACCGTCTTGCACGCCGGCCACTTCGAAACCGCGCGCGAGCGCACCACGAACCACGGCACGAATCGCCGCGTTCATGCCGGGCGCATCGCCACCACTGGTCAGAACCGCTAGCCGTTGCACCGCGACGATCTCCCCTGGCGCGCGCGATTACCCGCTCGAGCGCCCCATGGTTTTCTCGGTCGCCGCCACGAATTGGGTGGTCGCGACAAAGCTGTCCGGATTGAGCGAAATGGAATCGATCCCCGCCTCAACCAGAAACGCCGCGAATTCGGGATAATTGCTCGGGGCTTGCCCGCATATTCCGACCTTGGTGCCGCAGCGGTGCGCACGTTCGATGACATCGGCAATCGCACGCTTGACGGCCGCATCGCGCTCATCGAACAGACCGGCCAGTTCCGCCGAGTCGCGATCCACGCCCAGGATCAATTGCGTCAAATCGTTGCTGCCGATCGAGAATCCGTCGAAGCGGCGCGCGAACTCTTCGGCCAGGATCACATTGGAGGGAATCTCGCACATCACGTAGATCTGCAGGCCATTCTGCCCGCGCCGCAAGCCGTGATCCGACATGACCGACAGCACCCGGTCGGCCTCTTCGGGGGTGCGGCAGAACGGCACCATGACGATGAGGTTGCTGAAGCCGATCACCTCGCGCGCCATGCGGATCGCGCGGCATTCGAGCGCGAATCCGTCCTGGTAGTGATTGCTGTAGTAGCGCGAGGCTCCCCGCAGGCCGAGCATGGGGTTTTCCTCCATGATCTCGAACTGGCCGCCGCCGATCAGATGGGCATATTCGTTGCTTTTGAAGTCGCTCAACCGGACGATGACGGGATAGGGGTAGTGAGGGGCGGCAATCTTCGCAATGCCGCGCGCCAGCATATCGACGAAATAGTCCTCCTTGCTGGGGTATCCGCGCGTCAGCGCATCGATCGTTCGGCGCGCCTCGTGGTCCTTCAATTCATCGAAGTGCACCAGTGCCATCGGGTGAATTTTGATGATGTTGTTGATGATGAATTCCATGCGCGCCAGACCAATCCCCTTGGTCGGCAGGCGCCACCAGCGCAATGCCGCCGCGGGGCTGGCGATATTCACCATCATGTCCGTCTTGGTTTGCGGTACCGCGGCCAGATTGAGCTCGGTGGCCTTGAATTCGAGAATTCCCTCGTAGACGGATCCCTGCTCGCCCTCGGCGCAGCACAGCGTGATCGGCTGCTTGTCGGCGATCAGCTGCGTGCCGTTGAGCGTACCGACGATTGCGGGCAATCCGAGTTCCCGGCTGACGATGGCCGCGTGGCTGGTGGTGCCCCCGTAGTTGGTGATCAGACCGGCGGCCTTCTTCATGATCGGCACCCAGTCCGGATCGGTCGACTCGGTCACCAGGATCGAGCCCTCTCGAAACCGATCGATGTCGGCGGCGCTGTGGATAATGCAGGCCTTGCCGACGGAAATCGCCTCGCCGATCGCGGCTCCCGTCACGATCGGCCTGCCTTTCTTCATCAGGCTGTAGGTTTTCAGCAGGGTGTTCGATTTGGCCGACTGCACGGTCTCGGGACGCGCTTGGACGAGGTACAGTTCGCCGGTCTCACCGTCCTTGGCCCATTCGATGTCCATGGCCCGCCCGTAGTGCGTCTCAACCGCCACCGCCCAGCGCGCAAGCTGCAGAATTTCCTCATCCTGCAAAACGAATGCCTCGCGCTCGGCACGCGGCGTTCTGATGTTGTGCGTGCGGGCGCCGCCGCCCTGTGCGTAGATGAGCTTCTTTTCCTTGGTGCCGAGCGACTTCTCGATGATTGGCTGATAGCGCGAATCGGCGAGAAAGCGTTTAAAGGCGAGGTATTTGTCCGGGTTGACGGTGCCTTGCACCACGTTCTCGCCGAGCCCCCAGGCTGCATTGATGACCACGACCCCGGGGAAACCGGTCTCGGTATCGAGCGTGAACATCACCCCGGAGCCGGCGCGGTCGGAGCGCACCATCTTTTGGATACCGATGGACAGTGCGACTTGCAAGTGATCGAAACCGTTGTTCTCGCGGTACACGATCGCGCGGTCGGTGAACAGCGAGGCGTAACATTTGCGGCAGGCGCGCAGCAGCTCGGATTCTCCGTGAACATTCAAGTAAGTTTCCTGCTGCCCGGCGAAGCTCGCCTGCGGCAGATCCTCCGCGGTCGCGCTGCTGCGAACAGCCACCGACAGCGCCGCAGTCCCGCAGCGCCGCGCAAGCTCCCGGTAGGCGGTGCGGATGGATTCGGCAATCGGCGCGGGGAATTCCGCATCGACGATGAGCCGGCGAATGGCGGTACCGGTCTCTGCCAACGACTGCTTGCCGTGATGGTACGCATCCAGGTGCTTGCGCAGCTTGGGCTTAAGCTCGTTGGCCTCGATGTAAGTGCGATAGGTTGCCGCCGTCGTCGCGAATCCGAGCGGCACGCGAATGCCGGCGGCCGCGAGCGTGCGCGTCACTTCGGCCAGCCCGGCGTTTTTTCCTCCCACGCGGTTCACATCGACCGATTCGGGCTGATCGAACCACACGATCGGCTCTTCGGGAGCTCGAGGAGTTGCTATGCCCGCTGCGGGGGATGATGTCGGGGCATGCTTTCGGCTGGGTGCTGGCATTTGCGTCTTCTCCGCTCACTGCGATTGCTCGGCACTATGCACGGCGCTACGCAGATACAGGATGCGGATATGTACGTAGGCGAGACGCTCAAAGCCGCGGCAGTTGCCGGCAGCTGCCCGCCGCGAGGCTCATCGGTTAAAGTGACGATGGATAATGCACCTTCAGTTATTATCTTAATATATTGTATTAATTAATCTTTTATCTCACCGGTGGAGGGCGAGCCAAGCCCCGGCGGCCGCCGCGTGAAAGCCTGGTGGGCTCAAACGCCCGCCACGATGAGATCCGCCCGCAGGCGCTTCTCTATCGTCGCATTCACTGCGTGCTGCGCCGCCACGAAAGGCGTCATCATGCGGCGCCCGGTGCGCTACAGTTGCAGCGCAACTGTCATCTTCGGAGTGATCCATGAGCGCAATCGCTGCGTTTAATCGGCTGAGCGGCCACCAGAGAATTGCCGGCCAACTCGTGCGCACGGCCGGAGCAGGCGCGATCGATGTGATCGATCCGGCGACCGAAAATCGGATTGGCGAGATCCTCGATGCATCGGCGGCCGACATCGCGCAGGCGGTGAGCGTCGCCAACGCCGCGCAGCGGGCCTGGCGGGGCGTGAATTACCACCGGCGCGCAGAGCTGCTGCACGAAGTGTCGCGGCGCGTGATGGCGGATCGGCCGCGCGTGGCCGAGATGCTGACCCGCGAGATGGGCAAGCCGTACAAGGAGTCGTTCGACGAGGTCGCCTGGTCGGCGAGCGCGATCGACTATTACGCGGAAATCGCCCGCCACGAAAGCGGCAAAGTGCTGGGCGCCACCGTGGACGGCCAGTTTCATTTCACGACCAAGGACCCGCTCGGCGTGGTGGTGATCATTCTGCCGTTCAATTATCCGCTCTGCCTGCTGTGCTGGCAGGCGGCCGCCGCGCTCGCCAGCGGCAATGCCGTGATCATCAAGCCGTCCGACCTCACCACACTGACCACGCTGCAATTCGTCGAGGCATTCGATGCGCTTCCGCCGGGGCTCGTGCAGGTGATCACCGGAGGGGGCGGCGCCGGCCGGCAACTGGTCGAACACTCAGATACGCACATGGTCGCCTTCACCGGCGGAATCGAGACCGGCCGGCGCGTTGCCGAGACCTGCGGTCGTCTGTACAAGCGCGCGTTGATCGAGACCTCGGGCAACGACCCGTTCATCGTGATGCCCTCCGCACCCGTGGACATCGCGGCGCGCGGCGCCGCCTTTGGCGCATTCCTCAACTGCGGTCAGGTGTGCGCAGCGGCCGAGCGGTTCTATGTGCACGAGCAGGTCTATTGCGCATTTATCGAACGGCTGGTGCATCACACCTTAAGGATCCGGGTCGGCAACGGCCTCGACCGGGTGGACATGGGGCCCCTCGCCTCGCAGCGCGAACTGCAACGCTATTTGCGGCTGCTCGATCGCGCACACACCGCGGGCGCGCAGGTCCTCACCGGCGGCGGTCGACCGGCGCATCTGAAGCGGGGCTGGTTCGCCGAGCCGACGGTTTTGGGCGCGGTCTCGGCCGATGCACCGATCATGAACGACGAAACCTTCGGGCCCGTGGCTCCGGTGTGCATCGTTCAGAGCTTCGATGAGGCGCTCATGCTCGCCAATCGCTCCCGCTACGGGCTCGGCGCAACCGTCTACACCACGAACCTGGACGAGTCGATGCGCGCGGTCAATGAGTTGGAAGCGGGCATGGTATGGGTCAATGCGCCGCTGCTCGATAACGATGCCGGACCGTTCGGCGGCCGCAAGCAGTCCGGCATGGGCCGGCAGCTTGGCGCCGAAGGCCTGGACACGTTCCGCCACACGAAGTTATCGATGATCGATCATGCCGCGAAGGCACACGATTTCTGGTGGTTTCCATACGCCGACGCGGAGGCATTCCCTGGCAAACCCCCTGGCTGAGCTCGAACGCGAGCCGTTCCAAGAGCAGGCGCTTGCGCTGTCACCGGAGCTCGAAGCGCGCATTGCCGCGTTGGAGTCTGCCGAGGTCCCGAAGGACTTCGATGCAACCGGCTGGTTTTGGATGATCCTGTTCGGCATCGTCATTCCGGTGATTTTGCTCGCGGTCGGCTGGCGGACATGAGCGCCCGCGAGACCGCTTTGGCGGATGAAAGCGGCTGGCCTCTGCTGCCCGCCGAGCGCACCTGGGGACCGGTACGACTCACCGTGACGCTCGCGACCACCGCCGCGGCGACCTGGTGCTATCTGATCGGCGAATCGGTGGGCAACTATCTTGGCTTCGTCAAAGGCGCTGCCGCGCTGACCGCCGGGTGTCTGATCGGCATGCTGCTGGTGCTGCTCGCGGCCGGCCCCGCGTGTGCGCGCTTCGGCATCGATTCGGTCGCCGCCACCAAGCCGCAGTTCGGATCGCGCGGCTGGATGGTGCCGGCGCTGCTGCAGGCGGTCTCGATCATCGGCTGGAATTCCCTGCTGATCATCTTCTTTGCAAAATCCGCGGTGCAGCTTGGCGTGGCGCTCGGCGTCCTCAAGGCCGGAGCACACAGCGCGGTGCTGGTGCCCATGCTGACGCTGCTCGCATGCGGCATCATTTTCACGGCATTGCGCCGCGGCGCCACGGGTGTGTCGCTGGTGTCGAATATCCTCTTTGCGCACGTGTTCGTGGGCCTGTGGATGCTCTACCTGCTGGTGTCGCACCGCTGGCCGGAACTGCTGGCAGCGCATCCGCCGCTGGCCGCGCCTGACCGGCTTTGGAACTACACCACCGGTGTCGAACTCGGCATTGGAACTACCTTGTCGTGGTGGCCTTACATCGGCGCGATGATCCGGATGGCTCCGGACGGACGCACGATCGTGCTGCCGGTGTTCCTCGGCATGGCCGCGCCGGTGCCGCTGCTCAGCCTCATCGGCCTTGCCGGCGCATTGGTGCTCAAATCATCCGATCCGGCCGAGTGGCTACGCACCGTCGGCGGACCCACCTATGCGATCGTCTCTCTCGGGTTCGTCACGGCGGCGAACTTCGGCACGACGACCGCCGGCATCTATGCCTCGGCCATCGGCCTGCGCAATTTCTCGGCGCTGCAGCGGCGCTCCTGGACGACGCTGCTGCTGATCACGGTCACGCCGGTCGCGCTGGTCGGCATATTCATCCCTGAGCTGTTCTTCGCCAAATTCGGCAGCTTTCTCGCGCTGATCGGCGTCGCATTCGCCCCGCTCTGCGGCATTCAGATGATCGATTATTTCGTTTTGCGTCGGCGCCGCATCGACATTCGCGCAATCTATTCGGATGAGCCCGGCGGGCCGTATTATTTCTGGCGGGGAATCAATCCGGCCGCGCTGCTCGCTCTCGCCTCGGGCTGCTGTACCTACGTGCTCTTGCTCGATCCGTTGAGTTATCGCTCGAGCGGCTGCTACGCCTATTCGACCGCCTCGCTGCCGGCAGCCGCGGCCGCGGCTTTCGTGTATTTGCTGGCCAGTCAATTCATCATCCGCGGGGGCCGCGGAGGTTACCGATCATGAGCGATAAGAGTCTGCCCGGACAAGCGCGCGTGGTGATCATCGGCGGCGGGGTCATCGGCTGTTCGATCGCGTACCATCTCGCCAAGCTCGGCTGCCGCGACCTCATGCTGCTCGAGCGCGCTCAGCTCACGGCCGGAACCACGTGGCATGCCGCGGGCCTGCTGACCTCGCTTCGCGACACTGAAACGCAGACGCGCCTGGCGAAATACTCCCAGGATCTATACCGCGAGCTGGAATCGGAAACCGGTCAAGCCACGGGTTTGATCGGCTGTGGATCCATTCAGCTGGCAATGACAGCGGAAAAGACCGAGGAGATGCGCCGCGGTCTGCGCATGGCCGCCTGTTTCGGCGTCGAGGCGTACGAGATCACTCCGGCGGAAGTCAAGCGGATGTGGCCGCTAGCCGCGGTGGACGATCTGAAGGCGGCGTTCTACTTTCCAAACGACGGCCGCGTCAATCCGACCGATGTGACGCAGGCGCTCGCCAAGGGCGCCCGGCTCGGCGGAGCGCAGATCTTCGAGAACACCAGGGTCACCGGCATCCTGACCGAGCGGGGCCGTGTGGCCGGCGTGCGCACCGCCGCCGGGAACGTCAAGGCGGAAGTCGTCGTCAACTGTGCAGGGATGTGGGCGCGGGCGGTCGGCCGCATGGCGGGGGTGAATGTGCCGCTGCAGGCGGCCGAACACTACTATCTGATCTCCGAGCCCGTGCCCGGCGTGCATCCGCTGCTGCCGATCTTGCGAGATCCGGGAAATTCGGCCTATATCCGCGAGGAGGCCGGAAAGATCATGGTCGGCCTGTTCGAATCGCAGGCGAGACCCTGGGGCATGCAGGGAATCCCGGAGGATTTTCGCTTCGGCGACATACCGCCCGACTGGGACCGGATGTATCCGTACATCGACAAGGCCATGCGCCGCGTCCCGTGCCTGCTCGAAACGGGCATCAAACTGCTCTTCTGCGGACCCGAATCCTTCACGCCGGACCACAACTACTTGATGGGCGAAGCGCCCAACCTGAAGAATTTCTTCGTCGCGGCGGGCTTCAATTCGCTCGGGATTCTTTCCGGCGGCGGCGTCGGATACGTGATGGCTCATTGGATCGAGGAAGGCCGCCCGCCGATGGACGTGTGGACCGTCAATCTGCGCCGTGCGCACCCCTGGCAGGACAACAACCGGTATCTTGAGGACCGCATCGTCGAGACGCTCGGCATCGGTTATCAGGACCACTGGCCGTTCCGGCAGCCCGCTACGGCTCGCGGGGTGAAAAAAAGCGTGCTTCACGATCGGCTCGCCGCCGCGGGCGCCTGCTTCGGCGAATCGGCCGGCTGGGAGAGGCCCAATTGGTATGCGCGGCCCGGACAAGCCGCCGCATACGAGTATGGCTGGGGCCGCCAGAACTGGTTTTTCAACAATGCCGAAGAGCATGCCGCGGTGCGCGAGCGAGTCGGGTTGTTCGAACAGTCATCGTTCGCCAAACTCCTGGTGCAGGGCCGCGACGCAGCCGCGGTGCTCAACGCCCTCGCAACCGCCAACATCGATGTCGCCGTCGGACGCTGCGTGTACTGCCAATTCCTCAACGTCGCGGGCGGCATCGAAGCGGACCTGACCATTACGCGCCTGGGCGCCGAGCGGTTTTTGGTGGTGACGGCGGCGTTCACGCAGACTCACGTCGAGGCGTGGATCCGCAACCACATTCACGAGGACGCATTCTGCACGGTGAGCGATGTGTCGGATGCCTACGCGATGCTCAATGTACAGGGCCCCGCCTCGCGCGCACTGCTGCAGGCCGTGTCGAGCGATGATTTCTCGACGGCCGGCTTTGCATTTGCCACCTGCCGGGAAATCCGCATCGGCTATCAGACCGCGCTCGCGCTGCGCCTCACGTACGTGGGTGAGCTCGGTTGGGAGCTGTACATACCGACCTCATTTGCTCAGCCCGTGTACGACGCCTTGGTCGACGCCGGCAGGGCGCACGGACTCAAGCACTGCGGCTACCACACGCTCAACTCGTTGCGGATCGAGAAGGCCTACCGCGACTGGCCTCACGACATCGGCCCGGCGGACTCGCCCCTGGAGGCCGGACTCGGGTTCACGTGCGATTGGCAGAAGCCGGGCGGATTCATCGGCCGCGAGGCGCTTGTGGAGCAGCGCGCGGCGGGACTGCCGCACCGGCGCCTGGTGCAGTTCCTATTGGAGGATCCCGAGCCGATGCTCTATCACAACGAGCCGATCTATCGGGACCGCGAGCGGGTCGGCTTCGTCACCTCGGGCATGTACGGCCACACCCTGGGCGCGGCGGTCGCGCTCGGCTATGTCGCGAACAGCCAAGGCTGCAGCGAGGCGTATATTCATGCCGGCCGCTACGAAATCGAAATCGGCAGCGCGAGAGTGGCGGCGCGCGCTTCGCTCGCGCCGCTGTACGACCCGAAGAGCCTGCGCGTGCGCACCTGACGGGGAGCCTGGGCGTTGCACTGCGACTTCGATGTGGTGATCGTCGGCGGCGGAGCGATGGGATCTGCCTGCGCCTATTTTCTGCATGCGGAGTTCGGTTTTCGCGGCTCGATTCTGGTGGTCGAACCGGACCCGAGCTATCGGCAGGCCGCGAGCACGCTCTCCGCGAGTTCCATCCGCCAGCAGTTTTCCACCCCGGTCAACATCGAACTGTCGACCTTCGGAATCAATTTCCTGCGCGATGCGCCGCGCCGCCTGCAGCATGCCGGTGCGGCCGCGGACATGGGACTGGTCGGGTCGAGCTATCTGTATCTGGCGACGCCGCAAGGCCGCGCGGCGCTCGAGCAGCGCGCAGCGCTGCAGAGATCCAACGCGGTGGCGGTGAGATTCCATGATCAGGCGGCGCTCGCCGTGCGCTACCCGTGGCTCAACACCGCGGATCTGGCCGGCGGCACCGATACGACGAGCGGCGAGGGCTGGTTCGACGGGCATGCCCTCCTCCACGCATTGCGCGGCGCCAATGAGCGCGGCGGCGTGCGCTACGCACGCGATCGGGTGATCGGATGGGAGCGCTCGCCCGAAGGGCGAATCAGCGCCGCCATGCTGCAGGAACGCGGCCGGGTGCGATGCCGCTGCGCGGTCATTGCCGCCGGCACCCGCGCGCGCACCTTGGCCGCAAGCGCCGGACTCGAGCTGCCGGTGTTCGCGCGCAAGCGCACGGTATTCGTGTTCACCTGCCCCACTGAGATTCCCGGGTGCCCGCTGGTCATCGACCCGTCGGGTCTTTGGTTTCGGCCCGAACGTGATCGATTCCTCTGCGGACCTGCGGCCGACCCCGACCCCGACGTATCGCCGGATGATTTCGACGTGGACCCCGCACTGTTCGAAAGCCAGGCGTGGCCGATTCTCGCGCACCGGGTCCCGGCGTTCGAGGCGGTGCGCATGAGCTCCGCCTGGGCGGGCCACTATGACTTCAACACGTTCGATCAGAATGCATTCGTCGGGCCGGTGCCGGGACTGTCGAACCTGCTGCTGGCGAGCGGATTCAGCGGCCACGGGCTGCAGCACGCGCCCGGCATCGGCCGCGGCCTGGCCGAATACATCTGCTTCGGCGAATACCGCTCAATCGATCTCGCGCCGCTGTCCTATGCGCGTCTGCTGGCGAATGCGCCGCTGCGCGAAGCCAACGTGATCTAGGAGTTGCAAGATGCTACAGCTCGATGCCGCGGCGCTCGCCGCACGACTGGATCGGCAAGCGCTCATCGAGGCGCTCGATGCGGCCTTTCGCACGCCCTGCTCGGTTCCGGTACGCGAGCGTTATCACGTGGCTTCGGCGGTACACGGCCAGCGCGACGGCACGTTGCTGGTGATGCCGGCCTGGAGGGCCGGCGGTGCGCTCGGCATCAAGCTCGTCACCGTCTTTCCAGACAACGCGCGCCACAGTCTGCCCTCGGTGTATGCCAGCTACCTGCTGCTCGATGCGGCGACCGGGCGGCCGCGCGCACTGCTCGACGGCGGTGAACTCACACTGCGGCGCACCGGCGCCGCCTCGGCGCTCGCCTCCCGCTATCTGTCATCGCCCGGCGCATCGCGCTTGACCATGGTGGGCACCGGCCATCTCGCCCCGCATCTGATCGAAAGCCATGCGGTGGTGCGGCCGATTCGTGAAGTGCGCATCTGGGGCCGGCACATCGAGCGGGCTGAAGCTCTGGCGGCCGCGCTCGCCCGATCGGGTCCGGCGCGGCCCGACCTCTCCATCGAAGCGACCAGCGATCTCGAATCGGCCGTGCGCTGGGCCGATATCGTAAGCTGCGCGACCCTCTCGCGGCAGCCGCTGGTGCTCGGCGCATGGTTGCAGGCCGGCCAGCATCTGGATCTGGTCGGTGCGTATAACGCGGACATGTGCGAGGCCGACGACGAGGCGCTCGCGCGCGGCGAGCTGTACGTCGATACCCGCTCCGGCGCCTTCGATGAATCCGGTGAAATCATCGGTGCAATCGCACGCGGCGTCATCGATCGCGGCGCGGTGCGCGCTGAGTTCTGCGAACTGGCGGCAGGCCTGTTCCTGCGCTCGAGCCCGCAGGCCATCACCGTCTTCAAGAGCGTCGGCACGGCGCTCGAGGACTTGGCGGCCGCCGAGCTCGCGCTCAGCGCAAACCCGCTCCGCTCGTAAGATACACCGCGAACGTGCCGAGCCAGTGGCCGCCTTCGTAGTGTTCGCCGGTCACGGCAGGCAAAGCCGCATCCCGATGTTCTTTGGCGGCCGCCAGAAGCGCCGCAACCCGATGATCGGCGGGCTCAAGACCCGAGGCGATGCCCTCGAGCATCCACGCGCGGCTCAAGTTCAGGCCATCGATGTGGGCCAGCTTCGGATCGGAGCGATCGGTCACGACCGCCGGCTGCAGCCAGGCCTTTCCCGGGGCGGTGGGGATGCCCGGCAGAAAGCCCGATAACCATCGGCCAAACGCGGCGCGGTCGAGCACCCGGCGCATGAAATCCGCCTCCGCCAGACACGGTGAAAGAAAATCCTCGCCGGACGGCTCGTAGTTCAGCGGACAGCGCCGATCCTCGCGATAGAATCGCCGGGCTGCATCCGCGAGCAGGCTGCGCATCCTCTCATCCCCGGCGACGCCCGCCCAATCCCACACCAGACCGAAGGAGAACGCGGTCTGGTCGTGCTCGCCGATACGGATGGGATAGTGCAGCTTCGGTAGCCAGCTTTTCAGCCGCGCCGCGGCCTCCGTCTCGAGCGGCCGCAACGCGCCCGACCACTCACGTCCCTGCGGATCATCCCAGCCGCGCAGCTCCGCCGACAGCTTGAGCAGCCACGCAAGACCATACGGGCGCTCGAACGAGGCCCGATCCGCGCGCGTGAGGTATTCAATCTCGCCGGAGATGTTCTTTGGCGTCAGGCTTTGCGCAATGGCCGCGCGCGCCTGCGATTGGAAGGGTGCTTGCGGCTCGAGGCGCAGCAGTCGCACGAGCAGCCAATGGCCGTGCACGTCCGAATGCCAGTCGAAGCAGCCGTAGAACGCGGGAGTCAATTCGCGCGGCGGGCGCGCATCGGCATCGCTGTCCAGGGTGTGCGAAAGATGGTTCGGGTACTCCGCATGCAGGCATTTCAGGGCGAGCGCGGCGAAGCGCGCGCCGGCCTCGGGATCGAGCGTGCGGGCGGCGGGCGCCGCATCCGCGGCGGGCGCCGGCACCGGCAGCCACAGCACCACGAGCAGAAGCGGCAATACGGCGCGCATGCCGAATTGTACGTCTGCGCGCGCAACGCCGCTCATCGCTGCAGCGCGCACCCCATGAGGGGCGAAGCTCGCCAAGCACCTCTTCGATTAGCGGCAACGGCCGCTGATCACGGGTATATTGGCGCGCTCACCCAGGGAGCCCGCGCATGCGTCGACCGAATCATCCGCCTCGTACGATGGCACGAATCGCCGGTCTTGCGGCCGGCGCGTTCACGTTCTGCTCGTTCGCCTCGATGGCCGACGAACCGGCGATGCCGAAGTCGATCGATGAGGCGATACGTATGGAAAGCGCCGATGCGCTGCCGCGCACCGGCTTCTACGACACACCGGCGCTCGCCTCGAGCAAGCCCGGCGACCTCCTGCGTCAGGAGCCGGGCGCCGGGTATGAGTTGCCGAGCGGCGCCACGGCGGTACGCATCCTCTATCACTCGCTGAGCGCCGATGGCAAAGACGTCGCAACATCCGGCATCGTATTGATACCCGCCGGCACGGCGCCCGTCGGCGGCTGGCCCGTGATCGCATGGGCCCATGGCACCAGCGGGGTCGCCAGACAATGCGCGCCCTCGCTGCAGAAGGATATGGAATACGGCGAGGAAGGACTCATGCCCATGGTCAGGGCGGGTTTTGCAGTGGTCGCCACCGATTACCACGGGCTCGGCACGCAAGGTCCCCACGAGTACGTCAACAAGACCGCGCAAGGCCACGACGTGATCTTCTCGATTCCCGCTGCTCGCGCCGCCGTCCCGGCACTCGACCGCCGCTGGGTCGTCATCGGCCACTCGCAAGGCGGTCTCGCAGCGTGGAGCGTCGCGGAGATGCAGGCGAACCTGCACGACTCCAACTACCTTGGCGCCATCTCGGTCGCCGGAGCCGCCGATCTCAAATCCATCCTGCTCGACATGGGCAAGCCCGGCAGTACGTCCTCGTACTACCTCGGCTACATGGCGTATGCGATGCACGTGCGTACCCCGTCGTTTCAGCCGTCGGACATGCTGACCGGTGAAGCGCTGAAGCGCTATGCGGATGTGACGACGAAAGGCTGCTGGAATTACGCGTATGCCGCCTTCATCAACGCGCCGGTCGGACCGCTGCTGAAACCCGGTTGGGACCAGACACCGGCTGCGACTCGGTTCTTCAAGGAGAACGAATTAGCGCGCGCGCCGATCGGCGCCCCGCTGTTCGTGATAGCCGGCGAGGCCGACGAGACCGTGCCCTACGCGCAGCTGCGGGCGGTGGCAAAGCAGGCCTGCAGCAATGGCGTGGCGCTCAGCTTTCGCTCGTATCCGGGCCTCGATCATGACCCGACGATGGATAAATCGACCCCGGACCAGCTTGCCTGGGTTCGCGATCGGTTCGCGGGAAAGCCGAGCTCGAGCAACTGCGCGAGCCTGACGAAATAGCCGCGTCGGGGCGGCGTGCTAACGTTTCGAGGCCGTGCGGCGCTTCCTGCGAGACCTGGCCGGCAGACTGGACTGTATCAGCGCGTCTCGCTGCCTTTGGTTCAACGGCGATGCGGAGGCTTCCACCAGTTCTTCCTCCGCGACGGTATCAGCCGGGATGCGTTGATCGCCGGCGGGTTTGAACGGGAGCATCCCGATCCGAACCCTAGCGACTCGCGTCGAGCGCCGCGGCCAGCGCCTCGGCGAGCCGGTCGTGCGCGTAAAAGTAGCGTCCGTCGTTGGGCCGATGGATCGATGGCGGCAGCGCCGCGTCCGCCGGCAGATGCATGAGGCCGCATCGCCGATACAGCGCGAGAAGCGCGTCGCCACCGGCGGTCGCAGCATGCAAGCCCACGCGGCCGGCCAGGCCCGCGTTTTGACTCAGCACGATGGCATTGTCCAGCAGTACGCGTCCGAGAGCGGGCGGATGCGACATGCCGAACTGCGCCTTGAGCACCCCGGGATCAGCGCCGCTCATGAACCATACAAAATGCGATTCGCCGGGAGATTCGACGTCCCTTATCCCACCAGAGCGCATCGCCCGCCGCCATGTCGGTTACCCGGATATCAACCCGCCGGCGCTTATCCACCTTGCTCGGTGCGAGGCGCGCAAATCGCCGCTGAGATTGGGGAGCCATACGATTCGACCTGGTTCGACCTTCACGAACGAGTGCAATTGTTTTTGCCGGGATGGACAGTTTAATGTTTAATAATCAATATTTTATACTATAAAAATCGGTTTTACATTAAATACGATTCCCATCCTTTGATTTCTCGCCAACCGACGTAATCGGCGGTCGGATAACGCGCCGGCGGCTACAGTGCGCGCATGACGTCCGAAGGTGGGTGGCGCTGTCTGTTCGCATTGCCGATCCTGCTCGGCCTGTTTTCATCGGCTGCGGTAGCAGACGAATTGGCCGTTCGCGCCGATCTGAAATCCGAAGCCGCACGATTGCTCGAGCAAGGGGACCTGACTCGTTACGCCCAGCGCGCAACCGAACTCAGGCGTACGCGTGAGCGAACGCCTGGCGGCATCTGGAAGCTGTCCCTCTTCTACAAAGGCCCGGACGATTGGCCGTCCAAGCAGCCGGATGCTCCGATCTGGACGCGGATCGAGTCGTTGACGGAGGCGTATCTGCGTGAGCATCCGGACTCACCGCCGGCGGTCGTGGCTCACGCGCGAATACTTCTCGCCCACGCGTGGAGTTACCGCGGAACCGGCTGGGCGGGGAATCTATCGCCGGCGCAGCGCGATGGTTTCGCCGATTTTCTGGGGCGCACACGGCGGGTGCTGGATGAACATCGCGACGTCGGGAGCAGCGATCCGGAGTGGTATTCGCTGCGAATCCAGGTGATGAACGGGCAGGCTGTCGACAAGCAGGCGATTCTCGCGCTCGCCGGAGAAGCTCTTGATCTTGAACCGACCTATCAGCCGGTCGATTATGTGACCGCCAATGCGCTCCTGCCCAAATGGGGTGGGAGTGCCGAATTGCTGAACCGGTTTGTGGCGCTCGCCGCCGCCAAATCGTCTTCAGCGGAAGGCCCTCAAGCGTATGCGCGGATCATGTTCAACATTGCACGCTCCGATCCGGAGCCTTTCGCGGCGCTTACGCAACTCGGAGTAACGTGGCCCGTTCTGCGAGACAGTCTCGAGCAGATTGCGGCAGCCTACCCGGATCCCTGGAATTGGAACGCCGAGCGCGCGATGGCATGCCTCATGGGAACGCAGCAGGACTTCGACGGCGTCATGCGTCGAGTCGCGCCCGGCCGGATTGCAGTGGCATGGTTTGATTCGGCGACAACCTGGTCGCAGTGTGAGCAGCGGCAAAAGCGCGCCATGCAATCGAGCTTCAGCACGCCGCCAAGCGCGTCGTTCGTGGCAGCCGGTATCGCGGGCGCGTTGCTGGCATTGTCGCTGGTGTATGCCACGCGTCGCCGGTCACATCTCGAGCAGGACAGAATCGACCCCTCCGCCATCGGCGGCTCACAGTATCCCGGGATCTACCGAGTCAGCCCCGCTTGGAAAACAGGCATATCGCTCCTCTTCGGACTCTTTTTTCTCGGCGCAGCCGTCGCGGCCTGGCTATTCGGGGTCGTTGCAACGCGCGATTCGCCGCAAGGCCTCACGCTCGTGTTTTGCTTGGCGGCTGCGGCAGCCGGAGCGGCAGTTTACCTGCTGGACACACTGACATCGGCGCTGATACTTCAAAGCGATAGGCTCCAGATCCAAGAACTGTGGCGAGTGCGAAGCATCCGCCGAGAAGACATACAGACCCGCCAAGTGCTGCGACCGCCCAACTCGCCGGCGGTGCTCGTGCTTGAGCTCAAGCCGCCTGCCGCTCGCCGCATCAGGCTGCCCATCCTGTGGCAGACGGACAGCGCGTGGGATGCTTGGTTTTCCAAGATCCCGGACGTTGACGCCGAGGCGGCAAAATCATTTGAAGCCGCTGTCAGCGCCGATCCCGAGCTGGGAGCCACCCCGGAGGATCGCCAGCAGCGGCTGGCCACAGCGCGCTCCATCGCGCGGCTGGCGATCTGGGCCAACGCAGCGCTGATCGCGTGGGCGTTTCTATACCCGCGCCCGTACGAGCTCGTCATCCTCGTCCTCGTTGCATTGCCTTGGATCGCGGTATGGATCATGGCGCGGGAGCCGGGAATCTATGGATTCAACGCGCCCCGCAACAGCACCCGACCGGATCTGACCGCCCTTCTCATATCCCCTGGCTTCCTGTTGATGGTTCGCGCGTTGATGGACGTTCAAATCCTCGATTGGCAACGCCTGATGTGGTGGGCTGTGCTCGTTACGATTTGCTTGGTCGGGGCGATTGTGTGGGCCCTTCCGGCCGCCCGCGAGAAGCCCGGCGTGGCCGTGCTCACGCTGCTATTGCTCGGCGCGTACGGCTACGGCGCGTGCGCCCTGGGCAACGCGCTGCTGGATCGCTCCGCCGCCGCGAGCTATACGGCTCAGGTCTACGGCAAGCACGTCACCGGGGGTCGCCAGAGGACTCCGGAATTGCGCCTCGGGCCCTGGGGGCCGCGAAAGGCAGCCGCGGACGTGACAGTGCCATGGGAGCTTTATCGCAGCACGCACGTCGGCGAGACCGTTTGCGTCCTCGTTCATTCGGGCGCACTCGGCGTACCTTGGTATCGGGTAGCCGAATGTCAAACAGGCCCGGTCAACCACGTTGACGGCCCCGGCGCAGCGTCACCCCGCCGAGCGAACGCTTCCGTTCAACGCGCAACCGGCAGGACGCCGCGCGCCACCGCGTTGACCAGCGCCTGGTGGTCGGCTTCGGTCTGGTCTGCGTACGCTCGAGCGAAGCGGCACAGGGCCTTGTCCAGCTGGTCCGATGTGCCGGCATACCCGGCGATCATGGAGGCCCCGCTGGTGCGGGCATGCCCCTTGCCGAGCAGACGGCCGACAATGCCGGCGTAATCGGTCAGTGCCGCCGCGTCGATTGCATCCAGCGGGATGGTGCCCTTCATGTTGCGGAACTGCCGCACGTAGTACTGCAGGCCGTCGACGGTGGTCCACCCGAGCAGCGGATCGCTGACTGTCTGCAGGGCCTGCTGGTACTCCACGACCCGCTGTCCCTGATGGGCATGCCAGGCCGAATCGCCGTGGATGAACCGGGCCAGCACCGACCGCCGCGCCTGCTTGAGCTGCAGGAATATCACATCGTCCGCGCTGCTGCCCTCGAGCAGCGCAATATAGGCGCGCAGTCCGACGCTGCCGACCCCGACCACCTTGTGCGCAATGTCGACCAGCGTGTAGCCGCCCAGCGCCCGGCCCCAATGTGGCGCCAGGGTGGTCAAGTATTGATCGAGCCCGACGGCGATGCGCTCTGCCTCGGCCTTGGGGACTCTGGTGATCAGCGGCGGTTTATCCACGATCTGCAGCCGCTCGCCGCGCCGTGTGGTGAAGCGCGGCAGCGCACGATCGCTGGTTCGGGATCGCGCGCGCTTTGCGGCGCGCAAGATGGCGCCCCGCAACGATTCTTCCCGAGCCGTCTCGTGCAGCCGGTCGACGTCGAGCCGCTCGTAGGATCGAGACAGCAAAGGCTCATTAGCAAGGAAACGCACTTCCTGGCGATAGGCGGCGACGCAAGATGCCACCGAGTCGCGACATTGCCCTTCGTTGGATCCATTGTGTCGCCCGGCGACCCAGATGCTGGCCGCCAGACGCCGCAGATCCCACTCCCAGGCGCCGGGATGCGCCTCGTCGAAATCGTTCAAGTCGATAACGAGATCCCGTTCCGGAGAGGCGTAGAAACCGAAGTTGCCAAGATGCGCATCACCGCAGATCACCGGACAGATGCCGGTCGCCGGCAGAGATGCGATATCTTGGGCCATCACGCCGGCGGTGCCCCGCAGGAACCCGTAGGGAGAGGCCACCATGCGGGCCACCCGGATCGGGATCAACCACGGAAGTCTGCCTTCATGCGACTGCATGATCTGCATGACCGGATCCGGCCGGTTGGCCGGGGCCTTCCACTCGCCCAGCGAACTGCGCGGCACCTGCTGACGCAGACCGCGGCCGAGCTTGAATCGCTCGGCTCGCGGCATCGGCCGGCGGCGCAGGGACCGATAGCTGTCGCTGTCTGCGCTGGCCAGCACCACATGCCCCGTGGGCACCAAACTTTTCCTCATGCCCGGCGCCGTGCCGGGCCGCTGCGCCGGCGACGGAGGCATGCTTGGCCGTGTCTTGCCTAGCTTCGTTCGCTTGACCCGGCGAGCCATTTGTAATTCAAAGTTGCCATTGGTCAAGGTTGGCTCATGCCGCCAAATCTGGCGCCTGTGGCTTAATAGAACTCAAACTCGCCGACCGGTCAAGCCGGACGTTGGCCTATCGGCGCCTACTGCGCGGAACATTTTGATGATAGCTTCCTGCGCATGTTATCCGACAGGCTGGCATACCAACCATTGAGGATTTCGGACATCGACCGCTTCCACAGTCTCGTTCGGGATGAGTACGTGCGCCGGTACCTCATGGACGGCAACTTGTTCCCTCGGGAGTGGAGCGAGGCACGCGTTCGGGACAGTCAAGCGCTGTTCGAGCGGCGCGGTGTCGGCCTCTGGTTGGTCACGGACCGCACGACCGCGGAGCTGATCGGCTTTTGCGGGTTTCTGGAAATCACATCGATCCACCCGGAACCGCAGCTGGTATATGCCATGTTCGAGCGCTTCGCCGGCCAGGGATACGCCACCGAGATGGCGCGCATTTCGATCGAGCACGCGCGCAGTCAATCGGGCTTCGCGCAGGTGATCGCCAGCGTCGATGAGGTTAACGTCGCCTCGCTCCGCCTGCTCGAAAAGCTGGGGTTCGAACGATTCGCAACCCAGCAGGGGAGCTTCGGGAACATGTTCGTGCTGCGACTATGAGCCCGGCGGGTGAGTCCTTCGACAGACGCAAGGCCTCTACCGTCGATAGACAACTGGAAATTCCGCTGCGTCAAGCGGCGCTCCATCCTCGAGTTTCAAACCGGGAAACGGCGGCGAGGTGCGCCCCTTGCGCCGAACGAATCGGGCATCGGAGCCCACCCAGCGTGCGGAGAACACTCGGCGCGGAACGGTGGAATTGTTGGCCGGCGCCCCGTGGATCGTCCGAAAATGGAACGCCACGGCATCTCCGGGCTGCATTTCCCAAGCGCGAACCGTGAGGCGATCTCGCTGAGAATCGATGTCCGGTATGGCCGGAAAGTCGTCCTCCGAATACAGCGGCGTGCCATCGAATCGCGTCGGCCGAAAGCCCGACGCGCTCCAGCGGTGCGACCCGGCGACACATTCGAGCGCCACTTCGCGGGAGACCGGATCGAGCGGAATCCAGAAGCTCACGCTCTGATCCGCCTGGACGCAGTAATAGGGTTCGTCGTGGTGCCACGGCGTCACGGTGCTGTTTCCGGCATCCTTGACGAGCACATGCTCGTGGAAAAACCTCGCTTCGTTCGACCCCATCAGCCGCGCCGCCGCTTCAGCCGCCGGCGACTCGAAGACGAACGATTGGAAGGCCGAGATGCGCGACCAGTTGCAGTAATCCTGGAAGAAGCTTGCGGTACCGTCCTTCGGGTGCACGGAACGCTCGAATTCGCTTGGCCGAGCTCGGACCTCCGCGATGCCTTGCGCCAACCGGTCAACCCAGTCGCGAAAGATGCCGCGCAGCACGACGACGCCCTCTTCCCGGTAGGTAGTGGCGAGTTCCTCGGTAATCAGCACTTGCACATCTCGAATTTTATCCCGCGCTGCCCGGCCGATGCACCGCAGTTCGCAGCATGTCGAACGCCGAGCGCACAACCGCCTCTTGTCCGTCGTTGGTCAACACGGTGAACGCGAGCACGATTTCGCCGACGCGAATGATCCCCTGGGCCAGATACTTGGCCTCGCCGGGCCGTGGCGCACGGTCGGTCGCCGTGAAGTAGAAGCCTCGCCCGTCCACACCCTTGATCTCCTGCAGCGGCAATGCGCTCTCCACGGCTTGCGACGCGGCACTCTTCGCAGCTCCCGCCACCTCGGAACGGATCGCATTCTCGTCGGGCATTTTGCCCGCCGCGGTGGGCCGCATCGCCGTCATGAATATCACGAATTTCGGACCGCTCCTCGGTCCCACGGTGATGGTGGGCGCCGACTGGCTCCGCGGCTGCGTCATTTCCCCCGCCCATCCGTCGGGCATGAGCAGCGTCAGTGTGCCGTGATCCGGCAGCTCGAACACCTGCGGTGAAGCCGCCATCGCGACGGTCGATGTCGCGATGGCCGAGTATGCGATTAGAAGCGAACGATGAAGGATTGAGCGCACCGCGATTCACTGCTCCCCTCGCAAACCCGTCAACGCCAGATCGAGTGCCCCCGTGAAATCCAGATACGCCAGCACCGGCAGCAGCACCAGCGACAGAACGGCGCAAAACCGCACGAACCGCGCCAACGCCTTTGACCGGCAGTTTCCCGCGCACAGATACGTCGCCACGGTCACATAGACGCTGAACAGCAGCCCGAACACCACATAGCTGCGCCGGGCGAATTCGCTGTCTGGAAGCAGCAGGCCGAGCGCGCTCACGAGCAGCGACCCCCCGAGCCCGTACAGCCAAACGACCTTGGATAGCGAGGTCTTTCCTTGCAGCGGATCCCTGATCGCGGTCCAGATATTCATGATGCCCCAGCGCCGCCACGCGCCCTGCTCCTCGGGTCCAAAGTTACACGCCGGGAACAATTCGCACGTCGCGCACGGCACCCCCGCCGAGTGCCGCGAGGGCCGCCTGATAGCCCGGGCCGTCGTGCGCAGCGACCGCATGCTCGCTCGAATCGAACTCGATGACGACGGTGCGCTCCAACTGGCCGGCCTCATAGGCATGTGTGGCGATTCACTTCTAACCTGCGATCGCCCACGCAGTCAATGAAATTCGATAACGTGAATCCATGAAGCTGTCGGGCAAGCATGCGGCCCGGCATGCTTCAACGCATCAAGCCTGCCAGCGAGGTTTCTTGACTCCGCTATCTTCCAGGCACACATTCTCGAATGTGACACGCTAACTCTAGGAGCAATCCGTGAAGTTAATAATTCGTGTTCTTGCAGCCGCTTGGCTTGTGTCTGGTTGCGTAAGTACTCCGACTGACGACAGTACCGGGCCCGGAAGTGCGGATGCGCGTACGAGCTTGTGCAACGACGCAACGCCGCCGCCCTGCCGTCCTCCGGATTGATCATCACCGCGCCGCCGCTGGAATATTTCCGCCACGGGACCCTCCACTTGACGGTCTTCGGAGAGCCGGCATTTCACTTAAGCTGGCAGTTCGCTGACTTCGCCGGTTCGCCTTACAATGAGGCATGGCAGAGGATAGGGAGCCGAATCTCTTCGCGTGGATCCTGGGCGGCGCGCTCATTACCACCGTCGCAGTCGCGGCTGTGATTGCCTCTACCCACACGCCGGCATCGCGCCCTCTCAAGGTGCCGGCTCCAAGCGCCGTAGATGTCGCGGCCCCGGCACCTTCGCCTCCGCCGCTTCCGCGCGCTCCGGTTCAAGCTCCCCCTACCATGCAGCCTGCCGCCCAGGATGGACTGCCGGCGGGCAGTGTCTGGGAATGCGTCGTGAACGGCGAGCGAACCTTCTCCGACGCGCCCTGCGGCGCACACTCTTCCGTCCGGCAGCTCAGTGAACTGAATCTGATGGATTCCACGGGAGTCCCTCCCGCGCCATACGTTGGGTACGATGCACGCTACGCAACGACCGTTGCCGATCAGTACGCGCCTGATGTCGGCAACGACTCATACCCAAACCCAGAAGTGATCTTGATCAGCGAACGACTGAGACGCGCACATTCCCCCGGGCACGGCAATCACATTCACGGTCCACGCAAGCAATAGCTGCCCACGGGGTTGATACCCCTCTGCCGGGGTAGAGCTCAACGCGCGAGGGCCCTCGCGATGTCCGCGAAGGTGACTGCCACATCGAACGGCTGCACCGCCACGCCGAGCTGGCGGCCGATCTGGGTTGCCGAGAAAATGCCCCGGATGCGGGTGAAACCCGTGAGCGCATCCCGCTCGGCCACCAGCGCGTGCTGTCGACCCCACGCCTCCAGCGATGCGACGATATGCCCGACCTCGGCATGCAGAACGTCCTTCATATCGAGCATGTCGATGTCCTCGGTGCGGATCATCAGGTCGCTCACACGCAGATCGGTCCGCTTGCCGCCACGATCGTGCAGCCACTGAATCGGCCTCTCGCCCTGCGTATCGCGCGCCGTGATCAGCCCCACGACGGACTGGTCAGCCGCGACGACGAGCAGGAGACGAACGTTGCGAGCCATCATCGTGCGTGTCGCATCGCTGAGCGTCGCCTCGGCGCCGATGGTTGCCGCGCTGACCTGGCGCAGATCCGTCATCACGGCAATCGCCGGCGAGTTGGCGGTGACGCTTGAGAACGTGCTGGGCTGCTGGTAGCCGAGATTCCTTGGGGCCTTGTGGGAAGCGAGCGGCTTGTAATTCGTTGGTTGCATTCCCGCACTCCCTTAGCCTTCCCTCACCCGAGCCTATGACACAGCGGTCCCGTTCGCAAGCTTAAAACCCGCCGCCAATGATCGCATTGCAGCGCATCGACGACTCCCTGGGAAGCCGAGCCTAATTTGCCATATCCAGAGCAATCTAAAGCTCTGCCGCGATCTGCCGATATACCTCCGATGAGCCCTATCACCCCTGTCCTCCCATCCGTGGGCCTGCCCGCCGCACAAGACAGCGGGCTTCTCTTGATGGCGGCCGGCAGTCGGCAGCTGAGTCAGGATGCGCAGCAGATCGCGAACCCGGACAATCAAAACTTCATCAATCCGCTGCTCGATGCAAGCCAATCGCTTCTGCTGTTCGAAGCCGGCGCCGCGGTCATTAAAACCTCGAACCGGATGCTCGGCAGCCTGCTTGACGTTTTCGCCTGAACGCCCGATCAGGTCCTGCCAAAATTCGCATCGGCGGCAAGATCCTGCCGGCTAATCAGCACGACATCGGCGTTCAGGCCGCGGATCGCTGCCGCCATATATTGCGGATGGAATTTCTGCGAAGGATTCGGGCTGCAGGAGGATTCCCGCCACACTGCAAAGGCCACTATCAAGGCCGCAACGCACAGACCCGCCAAGTACACCATCATGGCCGTCAGCATGGGTCGACGGTCGAGGCTGCTCAATCTCAAATCAACGCGCTTGTCCGCCATGTTGCTCATCTCGAGATCCCGCGTCTTGAGTCATCAGAACACGGCAGTACGCGAAAAGTTGCAATGCTTCACTGCGAAACCTCGCCGGTCCCATGTGCGGCACCGCCCAGGGACACTCACCGCATGGTGTCGTGAGCCGCGCACGATGCGCCGGAGGTTAGGGCCTCGCGGCGGCGGCGCGTCCGGTCGTTCCGCTGCGAGTGAACTCGAACGACACTATCCACCCTCGAGAGCCCTGATTGTCGGCTGGAGCGAATTTCCATTTTCTGGCGGCCGCGGTCGCCAGACGGGCGAAATAATTGCTTGGGCCGGGACGTTCCAGGGCCTCATCGACTACATTGCCTGAACCATCGACGGTCACGCGGACCGTAACATCGATACGACCGTGAATCGTATCTCTCGCGCTGCGCGGAACCTGGGGGATCTCCTCATGGAGCACTGAGGGTGGAGGGTTCGCCGATGCTTCAGCCGCGGGCAATACCGCAGGCGGAGCGGGCTGTGGCGAAGGGATTCGAGAAGGACCTGAATCGGCCTGCTCGTGGCTGGGACTGTCTTGATGCAGCCGCGAGCCGGCCCATACGACGACCAGTAGGATGAGAAGCGCTGCGATGGTCGGAACGATCAAGCGCTGCATGGAGGGGTTCTTTGGAGGAGCGGCTCGATCGGGTGGCGCAGGTGCGAAAGGTTCAGGAATCGAGTTCACGGGCGCCTGTGGCGGCCGCTTGCACTGCGCTTCGAGCTCGCCGACCGTCGCACGCTCGGCGGGGTCGCGGCATAAGCAGCGCCTAACGGTATCGACGAGTGCGGGAGGCAATCCCGGGGGCAAAGAGACTGTCTCGGATCGGTCTTCAGGCCACGCAGGAGGCTGCTGAGTGAGAGCCTCTACCAGGGTTATGCCGAGAGCCCAGACGTCGCCGGCAGTGGAACTCGCGCCGTTCATTGCCTCCGGTGGATCGTAGACGCAAGACCTGGCGCCGCCCGCCATGGACTCACCGGCGGCACGGATGGTGTCGCTCGCGAGCTTCAGTCGGTCATTGACAACGAGGAGGTTCGACGGCTTGAGCCGGCCCTGCACCAAATTTCTCCCATGCAGGAATGCCAAGGCGTCGAGAACGGGCGGCAGCATCTCCCACACCTCGTCGGGACTAAGGGCGCGCTTGGGAAGGATCTGCGAGAGAGTCTGTTCAGCATATTCCATCACGACGAAGAGAAATGGGCGGCCTCCGAGCTGGCAACGACCCGCCCCGAGAAGCTGAACCAGGTGAGGATGGGATAAGGCGGCAGCCGCCTTCCAGTGCGAGAGCTGTGCCTCGGCCAGTGCCGGATCAGCGGGCAGGATCTTGATCGCGACATCGGAAAGGTTCTGTGCTGTGTTTTCGGCCAGGAATACCCCGCTGTGATCAGAACCGCTCAGTAATCGGCGCAGCGGAAAGGTTCCGTCAATGCACTCGCCCTCCCACTTCGTCCAGACCTCGCTCATGCATCCCCCTCGAAGCACGCCTTGGGGCGCATCGGATCGCCACAATCAACGCGTTAGCAGACTCCCGCGCCCAAGGAGTGTCAAGACAGGTTCGCTGGCAAACCATATGCTGTTACCTGGGGCCGGCCTCGGCGCTGATCGTAGGGGATGCGCGCCGGTGGCGACGGTTGAGGTACGATGGCGCCAGTGAGGTGCCGGTATAGGGCACGCTATAAGGCACGTTGACGGTTCGCAAGCGCAGATATTGAGGCCACCGCAAACTGAGTCCGCAGACGCACCGCATTTTCTATGATCGACGCGGCAATGTCGTAACGCCCGATGCACGGTCAGTGATCAAGCCGCGCCGGGGAGTATTTGCGCTGGTCGTCGCCATTCATGACAACGCGATCATGCTCGCCGCGGAGGCTTGTGCGCCCGACGTGCCGGAGCTTCCCGGCGGCGGCATCGAAAAGGGCGAGACGCTCGATGAGGCGACCGAGCGTGAATGGGCCGAGGAAGTCGGCATCGCCTTTGACGTGGAGGGCCCTTTTCAGCGATTCCAGCATGTGCGCGGCTTCTATGCCGATGATCGCAACGAGTTCTGGATTTATGACCAGACATTTCGCCTTTACCATTTTCTCGACCATGTGAGGATTGGGCAAAAATGGCTGAATCCAGAAGGCGGAGCGGCCGGCTGGGAGGCGATAGAATCACTGCCGACGTTGTCGATCAACCGCGCGCACTGGTGCGCCATCCCCACTTTGTTGTCTGGCCCCGTACAACCATAAGATGTATTAGTGGCAGTCCTCACGGATAACAAGCAGCCTCGCTACATTTCCGCAGCCGAAGCCGCCGGTCTGGTGCGCTCGGGCGACTGGCTGGACTACGGCGGCTGTGTTTGCCAGCCGGATGTATTTGACCAAGCGCTCGCGGATCGCAAGACGGAGCTGCGAGACGTCAAAATCCGATCCTGCTACAGCCTCAGGCCCCGCGCGGTTCTAGAGGCCGATCCCGAGCGCGAGCACTTCTCCTGGTTCAGCTGGCACTTCAGCGGCTACGACCGTAAGAAGGCTGACTCCGGGCTTTGCCATTATATTCCGTGCAATCTTGGCGAGATTCCCGATTACTATCGTCGCTTCATCGAGCCGCCCGACATCGTCGTGCTCAAGACCTGTCCGATCGATGACAACGGCTTTTTCAACTTTAGCGCCGCAAACATTTGGCACAGAACCCTCGCCACGCGCGCCAAGGTCCTCATCGTTGAAGTGAGCAACGGTCTGCCGTATCTCTATGGCGAAGAGAACGGCGTTCATATCAGTGAAGTCGATTACATCATCGAGGGCGATCACCGGCCGGCGCCAGAGTTGCCGAACGCTCCACCCTGCGACGCCGATCGAGTCGTCGCGCGGCAGATTGCCTCTGAGATTGAGGATGGTGCCTGCATCCAGGTCGGTATCGGCGCCATGCCGAATGCGGTATGTTCCCTGTTGCTCGGTAGTGGCATACGCAATCTCGGTGTGCACACGGAAATGCTGACTGAGGGGATCATCGATCTCTACAAGGCCGGCTGCATTACCGGTTCGTCCAAGGCCTTGAATCCCGGCAAGGTGGTTTGCAGCTTCGGCCTCGGATCGCGCGGACTCTATGATTGCGTCGATCGCAATACCGATTTTCTGTGCTGCCCTCTTGAGTACACCAATCTGCCGCACGTAGTGATGCAGAACGATCGCGTAGTTGCAATAAACAACACGACGCAGATCGACCTGCAGGGACAAGCTGCATCCGAATGTGCCGGCCACCGCCATATCAGCGGCACGGGCGGCCAGCTGCAGTTCGTGCGCGCAGCCTATGCGTCGAAGGGCGGCAAGTCCTTCATCTGCCTTGCCTCTACCTATGAAAGACACGGCATCCGCAAGAGCCGGATCACCCTCAATCTGACGCCCGGCAGTATCGTAACGACGCCACGCTCCGACATGATGTACGTCGTGACCGAGTTCGGCATGGTCAACTTGAAAGGCAAATCCATTCCAGATCGCGCAAAGGCCATGATTTCTCTCGCCCACCCCGATTTCCGCGACGGACTCGAACGTGAAGCACGCGAGCATGGCCTCATCCCCCGGGGCCTTGCGTGACAGACTTCTAGACGGTTGCGTCAAAACTCGACCCATGCAAATCCTGGTTCTCTCCTACGCCGTCGTTTGCGTATTCGGCGCCGCCGTCGTGCGAGGCTACAGCGGATTCGGCTTCTCGCTGCTTGCCATCACATCGCTGTCCCTCCTGCTGCCGCCGGTGCAGATCGTACCGTCGATCTTCATCATGGAGGTCGCGGCAAGTCTGCATCTTTTGCCCAGCGTGTGGCGCGATATCCATTGGCAGGCGCTTCTTTGGCTCGCCATCGGCAGCCTCGTGGGCACTCCCTTTGGAGTCTATGCGCTCGCTCACGTAGCGGCTGCCCCCATGACTCTCGCCCTCGCTGTGTTCGTGCTGATCGCTGCGATCCTGCTGGCGCGAGGCTATGCTCTGAAGTCATTGCCCGGTCCCGCCGCGACCTTCGCCACGGGCACCGCCTCAGGTCTTTTCAACGGCGGCTTTGGAATCGGCGGTCCGCCGGTGATCCTGTTCTTCTTCAGCTCACCCGCCGGAGCGGCGGCGGGTCGTGCCTCGATGATCGCCTTCTTCCTGATGACCGACGTCACCGGACTTGCGTGGCAGGGCTGGAGCGGATTGCTCAATATGGCCACTCTTTGGCGCGCCCTGCTCTTTCTGCCTGCATTGACGGGCGGAATCTGGCTGGGCAATCGAGGCTTCATGCATGCGGACCCGGTGCACTTTCGACGCTGGGTCTTGCGCCTGTTGATGCTCCTGGCGGTGCTGACCGGCGCAAGGGCATTGGCACAGCTTCTGTGACGCCGCCAAGGAGTGACTCGGCAATGCTCACCGCCGCGCACCCTTCACTGCTTGGGATGCACCTGCGGCTTCGTCGTTTTTGCACCCGTGGGTTTCGGCGCGACCGGCTGCGCACCCTCATCCTGCGGCTGCGCCGTGGCGCTCGGCCGTGCAGGTGCAAGGTTGGGCTGACCGCCAGAAGGCGGTGCAGCGGTGCCTTGCGCCGCCGCTCGCGGCGCATTGCTCACTGCGGATCGATGCACCACCGCATTGGCGGGATGAGCGCCGTTGGCCTGCGCCATGAGTGCCGGACTCCTGGTGGCTTGTTGCACGACATGGCGCTGCAACGGCGTCGGCGGATTGTGCGCTTCCGCCGCGGCGGCTCTTTCCTCTGCAGTTGCGACTGCCGTGGTGCCGCCCGGCCCGCCGTTGTAGCTGACATTGTTGATGGTGACATGGTCGGCCACGGTTAGGTTGTATGTGTTGTGAACCATCGTGACGTCCACGTTGTTCACGGCTCGATTGTAGGCAAATGAATTACCCATCCAACGTCCACCTGCGAATCCGGCGCCCACATAGCCGAAGCCGTAGTTGATGCCGCCGTAAAAGCCGATGTGCGGGCCCCAATACCCCCGGTGGAACACATACACCCCGCCCGAGTATCCCCAATAGCCGGGTGTCCACAGCACGCCCACTCGCGGCGGCAGCACCCAAGCCCCGGGCACCCAGTAGTATCCTCCACCGCTCCACGCCCAGTAGCCCGGCGTCCAAAGAGACCCCTCTTCGGAGCAAGGCGGCTGCTCGTCATTCACCAAGGGCGGCGGTGCTTCGGCGGCGCGCATTTGGCCTTCGGCGGCCGGGTCGTCGTCGGCAGGCGGCGGCGGGGGGCTCCCGTAGAATGCCTGCATTTTAAGACGCTGGTCTCGTTCGGCATTGCTCCCCGGCAACGTGTCGAGCGCCGCGCCCCATGCCAGGGCGATGTCGGGCACCGGATTGCCGTTCACGCTGACATTGATCAGCCGCTCGTCCAACACCTGGCCCTGGTAGGTCACGTCAGAACTAAAGCCGTTCCAGTCCGCCGGGACATCGTGGCGGCGCAAGATGACCGATCTTGAGGTGAAGCGCTCGACGGTCCAGGTCTCCTCCGAGCCGTCGGTCCGCCTATACTGTCCATGGTCAAAGCGGAGGGTAAAGCAATTCGTCCAGCAGAAATGAATCACGCCGGGCGGTGATCCCTCGTCGGCCCGCAGCGCCGCGGCCGGACAGAAGAACAGAGCGATGACGAGAAGCGCACCGGGCCAGTGAGCCGCGGATATCGTGCATGAGCGCCCGAGGGATGCTCCGTACATCCGCGCAATGTAACGCTGATTGGGGGCTTCTTTCGGCGAAGCTCGTCACAGTACAAAGCCGTGAAATGGGTTATCGGGGCGCAACGTCGGACGATTCGATTGAAGGACGCCGCCGGCGCGTGCCGACGATTGCGCCTCAGGGCTGTGCGCTGAGCGCCGCGCCGACGGCCCGTGTGAGCTTGGCCGTGATCTCCTCCAGTTCCGCATCGCTCGCGTTGTAGGGCGGGGCCAGAATGATCGTGTCCCCGGCGGCTCCGTCGACGTTGCCCGAACAGGGATAGCAGATCAGACCGTCGGCAAATGCGCGCTGCCCGATGTCGAAGCTCAACGCCCGGTCCGCCGGGAACGGTGCGCGCGTACTGCGTTCGCGCACCAGCTCGATGCCGACGAAAAATCCCCGGCCCCGCACGTCCCCGACCTCCTCGAAGCCGGACAGCGACTCGCGCAGGGCTTGTTGAAATCGAGTGCCCGCCGACCGCACCCGCTCGAGCAGACGGTCGCGCTCGATGATCGTCTGCACCGCGAGCGCTGCGGCGCAGGCAGCGGTGTGGCCCGAGAACGTATGCCCCGTCATGAATGCGCCGTGCTCGCGAAGAATGGGCGCCGAGACATTCGCGGCGACCAGAGTCGCGCCGAGCGGGATGTAGCCGCCGGCCAGACCCTTGGCGATGCTCATGATGTCGGGCGCCACCCCGTCGTGCTCCAGCGCACGCCAAGTCCCGCTGCGGCCCGAGCCGCACATCACTTCGTCGGCGATCAGCAGGACATCGTATTTGCGGCATACGGCCTGGATTGCCGCTGAATAGCCCGCCGGCGCCGGCACCACTCCACCGGCTGCGCCAACGATGGGCTCGAACACGAAAGCCGCGACCGTTTCTGGCCCGCGGGCAAGGATGGCTTGCTCGAGCTCGGTGGCCAGATGGCTGACCAGCGATGCCGGCGTACAGCCGTCGGGCATTCGGTACGCATTCGCCGCGGAGACGAACGATACGTCGAGCAGGCTGCCCTCGAAAGCACGGCGCCGCGCGGCAAAACCGGAGACGGACAGCGCGCCCAGGGTGTCGCCGTGCCAGGATCGGTGCCGCGCAATGAAATGGCGCTTATTCATCATGCCGCGCGCGGCAAAATGCTGTAAGGCGATTTTGAGCGCGGATTCGACCGCCTCGGAACCGTCGCAGCCGTAAACGACGTCCTTGAAGCAGTTGCCCGTCAGCCGCAGCAACGTCTCCGTCAGGCCTTCGAGAGCGGAACTCGTGAATAGATATCGATATCCGTAGGCAATCGACTCGAGCTGGCGCGAGATGGCCGCGTTGACTTCCGGATGCGCGTGTCCGAGGCTGAACACGGCGGGCCCGCCCGAACCGTCGAGGTAGCGCTTTCCGGCCTCATCGTAAACGTAAGATCCCGCGCCTCGGGCTATGCGCGGCAAATCGTGGATTCCAAATCCGCTGCCTCGGACTTTTGCCATGTGCGCACCAAACTCCCTCGCCGTTCACCGGCCCCGAAGTGTAACGGATGAAAGCCCGGCACCAGGAGCACTGGCTCGTGCAGCAACTCGACGCGGGTGCGTACGCCGACTATTGCAGGCGCGCCCCGATGCTGGTGCCGTTCTTGTGCCATAAATGACATTTGAAAACGATTACAAGTAATTATTTTTATTAAATATTAGATACTCCCGCGCGCCTTCTACCCGCCTCCAGTCGCCTGCTCGATCGCTGGCCGCTGGCCGCTGGTCGCTGGCCGCTGGCCGCTGGTCGCTGGCCGCTGGCCGCTGGCCGCTGGTCGCTGGCCGCTGGCCGCTGGTCGCTGGTCGCTGACATCATTCAAGATTATGCTCACTGCAGGGCGGCGCAACGTTCACAGGAGCTACCCCATGGCAACCGACAGAACCGACATCGAACGCGTACAGGCGGCGGTCGCCACCTCTTTGCGTGAGCACTGGGGCCTGTTTCTGACCGAGGGAATCGTGCTTCTCATTCTGGGCCTCGGCGCCATCCTGCTGCCGCCGCTGGCCACTCTCGCAGTGGCGGTCATTGTCGGATGGGCGCTGCTGCTGAGCGGCGTTGCCGGTTTGGTCAGCACCTTGCGTATGCGCGGCGCGCCCGGATTCGGCTGGTCGCTGTTCTCGGCCGTGCTTGGCATCGCGGCCGGCTTCGTGCTGCTGCGCTGGCCGTTGTCGGGGGCTTTCTCGCTCACCGTGATCTTGACCGTGTTTCTGCTGTTCGAAGGAATCGCATCGATCATGTTGGCGCTGAGCCACCGTCACGGCTTCTCGGCGCGCTGGGGCCTCATGCTGGTGAGCGGCATCGTCGATCTGGTGCTCGCCGGCATCATCTTCCTGGGCCTTCCCGGCACGGCGGCCTGGGCCATCGGACTGCTGGTGGGCATCAACTTGGTGTTCGGCGGCAGCGCGCTCATCTCCATGGCCTTGCATGCCCGAAACTCGGCGCCGCCCGCTCCCTCCTCGCCCAGCGCCGCGGCGCCGCCTTAGTCAATTCGCTGCGATCGCCGTCAGCCAATCGCGCAGCAGCTGCACTTCGCGGCGCGTGCGCTGCGGCCGCTCGGGGGTGACCACGAAATAGGAATTCTCGTCGGCAAAATCCCGATCGATCGCGGCCACGAGCCGCCCGGTCGCCAGGTACGGCGTGAGAAAGATGCGGTGCGCCAGTGCGCAGCCGGCGCCGTTCGCCGCGAGTTCGAGCGCCGCGATCGTCGTGTCGACCGTAGGGCCGACCCGAGTCGCGACATCCGCGACCTGCAGCGCTTGGCGGACCTGCAGCCAATGATTCTCGTGGCCCATGATGTGAATCAGATGCTTCGGGACCAAGCCTGCCACCTCGCCGCTCGATCGGGTGCTTTCGAGCAGTGCCGGACTGCATACCGCGACGATGCTCTGGTTCAACAGGCGCTCTGCGCGATATCCGCGCCACTGTCCGGTTCCGTAGCGAATCTCAAGATCAGTGGCCTCGCTCGGTACGGGGTCGTCCCAGATCACCGATGACAAGCGCACATCGATTCCCGGATAGGCATCGGTGAATGCGGGAAGCCGCGGCGCCAGCCAAAGCGATGCCAGGGACACCGGTGCGTAGACGGTGATTTGTCCGCGTTCGGATCCCCCGAACAGCCCCACCGTGGAATCGGCCAGCTCTTCGAACGCCTTGCGCACGGGGGGCAGGTAGGCCACACCCATCGAGGTGAGCCTGACGCCTCGCGGCAACCGCTCGAACAGCGCAAAGCCGAGATGCGCCTCGAGCGCGCGAATCTGATAGCTGATCGCGCCCGAGGTGAGATTGAGTTCGGCCGCGGCCGCCGCGAAGCTCGAGGTGCGCGCGGCTGCTTCGAAGGCGCGCAGCCAGGTCAAGGTCGGCAGGCCGACCACCGGCCGGATTTTGCTCAAAGACTCCCTCCCCCAAAAATTTGTAGGCAAAGGTACCAAAATACTCGGTTGCCTGGCCACGAGGGACCAATTTATTGTGGCCAATGCCCCCCTGACCACAATCCAAACGGGTATTCATGAAAACAACTGCACGCGTCGTCGTCGTCGGCGGCGGGATGATGGGCGCAAGCCTGTTGTATCACCTGGCCCTCGAGGGCTGCACCGACACGGTCCTGGTGGAAAAGAACGAACTCACCTCGGGCTCCACCTGGCATGCGGCCGGCCAGTGCCCGAGCATCACCGGCAGCTACAACCTGGCGAAAATCCATGCCTACAGCAACCAGCTGTACCCGCGACTGGAAGCGCTGACGGGCCAGTACGTCAGCTGGCACGCCTGCGGCGGCCTGCGCCTCGCCAACCATGCGCACGAACTCGACTGGTTCAAGTACATCTTGGGCTACTCGAAGAGCATTGGTTTCAGCATGGATATCGTCGGTGTCGAGCAGATCCGTCGGCTGAATCCCTTCCTGACCACGAAGAATGTGATCGCCGGCGCCTGGACGCGCGATGACGGACACGGCGACCCGTCCGGATTGTGCCAAGCGCTCGCCAAGGCCGCGCGCGACCTGGGCGCCACCGTGGTTCGGCACAACCGCGTCCTCGACATCCGCCGGCGCCCCGGCGGCGAGTGGGAGGTCATCACCGAGAAGGGCACGATCATCGCCGAGATGGTGGTCAACGCGGCCGGCTGCTACGCACGCGAGGTGGCCGGCATGGTCGGCGCCGATGCGCCCATCACCAACATGCAGCACCACTACGTCGTGACGCACCCGATCCAGGCCTTCATGGATCGCAGCGAAGAGATTCCGGTGATGCGCGATTCGTACGTCTCCGGATATCTCCGCCAGGAACAGAAGTCCGGATTGATGGGCATCTACGAGAGCACGGGCCTCACCGAGGCTTGGGCGCCGCGCGGCTATCCCGAGTGGGAATCCTCCAACGAACTGTTCCCCGACGACCTGGATCGCATTGCGCCCTGGCTCGAGCGCGCGATCGAGCGCATGCCGATTTTCGGCGAAGTGGGTATTCGCCGCATCATCAACGGCGCCATTCCGCACACGCCGGATGGAGCGCCGCTCCTAGGTCCGGCCGCGGGACTCAAGAACTTTTGGATGTGCTGCGGCACCTCCTTCGGAATTGCGCAAGGCGGCGGCTGCGGCAAGTACCTCGCCCAATGGATGCTGTACGGCGATGCCGAAATCAACATGACGGAATTCGACCCGCGCCGCTTCGGCCCGTTCGCCGACCAAAGCTATGTGCGCGACAAGGTGTTTCTGGACTATCGGCTGACCTTCACGACGCGCCGGCCGGGCGAGGAGGAGATGGCCGGACGGCCGCGCAAGCTGAGTCCGCTGCACGGCAGGCTCAAAGCGCAGGGCTGCGTGCACACCGAGACCTTCGGCTGGGAGCGGCCGAAATGGTTCTCCCCGGACGGCCGCGAAGAGGACTACAGCTACCGGCGGAACAACGTGTTCGAGGTGGTGCGCGAGGAGGTCGCGGCCGTGCACGAGCGCGTCGGCATTCTCGATTTGACGGGCTTTGCCAAGTACGACGTCAGCGGACCGGAGGCCGAGGCGTTTCTGAACCGCGTTTGCGCCAATCAGATGCCGCGCAAGCCAGGCGGCATCGCGCTCACGCACATGCTGTCCCCGGGCGGGCGCATTCTCGGGGAAATGACCGTGAGCCGGCTCGCCGGTGAGCGCTTCTACGCGCTGTCCGCCGCGGCCGCCGAGCTGCGCGATCAGGACACGCTGCGCCAGAGTGTGCGTCCGGGCGAGGCGGTCCGCGTCGAGAACGTGACCGAAAGGCGCGGGGTTCTCGTGCTGAGCGGGCCGCGCTCGCGCGAGCTGCTCGGCGGGCTCACCGATGCGCCGCTCGGCAACGCGGAGTTTCGCTGGTTGAGCGCCCGCGAGATCACTGTGGCCGGGCGCCCGGTCCGCGCACTGCGAGTGAGCTATGTGGGCGAATTGGGCTGGGAGCTGCACGCCCCCGTCGATGCGCTGCCGGCTCTGTACGATGCCCTCTGGGAGCGCGGGCGGCCCTATGGGATCGCCAACTACGGGCTGTATGCGGTCAACAGCATGCGCATCGAGAAGGGCTACAAGGCCTGGTCGACCGAGCTCACCAATGAATTGAACATGCTGGAAGCGGATATGGCGCGCTTCTTCAACGCGGATCGAAGCGGCTTCGTCGGCAGGGACGCAACGCTCGCGCAGCCGCCGCGCCCCTTGAGGATCGTCTATCTGCAGGTCGATGCGGCCGACACCGATGCGCGCGGCGGCGAGCCGGTGCTCGCCGCGGATCGCTGCATCGGCATCGCCACTTCGGGAAGCTACGGTCACCGCGTTCACAAGAGTCTCGCATTCGCCTGCGTCGAGCTTGCGTTCGCTGCGCCGGGCAGCACGTTCGACGTGCTCATCCAAGGCGAGTGCCGGCGCGCCCAGGTGCTCGGTGCCGCGGCATTCGACGCCGACAATACGCGGATGAGAGTTTAGCGATGGGCATCGATCTTCCAAGCCGCGCGCGCGTGGTCATCGTCGGCGGCGGCGTCATCGGCTGCTCCGTGGCCTACCATCTGGCCAAGCTCGGCTGGAGCGACATCGTGCTGCTCGAACGCAAGCAGCTCACCAGCGGCACCACCTGGCACGCGGCGGGCCTGGTCGGACAGCTGCGCCAGAGCATCAACATGACCCAGCTGGCGCGCTACACGGGCGAGCTGTATCGGGGCCTGGAGGCCGAGACCGGCCAAGCGACCGGCTACCGGCAATGCGGCTCCATCTCGCTGGCGACGACCGCCGGCCGCATGGAGGAGCTGAAGCGCAACGCCTCCATGGCGAAGGTATTCGGCCTGCCGGTGAATGTCGTTGGTCCGAGCGAGATTCGGGCGCTCTACCCGCTCGCCAATCTCGACGACGTCATCGGCGGCATTCACATCCCGAGCGACGGCTATGCCAACGCGGTCGATATCACGCAGGCGCTCGCCAAAGGCGCCCGCAGTGCGGGCGCGCGCATCTTCCAAGACGTCAAGGTCACCGCCATTCACCACGACGGGTGGCGCGTGAGCGGCGTGCAGACCGCGCACGGGCGGCTCGATGCGGACTACGTCGTGCTGTGCGGCGGCATGTGGACCCGAAACCTCGCCGCGAGCGCCGGAGTGACCGTGCCGCTGCACGCCTGCGAGCATTACTACGTGCTGTTCAAGGATGTGCCGGGGCTGTCCCCGGACCTGCCCGTGCTGCGCGACTACGATCACTGCAGCTACTTCAAGTACGATGCCGGCAAATTATTGGTCGGTGCGTTCGAGCCCCACGCCCGCCCGTGGGGGGCGGACGGCATACCCGAGGATTTCGAGTTCGGTGAGATCGCCGGCAACTTCAGCCACTTCGAGCCCGTGCTGCTCGATGCGATGCGCCGCATTCCCGCTCTCGAACAGGCCGGCATCCAAAAATTCTTTTGCGGCCCCGAAAGCTTCACTCCGGATGTGCGCTACCACCTGGGCGAGTCCATCGAGCTCGAGCGCCTGTTCGTCGCGGCCGGCCTCAATTCCATCGGGCTGCAGTCGGCGGGCGGCATCGGCAAGGTCGTCGCGGAGTGGATCCGCGACGGGCACCCGCCGGTCGATTTGTGGGAAGTCGATGTCCGGCGCAACATGCCGTTCCAGATCAACCGCAAGTATCTGCGCGAACGCGTCTCGGAAAGCCTGGGCTTGCTGTACGCCACGCACTGGCCCTTCCGTCAATACGAGACCGCGCGCGGAGCGCGCAAATCCGCGCTGCATGACCGGCTCGCCGCCGCAGGTGCATGCTTCGGGGAGGCCTTCGGCTGGGAGCGGGCCAACTGGTATGCTCCCGCGGGCAGCGCGCCGGTTTATGCCTACAGCTATGGCCGGCAGAACTGGTTCGAGCACAGCGCCCGCGAACATCTCGCGGTGCGCGGCGCGGTCGGACTTTTCGATCAGTCATCCTTCGCCAAATTCCGACTGGAAGGCGCGGACGCGCAGCGTGTGCTCAATCGGATCTCGGCGAATGAGGTGAACGTCGCACCCGGAAAAATGGTGTACACGCAGTGGCTGAACGAGCGCGGCGGCATCGAGGCCGACCTCACGGTGACGCGCCTCACGGAGACGGCGTACTTGATCGTCGGCGGCGCGGAAACCGAGAGCAAGGATTTCAACTGGCTCAAGCGCCACATCGATCCCAGTGCGCATTGCGTATTGACCAACGTGACCTCCGGCATGGGCGTGCTGTCGCTGATGGGCCCGCGCTCGCGTGAGCTGCTGCAATCGCTCACGCCCGACGATGTGTCGAACGGCGCGTTTCCCTTCGCGACCAGCCGCACGATCGAGCTAGGCTATGCGCTGGTGCGCGCCTCGCGCATCACCTATGTGGGGGAACTGGGCTGGGAGCTGTATGTCCCGACCGAATTCATGCAGGGCGTATACGATGAGCTGCTCGCCGCGGGTCCACGCCACGGTCTGGTGCATGCGGGCTATCACGCGCTGAATTCCCTGCGCATCGAAAAAGCCTATCGTCACTGGGGGCATGACATCACCGACGAGGATACTCCGTGGGAGGCGGGTCTCGGCTTTGCGGTCAAGCTCGACAAGCCGGGCGGATTCATCGGACGCGAGGCGCTCGCGCGCCAGCGGGATTTCGGAGTGCGCAAGCGCCTGGTGCAATTCAGGCTCAGATCGCCGCAGCCCCTGCTGTATCACAACGAGCCGATCTGGCGCGGCAGCTCGATCGTCGGCTTCGTTCGCTCCGGCATGTATGCGCATTCGCTCGGCGCCGCCGTCGGGCTCGGCTATGTGACCGTGCCGCCGGGCGGCGACGGCGCCCTCGGCGGCACACCCGGCGGCGCCGTCATCGATGCGGACGGCTACGAGATCGAAGTGGCCGGCATCCGAGAGCCCGCGACGGCCTCGTTGCGCCCGCTGTACGACCCAAAGAACGAGCGGATCAAATGCTGAGGGCGGTAGCGTGAAGGACCGGTCTGGCTCAAGGTTTTCGTCATCCGGCCGATGATAGTCGGATGGATTTGCCGCGTGATGCCTAGGATGCCGTCATCTCCCACCGCTCAGCCGAGCCGAAGGCGGGGTATCGCCACCTCGTCCGATGATCCGTGGCGTGCGCCGACCATTGAATTTCTGACGCGCATCACAGACGAATTATCGCAGGGACCCCTGAATCTGCCCTGCTTTCCGGACATCGTCCCGCGCGTACGCAAAGCGATCGGCGATCCGAAGAGCACTTCCGACGATATCGTCCGAATCGCCGGCACCGAGCCGCGGCTCGCGGCTCGTCTGCTGCAGACCGCCAACTCGGCGGTATTCAACCCCGGCGGTCAGCCGCTGGCCAACCTGCGGCAGGCCGTCACCCGCCTCGGCCATCACCTGGTGCAATCCGTGACCATGGTTTTTGCAATACAACAGATGAAGGCTGAAACCTCGTTGCGCCCGGTCGCCAAGCCGTTGAGTGAGCTGTGGGAGAAAAGCATTGCAGTAGCCTCGATCTGTCAGGTGCTGGCCCAGCGGCTTCGCGTTCCCGTCGACAAGGTATTCCTGACGGGTCTGCTCCACGGCATCGGCTATTTTTACATCATGGTCCGGGCGGCTACCGCGCCGGACGGAATCGCGTACGATCGCTTGCTCGCCGATTGCCTGGCCGAGTGGCAGCCATCGATTGGTCGCGCCGTGCTGAAGAAGTGGGGCTTCGAGGCGGTGATGTGCGACGCCGTCGGCAGCCAAAATGAGCACGACCGCAAGTCCAAACGTGCGCCCGACATCACCGATGTCCTGATCGCCAGTGTCGCGCTCGCCGAGGCGTTGCTGGAACACGGCAGCGATCTTAAGCGCTGCGCGAACATCAATGCCTTCGCCAGCCTCGGACTCAGTGCGGAGGAGTCGCGCGCCATCCTGAAGCACACCGAGCACACCCTCGGCTCGCTGCGCGACGCCTTGGGTTGCTGATCACCCGCTGACTTTCGGCTCATCCGGCGCGGATCGCTCGACGAATTCGATGGTTCGACCGTCCGGATCGAGCGCGTAGCACACTCGGGCTCGATCCCAGGAGGATCCCGGCTCGTTCAGGGTGACGGGCCTCGAGCAATCCACAGCCCCCGCGCTCAAGGCCCGCTCGCGTGTCGCATCCACATCCTCGACGGTGAACGCGACATGGGTGTGTCCCGCCTCGCATCGGCGCTGTACGAGGGTCGCGCATGCCGGACCCACGTACTGCAAAAGCTCGAGCATGCCCCCATCCGGGAGCCTCAGATCCGCCGTGTGAATGACCGCGCCGGAAACACCTGTCAGGCTCTGCACCTCGGGGCCGCTGATCACCGCACGCTCGCGAACGATGCAATCGAGCACGGTGCAGTAGAACTGAACGGAGCGTTCCAGATCCTGCACGGACAATCCGACGTGATCGAGGCTACTCACTGAGCGGACTCCTGCGCAGGGGCAGATCGCGCGCGAAGATCTCTTCGAGGGTCTCGCGTCGCTTGATGAGCATACATTGATCCTCGGTGACCAGCACCGTCGCGGGACGCGCCAGAGCGTTGAAGTTCGACGCCGCCGCGTCCTGGTATGCGCCGGTGTCGAGGAAGGCAATCACATCGCCGACCGCCACGGCCGGCGCCTCGACGTCCCGGGCGAGAAGGTCGAAATTGCACGACTGACCCACGATCTCGACTTTCTCCACACGGGCGGCATCCGCGTGCGATGCGAACAGCGGCCGGAAATAGGCATGCTCCATGTAAAGATCGGCGAGAAACATCTCGGTAGTATCGAGTTCAACCCACGTCCGAGGAACGGGTCGATGCTGCCTCTTCACGTGGCACACGCGGCTCAGATGAATTCCCGTGTCGGCCAACAGGCTCCGGCCTGGCTCGACCTGTAGTACCAATCCGGCCGGGTCGACGCCGCCGGCGTTGAGCGCGTGGCGCAGTGCGCCGGCCGTACTCTCTGCAAAGCGCTCGAGCGACGCCGCGGCTGCCCGCTCGGGGCTGGTGGGATCCCGCGGCGACGGAAAGCCGCCGCCAATGTCCAGCTCCAGCGGACGCCACGGCGCCCAGGCCTCTGCCAGCTCCGCGACCACTGATCCGAAGGTTCGCGCCATCGTCGCCCAGACGGCGGGGTCCGCGCTGTGCCGGCCGAGGTGAGTCATCAGGCCCGTGAGCCGCGTATTGGGATGCTGCAACACACGGCGGCCGACGTGCACGGCAACGCTCAGCTCAATGCCCGGCTTGTACAGGTTGGCGGCATCTCGAATCGTCATGTTCGGAAAGAAGTCGGAAGCGCCCGTGAGGTCGAGATAGTCCGGCCGCACCCTCAGGCGAACATCGGCGGACTTGCGCTGCAGTTCGGTCGCAGCGATCACCAGATCGAGCTCCTGCTCGCTGTCGAGCGTGATGCGGGCGCCCACCGCGACGGCAAGCCCGATCAGCTGCGCGCTCTTCGCGGAGCCGTTGACCGAAATTTTCTCGCCCGGGACGCCCGACCACAGTGCTGCCTGAAGCTCGCCGTGGCCGAATACATCGCAGCCCACGCCCTCCTCGTTGAGGATCTGCCGGATCGCGATCGTGTAGTTGGCCTTGAGCGAGGGCAGAAGCTCCACCGGACCCACTCGCCAGTGGCGCTCGAAAGCTGCAGCGAGCTCGCGGCAATTTGCGCGCAGCTGGGCTTCCGATACGACGTACAGAGGCGTGCCGAATTGGGCCGCGAGATCCACCGTATCGCAGCCTTCGACCCACAGGTGTCCGCCGGCGACCGACAGCACTGCGTCGAGGCAGGTTCGACCCGCGCCGGTCATGAGACGCGGACCGCGACCGATTCGCCGCGGCAGCGGCGGTGCACGACGGCATAGGTGACGGCGGCCAACGCGGCCGTGAATCCCGCCAAGAGCAATACGGCCGTGTAGCCTTTTCCGCGCCCCAGAACGAATCCCGCCGCAGCAGGGCCGGCTGCCAGCGCAGCACCCTGCGCGGCCGGCACCAGAGCGGCAGCGCGGCCCGACGGATCCAGGATCGCGAGCGTCCCCAGCTGAAAGATGTCGATGAAGTTCCAGCACAGCTGCAGCACGGCAAGAGTGATGATGAACATGGCGGCCGTGGGAACGAGGCCGTGAATGAGCAACGTCGATGCCAGCATGCCGAGCGCGAGCAATAGCGCGCGGGACTGGCCGATTCGATGGCCGACGGTCCTGGCGCTCAAGCATCCCGCGGCGCTCAGCAGCACGCCCGCGGACAGCAGCCAGTGAACCTGCTGCAATGAGATTCCGAACCCGATCCCCATGCGCTCAGCATAAGCCCAATAACTGCCGATGGTCACATAGAACAGCGCGACCGCCATGAGGCACAGGCTTGGCAGCAGCGGCACGCGCAATTTCGGGCGGCGCGCGGGCGCGCCTGCGGGCGTTGCCCCGGCAGTCGCCGTCGAGTCCCGGCGCGGGAGCAGAGGAACGACGGCCACGCTGGCGAGGAGCACGCCTGCGATTGCCGCAAAAATGCCGGCCGGGCCCCAGTGTTCGTTCAGCACCGGAAACAGACCGAGCACGGCCGCATTGGCGAGCACCTGGAGAAGAATCATGATCGAGAACGCGCGCGCCGGCTCGGGATTTCGCGACAACAGCGTCAGCGACGAGGCGTAGGTGGCGCCGGACGTCAGGCCCGCCGCAAATCGCCAGCAGCACAGCGCGGCGATGCCATGAAATGGCGTGCACAGCAGATTGAATCCGGCGCTCAGGGTGAGTGCCCCGCCCACATACCAGCGCCAATCGACTCGATGCGCCATCAATGAGGTGGCCACCGAGCCGAGCAGCAGCCCGGCAAGATCGATTGAGGTGACGTAGCCGGCGTACGCCGCCGTGTAGCCCCACTTGTCCTGCAGCGCGCCGACAATGACCGGCATGCCCAGGATTGGTGCAACGCTGCCGATCGCGAGGGCGATTTCGGCGCATACCAGAACCTTAAGTCGCGAGGCGGTCATGGTCAGGCGCATAGCTCGGTCAAGACTATGTCATGCATCGCAACGGCTCGCCACCCGCGTCGCGGGCGGCCTTAAGATGTCGTTGCATTCTCCATGGACCAATTCCGATTCGCTCGTGTATCTTCAGTCTCAGCCATTAATGTCGATTAGAAAACGCAGGGGATCCAGTGACCAGAAAGACTCATACGCCGCTCGCGGCGCAGCGTTTGGCATTGTTCGCATTTATCGCGCCCTTCGCCGCCATGGCGGCCACCGGTGGTGCTGCGGCCGGCGGCGAAGCGGAATCAACCTCCGGGCAATTGCAGGAAATCACCGTCACCGCGCAGAAACGCACCGAAGACATCAAGGACATCCCGTTCAGCGTGTCGGCGATCACCGGAGCCGACATCCTGGAGCATCACGTCGCCGACTACGATGACATCACACGCACCGTTCCGGGCATCGGGTTCCAGGCGGGTCCCGGGCCGGGGCTCGACAACATCGAAATCCGCGGCGTCAGTTCGACCTCCGGATCGGCGACGGTGGGCATCTACATCGACGAGGTCTCGGTGACCGTGAGCAACAGCCAGTACGATGGTGCTGTGCAGCCGAAGCTGTTCGATTTGGACCGCATCGAGGTGCTGCGCGGTCCTCAGGGCACGCTGTACGGCGCGAGCTCCATGGGCGGCACCATCCGATTCATCACCAAGCAGCCCGACCTTGACTCCTTCAGCGCTACCGTCAGCACGGACCTGTCCGATACCCATCACGGCGGCTTCAACAACGATGAGTATGGGATTTTGAATCTCCCCGTCATCGACGGCGTATTCGCGCTGCGCATCGGCGCCGACTTGGCGTACGAGAGCGGCTACATCGATCACTACATACCGACACCGACCGGCGCGGGCCCCGGCGGCACGATACTCTCGCTCGGCACCAATGACAGCACCGGCGTGCTCGGCGAGCGCGGCGTCAACGACGTGCGTACGCAGGTGTTTCGCGTGGTGGGCAAGTATGCGGCTCCGGATGAATGGACCATCACGCCGGCCTACATGTGGCAGCGCGTGGCCGCCTCGGACACCAACATCTTCTACCCCGACATCGGCCTGTATGACCAGGACAAGCGCGTGGCGGAGCCCTATGCGGATTATCTGAACCTGCCGAGCCTGACGGTGACCAAGAGTTTCGGCTGGGCGGATTTGACCTCGGTGACCGCCTACTTCAAGCGCGATTTTCGCCGCACCACCGACGGGACGCTGTACAACTCGAACATCTTTGCGAATAACTATGTAGTCGGCGGCCTGTCGACGGCCACCAATCCGCCGACTCCTCCGGCCACCGCGCAGCAGATCTACGAGACCCAGACCGTGCTCGGGTTCTTGCCCTCGCCCGCGGGCTACGACGCGCGCACCGAGCAATTCTCCGAGGAGCTGCGCTTGAGCTCGAAGGCCACTTCCATCGCAGGGATCCAGACGAGCTGGACGGCCGGCTTGTATTTTGCGAATCAGCGCCGCAAGTTCCTGGACGATGAGTACATTCCCAACGTCCAGACCACCTTCCAGAACATTTTCGGCTATGGGATCTACTCGCCGCAGTCGGTCGTGGGCCCGTCGTACTATGCGGCGACCGCCGCGTATCCGGCCGAATCCTTCGCCAACGATCTGATCTACTACGGGCACCTCTATCCCAATCAGAAGCAGATCGCGCCGTTTGCCGACGTGGGATTCGACATCACGTCATCGCTGAAGGGAACGGTCGGCGTGCGCTATGTGTCGGCGAAGTCGACGGAACTGGTCAACAGCGGCGGCTTCTACTCCTATGGACTGCCGGCCACGTACAACGTCAACGAAAACTTCAGCGCGACGACGCCCAAGTTCTCTCTGGATTATGCGCTCGACGCGTCCACCAACCTGTATACGACCGTCGCGAAGGGCTTTCGTCTCGGCGGGCCCACCGGTCCCGTCCCTGCTTACGAGCCGAACGGCCCGCCGCCCGCGACACCCGGGACCTGCGATTCGAACTACCGTACTTTTGGCCTCACCGGCGCGCCCGACGAATACCAGTCCGACTCGCTGTGGAGCTACGAGCTCGGCAGCAAGGGGCGATATCTCGACAATCGGCTCTCGGTAGACGCGGCCGTATACACGATCAACTGGACCGCCATCCAGCAAACGATCAATCTGCCGACCTGCGGGTTCTACTTCACCACGAATGTCGGCGACGCCAAGATTTACGGCAGCGAATTGGAAGTGCGCGCGCTGGTGACCTCGAACATGACGCTGTCGCTGAACGCGGGCTCGACGCACGCCTACATCACCTCGGTGAGCGCCGAGGGCGCGGGGATCGTCTCCCCGGGCGAGTGGGTCCTCAATGTGCCCCTCTACACGGTCACGCCGAGCTTCGATTACGATGCCCCGATCAACGATCGCATGAGCCTCTTCGCGCGCGGCGATTTCCCCTACACGGGGCGCTCGCGCGGCTATTTCGACAGCAGCGGACTGCCGCACGTCTTTCAGCCGGGCTACGGAATCCTCAACATGAGCGTCGGCTTCACCCGCGACAAGCTCTCGGTGGGCCTGTATGCGAAGAACGTGCTCAATTGGAAGAACATCATTCAATACCCGTCGGTCAACTCCGTGCAGGAAGGCTATACGGTGCGCCCCATGACCATCGGAATCACTGCGACCATGGAGCTGTAGCCGCGTTTGTCTTAAGGGTTCTTATGGCTCAGCGTCCACACGTAGGCGGCCACCGCGGACAGCTGCTCGGGAGTGAGATTCGTGCCGCCCATGGGCGGCATCGGCGCACGGTATTGCTTGGGCTCTTTGACTCCCTCCCTGATGGTCGTACGAATGCCCTCATAGGACCCGTCGCTCCAGAGCCAGTGCCCGCTCCTCAAGTTCGGACCGAGTGTAGTGCCCGAGCCGTCGGTATTGTGGCAGGCCGAGCACGCGCCGTCGGCCAGTTGACCGTGAAAAATCTGATCACCGATCCCGACCGTGTTGCGGGTGATGCTTGGGGGCAGGGAGGCTTCCCGCGTGACCGCAGGCGCAGCGGTGGCAGCCGCAGTGGTGGCAGGCGCAGCGGTGGCAGCCGCAGTGGTGGCAGCCGCAACGCTCGCGGCCGCACCGGCGTCGGGATGCGTGCCCTCCGGCGGTTTCGCGAGCGCGGCGGCCACCGGGCCGGCGGGAGCTGAGGCGCTCGGACACGGGGTGTATTGTGCCGCGGCCGTGCTGCCGGGCCCGCCGCGATACACGATGCGGTAGATGCGGCCGCGCACGTCATCTGACACGTAAAGAGCTCCGTCCGGTCCGATCGCCAAGCCCGACGGCCGGTGCAGGGCCTTGCCCGGCGACTTCTCCGCGCCCGCGAATCCGTCGGCAAAGATCTCACAGCCGCCGCCCGCGCGGTCTCCCGCCAGCGATTGAAAGACCACGTTGTAGCCCTGCTGCGCGTAAGGCGCGCGGTCCCACGACCCATGGAAGGCGATGAACACGCCATGCCGGTAGTGCGCCGGAAATTGCTCCCGGTCATAGAACACCATGGCGTTCGGCGCCCAATGCGCGGGGAACGCCGCGATTGGCGCGCGCTTGTGCGCGCAATCGCCGATTTTTTTGCCGCCGTCGCCGCCATATTCGGGCGCCAGCACCAGCTTGCCCTGCCCTGCGTCGTAGTAGCACTCCGGCCAGCCGTAATCGCCGCCCTGCTCCAGGTGCAACAGTTCTTCGGCCGGCTGCGTTGCCTCTTCCTCGGGCCGGTACAGATCGGGCCAATTGGCGTGCAGTTGATCGCGCCCGTGCTGGGTCACGAACAGGCGGTGCCCGGCGGCATCCACCGCAAAGCCCTCGGCATTGCGTATACCGGTAGCGTAGCGCTCGAACGGCGAGAAGGCCTGATTGGTCCGCTTGGCGTCGTAGCGCCAGATGCCGCCACGAGTCCACAGCTCGGTGCACGGATCCGCACCGGGTGAGAGCGGCGTACGGTTTTGGAGCTGACAGGCGTTCGTCGCCGAGCCGACGTCGACGTACATCAGTCCCTCCGCATCGATGGCGAACGGATGCATCGGGTGATCCCCGCCCAGCGGCAGACCGGTGACGACGGCCTCACCGCGGCCGCGCGGCAGGATCGAATCGGGCGGCAGAGGATAGCGCACGATCTTATCATTGATCTCCGCATAGAGCGCGCCCTTGTACAGGCCGATGCCGGTCCCGCCCGCTCCGCCGCTCCGCGCGGTTTCTCCAAAGCGCCCGATCAGGCTCGCCGTACCGCTGTCGTCGGTGTCCTGCAAGGCGACGAGAAAGCCGCCCGCGTGCGGAGTGTCGTTGCCGTAATAGCGGCCGGACCAGGTGTTGACGTACACCACGCCGTTCGGCGCCACCACCAAGTGGCGGGCATGACCGATGTCATCGGCAAAGACGGTGGCGCAGAAGCCGGGCGGAAGCGTCAGTCCCGAATCCTCGCCGGGACAATTCGCGTTTGCGCTCGCAGCCGCGTTTGCGCCCGCAGCCGCGTTTGCGCCCGCAGCACAGGCACCGGCGCCGGCCAGCGCCGCACAGACACTCAACGGCAACCAGCCGGCACATCGCGAGTTCGACCGTCTCATTCACACACTCCTTGCAGCAATCCACCCCGTCGCGGCGCGCGAACGGCTTACAGCGCTTCAACCTCAACCAGGCAATCGTAGAAAATCGGCGCGCGTCCCATATCGGTCAGCGTGTCACCGTTGGTAAGCTCGTTGGCATTTTTTCCGTCGCGCGTGAGTTTCTTCCACCACACGGACAGCGCGACCACCACCCCGCGGCGGGCTCGCTCGCTCACCCGCGCGCGCAATTCCAGACTGCCCCGCTCATTGAAGACTCTCACGTAGCCGCCGTCGTGGATGCCGCGCGCGGCCGCGTCGCCGGGATGAATGTCGAGCCACGGCTCGCCTTCCACGGCGCGCAGACTCTTCACATTGACGAAACTGCTGTTGAGGAAGTGGCGCGCCGGCGGAGAGATCATCGCCAGCGGAAAGCGCTGCGCGAGCTCGCTGCGGGTATCTTCGAGCGGCGCGATGTAGTCGGGAAGCGGATCGAGCCCCTGCGATCGGGCGGCCGTGGAATAGAACTCCACCTTGCCCGACGGCGTATCGAAGCCGCCGTCGGCGAATCGAGCAACGCCCTTGGGTGCGCCGATGCGCTTCCAGCCCTGCGCGCGCACCGCATCGAAATCCCAATCGGAGGCAACGGCGCACTGCGCGATGTCGGCATCCGAATCGTCGAAGCAAGAATCGGAAAATCCCATGGCTTTTGCCAGCAGGCGGAAAATCTCGGTGTTCGGCTTCGTTTCACCCAGAGGCCGAATCGCCGGATTGTTGGCGACCATGTAGTAGTGCCCATAGGGCTTGATGACATCGAGGTGCTCGAGCTGCGTCGTCGCCGGCAGCACGATGTCCGCATAGTCGGCGGTATCGGTCTGGAAGTGCTCGAGGACCACCGTGAAAAGATCCTCGCGCGCAAAGCCCTTGGCCACGCTCGCCGAATCGGGAGCGACCGCCACCGGATTGGAATTGTAGACGATGAGCGCGCGAATCGGCGCCGCGGTGTCCAGGAGCGCCCGGCCGATGCTCGACATGTTGATGGTTCGCGGCGTCCTCCCGGCCAGCAGGTCGGGCCGCGACAGCGCCCCGTCGTCGATGGCGAAATTGCCGGAAGTGGAGAGCATGATGCCGCCGGCCGCCTCGCGAAAGGCGCCCACCAGGGCCGGCAAACAGGCGATGTTGCGCATCGCCATCCCGCCGCCGCGCGCCCGCTGCAATCCGTAATTCGCCCGGATCAGGGCCGGACGCGCCGTCGCGTACAGGTGTGCCAGCGACTCGATTTCAGCCGCGCCGATGCCGCAGATCGCGGCGACCTTCTCCGGACCGTACAGGCTCACGCGCTCGCACAGCGCCTCGAATCCCAGCGTATGGCGGCTGACGTAATCGTGGTCGATGAGATCGTCGCGAATCAGCACGTGCATCAATCCGAGAGCGAGGGCGGCATCGGTCCCCGGCAGCAGAGCGATCTGCGTGTGGCATTTTTCCGCCGTGAGCGAACGGTACGGATCGATCGCAATGAGCCTCGCGCCGCGCCGCTTGGCCTGCTGCGCCCGTGCCCAGAAATGCACGCTCGAGGTGATGGCGTTGCACCCCCAGAAGATGATGAGCTGCGCCTCCTCGGCGAGCTCCATATCGATGCCCACGCGCGAGCCCAGGGTGACCTTGTGCCCTGCCGACCCGGCCGATGCGCAGATCGTGCGATCCAACAGACTGGCGCCGAGCCGGTGGAAGAATCGCTGCGACATGGATTCTCCCTGCACCAGCCCCATCGTTCCGGCGTAGCTGTACGGCAGGATCTGCTCCGCGTCGTGCGCAGCCAGCACGGACAGGTGCTTCGCGATCGATGCGATCGCCTCCTCCCAGCTGATTCTCTCGAAGCGCCCCTCCCCTTTGTTGCCGACGCGGCGCAGCGGATGCAGCAACCGGTCGGGGTGGTAGGTTCTTTCGGTGTAGCGCGCGACCTTGGTACAGAGCACGCCGGCGGTCGGACCGTGTTCGGCCGATCCGGTCACCTTGAGCGCAATGCCGTCCTTGACGTGCACCTCGAGCGCGCACGTATCCGGGCAATCGTGCGGGCAGGCGCCTTTGACGATCGTTACGGCCGTAGGTACGGCCGAGGGTTCAGGCGACCCCTGCATCATGCGGCATAGCCCGTGTCGAGAATGCGGTTCATGAAACTCTCGCATTGCGCGAGCTGCTCGAGCGCGACGTACTCATTGGGGCTATGCGCCTGGGCGATGTCGCCGGGCCCGCATATCACGGCCGGGACGCCCATTTTCTGGAACAGGCCCGCCTCGGTTCCATAGCACACCTTGCCGACCTGGTTCTGTCTCGCGAGCCGCATCGCCCACTGGACGATGGCATCGGATTCGGCCGCGGCAAGACCGGCGGTCTGGCTGGCCCACACCAGGTCGATGCCAGCCTGCGGATCGATCGCCTGCATTTCGCGCGCCAGCACTTCGGCATAGCCGCGAATTTCCTGATACAGCGCATCGGGCGAGGCCTGCGGCAAGGTGCGCATGTCGAAATGAAATTCGCAGTCCTTGGGAATCACATTGGCGGCGATCCCGCCACGGATCAGCCCGGTCGACAGAGTCGAATAAGGCACGATGAAGCCGTAGTCGCGCTGCTCGAACTGCGCGAGCCGGTCGGCGATCTGGCGGATGTACACCACCAATCGCGCGGCATATTCGATCGCGTTGACCCCATGGGTCACGTAGCTGGAATGCGCTTCCCGGCCGTGCACGGCGCAGCGGAACCGGTGCGTTCCCTTGTGCGCGATGATCGGCTGCATCGAGGTCGGTTCGCCCACCACGCAGCCGCCCGGACGGATGCCGTTTTCCTCCAGGTCGCGAATCAATCCGCGCACGCCGAGGCACCCCACCTCCTCGTCGTAGCTCAGCGCGTAATGCAGCGGCGCATCCAGACGATTGGCATTGAGCGCGGCGACGAATTTCGGCGCATGCGCGAGCGCGACGCCTATGAAGCCCTTCATGTCCGCCGAGCCGCGCGCATAGAGTTTGCCGTCGTGCTCCGCGGCCGCGAACGGATCGGTGTCCCAGCTCTGCCCGTCCACCGGGACGACGTCGCTGTGGCCAGACAGAATCAGGCCCGGCTTGTTCGAATCACCCAAGGTGGCGAACAAATTGGCTTTCTTGCCGGTGGCATCGTGCGTGAGTCGGGTGCTCGCCCCGTGGCCCTTCAAATAGTCTCTCACCCATTCGATGAGGCCCAAATTCGAGTCCCGCGAGATAGTCTGGAAGCCGATCAGGCGCTCGATCATGGCGCGCGCGGCGGCGCTCGGCAGTGCGGCTTCGGAAACGGCGGTCATGCGCCATTTTACCCGCTTTGTGAGCGAGTCGTTAATCTACGCGCTCAGCTGCTGCAGCATGCGCTTCAGCGCAAAGTGCCGGTAGCTCTGCAGCGCCAATGCGCCGACCTCCGCGCCGTCCAGGTGATCGGTTACATCGAGCGCGATCCAGCCGTTGTGGCCCATGTACGGGGGAATTCGAAAGCGCACATCCGAGGTCAACAGGCCTTGCCGATCCACCCCCACCCAGAAGCACAGCGTCAGCCGACCGCCGTCGTACCGCACCCACGCGAAGGTTCTCTTGCCGGCCTGCCACACCGGGTGCCCGAACTGAGCCGCTTCGCGCGCTTCGGGCAGAGCCGAGCAGATGCGGCGCAGGGCCTTGAGCACCGCCTTCGCACGCGGCGAGCACATCGGATCGAGCTCGCGCATCGAGGCCCTCGCAGCCGCGACCCTGACGCGCGGCGCGGCGCCGATGCGCGCACACAGCGCGGACGGCGCCACGCATTCATAGGCCTCGCGCACCCGCTCGGCAATGCGCCGCCACGCCAGACCCCGGTCGAGTCGCACTCCCAGCCAGCCGCGCACGCCAACATACGGGGGCACGAAGAAATTCTTCGGATCGGCGCCGATGCACAGCTCCTGAGCGCCGTCCGGGGCTTTCAGCCACAAGGCGATGCGGCCGTCGCCGTGATGATTGATCGCGTGGATCGCGAAGGTCTTGCCTCCGCGCACCCTGAAATTGGGCGCACCATGCGACAGGAATTCCTCCGTCTCGGGAAGCCAGAGGCACACATCGCGCACGATTTGCTGGATGCTCTGCGCCATACGGCATGATAGGCGCGCGCTGTTTTTCCAACAACGTGGCTTAAGGTTATAGTGCCGGATGCCTCCTTTACTCCTGCTGTGCGGGCTGCTTTGCGACGAGACCGTGTGGGGTGACATCCCGCGGCGGCTTGTCGACGTCGCCGACGTGCGCATCCTGTCATTCCAAGGGTTCACCTCCGTCTTCGCAATGGCCGATCATGTGCTGCGCACGGCACCGGCCCGGTTTGCCGTGGCCGGACATTCCATGGGCGGCCGCGTCGCGCTGGAACTCGTACGGCGAGCGCCGCGGCGCGTGGCGGGGATTGCCTTGCTCAACTCCGGCGTGCATCCGGCGCGCGCAGGAGAGGCCCAGAGCCGCGGCCAGCTGGTGCAATTGGCGCGCGCCGAAGGCATGCGCGCGCTGGCCGCTGCCTGGCTGCCGCCCATGATGGGGGCGCCGCCGGAGCGCGTGGCGGTGCTGATGCCGCGATTGATCAAGATGGTGGAGCGCTCCACGCCCGACGGGTTCGCGGGCCAGATCGACGCGCTGCTGCACCGCCCGGACGCGACGCCCGTATTGCCCACCATCAAGGTCCCCGCGCTGCTGCTGAGCGGCACCAATGACAATTGGTCCACCCTTGCGCAGCATAAGGAGATGCAGCGCGGCGTCGCGCACGCGACGCTGGTGCAAATCGAGGACGCCGGTCACATGGCGCCGGCCGAGCAGCCGGCGGCAGTGGCAAACGCATTGAGGAGCTGGCTCGCGCTCATTTAAGCCGCGGCCGCGGTTACAGAACCCCCGTCTTGCCGCATACTCGCGCTCCATTGGTTGAGCGACGGAACGGACGTGAGATGACATTCAGCTTTTCGCAGCGCCATGCCCGGGCGGCATGCGCGCTCGCGCTGGCGTTGAGCTGCCAGGGCGCCGCCCGTGCGAGCGATGTGCTGCTGGTGCGCGGCCACATCTACACCGGCAACCGGCAGGCCCCGTGGGCTACGGCATTGGCCATCACCGGTGCGCGCATCGACGCCGTCGGCGAGGATGCGCAAATTCAAAAGCACCGCGGCCCTCGCACCCGTGTCATCGACCTGCATGGCCAGACGGCGATACCGGGTATCGTCGATTCGCACATGCACCTGCTTTATGGCGCGTTTGCCCTGCACGGCCTGAACCTGTCCACGCCCGCCGCGAGCATCACCCCGGACAAGCCGCAGCTGCTCATCGAGCGTTTGCGCAGCTACGCGGCCGCACATCCGGCCGACGCCGTGCTGTTCGGCCGCGCCGACTTCAGCACCGTGCCGACGACGACGCCCACGCACGCCCTGCTCGACGCGGCGGTACCCGACCGTCCGGTGGTGATCCACAACACCTCGGAGCATGCGCTCTGGTTGAACGCAGCCGCGCTGGCGATGTCGGGCCTGACCGAGCGTCCGGTGTCCGACGCCGACGAGGAGCGTGGCATCATCCGCGACGCCAGCGGCCGCCCGACCGGCGTGCTGCTCGAAGCCGCCATGCAGCTGGCCGCGCGCGCCGTCGCCGCGCGCCTACCCGTCGAGCAGCAGCTGGCGATGGTCGAGGCCGCGGCGCACTACTTGAACGGCTTCGGGATCACCAGCGTCGTCAATGCGACCGGCGATTTGGCGGAAATTCAACTCTACGCCGCGCTGCGCGACCGCGGCACGCTCACGGTGCGCACGCGTACGGCATTCGGGGCGGTCGCGGTTCAGCAGCGTCTCACGCCGGCATTTCTCGCGGATCTGGACAAGGCGCGCAGGCTCTATCACGACGAGTGGGTGTCCGCCAATCTGGTGAAGTTCTTCGCCGACGGCAGCACGGGGCTGACTCCGCCCTTGGTCTACGCGCCCCAGGACTACGCGGCGCTGGTCGTCGCCCTCGATCAGCGCGGCTATCAGATCATGACCCACGCCCTGCGCGCCGATTCGGTGCACATGGTGCTCGATACGTACGAGCGCCTCGAGCACACGCAGGGGCCGCGCGACCGGCGCCTGCGCATCGAACATGCGGATCTCATCGAGGAGGCCGACCTGCCTCGCTTCGCGGCACTCGGCGTGATCCCCGACATGCAGCCGACGTTTTGCTGCGGCGAGATCGGCGGCAATTTCGACGCCGCCGACCAGATACCCTCCGACCGCTGGCAAAGCCTGTCGCGGCTCGGCGCCACGCTCGCGTTCAGCAGCGACTGGCCGTGCACCTGGCCGCCGGACCCGTTCGTGTCCATCCAGCAGGCGACGACGCGCCAGATCTGGCGCTCGGCCGACACCGCCGATGTCGCCGGTGAGCCCATGGACGGCGCCGCGCAGGCGGGAGCCGCACCCACCGGCGCCATTTACCTGCCGGCGGAGCGGATCACGGTCGAGGACGCGGTTCGCGCCTATACCCAGGGCTCCGCCTATGCGGCATTCGCCGAAACCCAAGTAGGCAGCCTCGAGCCCGGAAAATTCGCCGATCTTGCGGTCCTTTCCCAGGATATTTTTGCGGTGAGCCGTGAGAGCATCGGAAAAACCCGCGTCACCATGACGCTGGTCGGCGGCAAGGTCGTCTACGGCGCACCCTGAAGCGTCTGACGAAACCCCGCCGGCGGCCGTGAGCTGTCCGTGACCCGCAGCGCGGCCCTTATCCGCGGCGAGAAATCGCTTGAGAGCAACCAGCTGCGTTGTAGACGCGCTCGACTGAGCCCGGGTGCCTCACCAGCGCGGCCGCAGGGCGCCGGGGCCGCACAACCAACTCACCGCCGCAGTTCGGACATACCCCCGCGAGAAGCTCTCGGCGCACTGAGCGCAGAAGGTGCACTCGAACGAGCAGATCCTGGCGTCGGCCGAAGCCGGCGGCAGGTCGGCATTGCAGCATTCGCAATTCGGTCTCAGTTGCAGCATGAGAAGCCCGTCAGTGCGGCAGCAGCGCGTCGAGCCGCGGGAAGACCTTGCGCGCGTTGCCTTCGAAAATCTTGAGCCGATCCGCCTCGCCGATCGACAGTGCGTCGAGATAGCGCTTGGTATCGTCGAAATACTGCCCCGTCTGCGGGTCGATGCCGCGCACCGCACCCACCATCTCTGAGCCGAAGAGGATGTTGTCGACCGGAATTACCTTGAGCAGCAGCTCGATTCCCGGCAGATGGTACACGCAGGTATCGAAGAACACGTTCTTGAGCACGTAGTCGTTGAGCAAGGGCCGCTTGAGGTCCTGCGCCAAGCCGCGGTACCGGCCCCAATGATAGGGTACTGCGCCGCCGCCGTGCGGAATGATGAATCGCAGCGTCGGAAAATCCCGGAACAAATCGCCCGTCAGAAACTGCATGAACGCCGTCGTATCCGCGTTGATGTAATGCGCGCCGGTGGCGTGGAAGTTCGGGTTGCAGGAGGAGCTCACGTGCACCATCGCGGGCACGTCGAGCTCCGCCATTTTCTCGTACAGCGGATACCAGTGCCGATCGGTGAGCGGCGGAGATGTCCAGTGTCCGCCCGACGGGTCGGGGTTCAAGTTGCAGCCGATGAATCCCAATTGATTGACGCATCGCTCGAGTTCGGCGGCGCTGTTGACGGGTGCGACCCCGGGCGACTGGGGCAATTGGCACACACCGACGAAATTATCCGGATAAAGCGTGCAGACCCGGTGGATCAAGTCGTTGCAGGCCTCCGCCCAGCGCCTGCTGGTGGTCTCGTTGCCGATGTGATGCGCCATGGCGGAGGCGCGCGGCGAGAAGATCGTCAAATCCGTGCCGCGCGCCCGCTGCAGCTTGAGCTGCGCGTTCTCCAGGCTCTCGCGAATCTGATCATCGCTGATCGCGGTCCGCGCACTCGATGGGACGTCGATGTGCTCCTTCAAACCTGCAATCTGCGCATCGCGAAACGCCTGAAGCCCTGCGGGCGCCGTCGTGTAATGGCCGTGGCAGTCGATGATCATGTGTCGCTCCAGTACATGCGCGTGGGGTTGTCCACGAGAATGCGCTCGCGCACGGCCTTATCGGGGCAGATCTCCCCGAACAAGTCGACCAGCTCGCCGTCGTTCGGCATGTCTTTGCTGATGTTCGGATGCGGCCAATCGGTGCCCCACAATATGCGCCGCGAATCGACGGCGATCAGCGCCTGCGCAAACGGCACCGCATCGCGAAACGGCCGCTTGCCGGCCGAAACCCGCTCCGCGCCGCAGACCTTGACCCACGCCAGGGGATTGCTGCGGTACAGCTCCAAGAGCAGCCGGAAGGGCCGCTGCTCGAGCCCGTCGGCCGCCTTCACGCGGCCCATGTGATCGATGATGAAGGGCACGTCGATTCGCGCCAACAGCTCCTGCTGGGACACGATGTCCTCGGCGTCGAAGTGCAGCACGATGTGCCAGCCGAGCGGCTTGATGCGCGCGAGCAGCCGGTAGAACACTTCAAGGTCGGGCACGCCGCCCAGGTGCTTGACGAAATTGAAGCGAATGCCGCGAATCCCGCCCTCGTGCAGGCGGGTGAGCTCCCGATCCGTGACGGCATCCTCGACGCACGCGACGCCCCGATAGCGGCCGCCGCTCGATGCGATGGCATCGAGCGTCACGTCCATCACGGTGCCGTGGCAGCTCGCATGCACGATCACGGCGCGAGAAATGCCCAAATGGGCATGCAGTCGGCGCAGCCGCTCGACCGGCGCATCGGGCGGGGTGTAGGCGCGGTCCGGCGCATACGGAAATTGGGCCGCCGGCCCGAACACGTGGCAATGCGCGTCGCACGCGCCGGGCGGCAGCGCGATCGAGGGCTTTACTGGATTCGGATCGGGCGGCAGGCAGGTCTTCATCTGCCCGACTCCCGCTCGGCGGCCGCCTGATCGTCGAAGTATTTGAGCCCTGCCTTGGCCAGCGTTTCGCGCATGCCGTACAGATCGATGCCGAGCTCTCCCGCAGCCAGCCGTTCGCGGGTAAGCGCTTCCTTCGCTACGCGCCGCGCGGCGGCTTGCGCCACCTCGCCCGTGCGGGCTCTCGGCACGACCACCACGCCGTCATCGTCCGCGAGCACCACGTCACCCGGGTGCACGAGCGCACCGGCGCAGATGATCGGGGTGTTCACCGATCCGACCGTGGCCTTCACCGTGCCCTTGGCGCTCACCGCCTTCGACCACACCGGAAATCCCATCTGACGCAAGTCGGCCGTGTCCCGGCAGCCCGCGTCGATCACCAGGCCCACCGCGCCGCGCGCGCGAAACGAGGTGGCCAGCAAATCGCCGAACATGCCGTCCTCGTTCTCGGATGACACCGCCAGCACCGCGATATCGCCGGCTTGCAGCATCTCCGCCGCGACATGCAGCATCCAGTTATCGCCGGGGTGCGCAAAAATGGTGACGGCGGTGCCGCAAGCCCTGGCTCCCGGATACACCGGGCGCATGTATGTGGCGAGCAGTCCCACCCGCCCCATCGCTTCATGGACGGTGGCAACACCGTACTGGGCCAGCTGCGCGACGCTCGCGGAATCGGCGCGCGCGACATGTCGAACCGCAATACCAGATTGGCCGATCATCGATTTACCTCTTCGCTTCAATAGCCAGTGAGCGCCGCTGCGCGGCGAGCAGGTGCGCCGGCACGTAGACCTCGCCGCGCATCAGCAGCCGCGCCGTGCGCAGCAGCGCGGCCCGCATGACTTGCGAGGAATTCTGCGGGTTCATGGTCAACGCCACGCTGAATTCGCCGCTCGGATGCTCGACGGAAACCGTCTTCGCATTGCCCTCGGGCACCAGCGCGTAGCGGTTCGCGATGCTCCCCGGCATCACGGCGGCGGTGGCAACCGTCACGGCGCCCAGGACGCCCACGGCCGCATGGCAATCGTGCGGAATGAAGGTTCGCGTACAAATGTGGCCGCCCGCTCGAGGCTTCGCCACCAGACACATCTTCGGCACGACTTTCTTGGCGACATCGCCCAGATTCATCGCCGGGCCGGCCTCGAGCCGAATGGCTTCGAGCCTGCGCTTGAGCGCGCCGTCGGCATTGAGCTCGTCCCGGGTCTCATAGCCGCTGACCCCGAGATCCTCGGCACCCATGATGACGACCGGCATGCCGTTGTCGATGCACGTCACCTGCACACCGCCGAACGAGTCGATGAGCTTTCCGGTCGGAAGCAGCGATCCGCAGACCGACCCTTCGGTGTCGAGAAAGCTGATGTTGATCGGCGCGGCGGTGCCCGGCACGCCGTCGATGCGCGCGCTGCCCGCGTATTCGACCATTCCACCCGGAGTTTGCACGTCGATATCGCTCAGCGTTCCGGTATTTCGGGTCAACACGCGCAGCGTGCTGACCTCGCCCGTGGCCTTGACCAATCCGGTCTCCAGGCCGAACGGGACCACCGCAGCCAGCATGTTGCCGCAGTTCGGAGTGGTATCGACGCGTGCCTCTTGGATGGACACCTGCGCAAACAGAAATTCCAGGTCGACGCCGGGGCTCTGACCGGGGCGCACGATGCCGACTTTGCTGGTGAGCGGATCCGCGCCGCCCAACCCGTCGATCTGACGCGCATCGGGCGATCCCATGACCGCCAGCAGCACCGCGTCGCGCGCCGCGGTGTCCGCCGGCAAATCCGCCTCGTGAAAGAAGGGTCCGTGCGAGGTGCCGCCGCGCATGAAAAGACAGGGGATGGATCGCTGCATCAGCTTCAGTCCGTCTGCAGTAAGTGCTTAGCAAGAAGGATTATCACGTATAATATCAAGGAATGAGTTGCATAACTGTTATGCCGAATCAGTATGGAGGGCGGGGCGGTTTATGGATTTGAAGCAGCTCGAGTATTTCCGCCACGTGGCGGAACTGGGCAGTTTTACCCGTGCCGCAGCGTTTCTCTCGGTGGTCCAGCCGGCGCTGAGCCGCCAGGTGCGCCAGCTGGAGGCGGAACTCGGCCAAAATCTGTTCGAACGCAATGGCCGCGGCGTCGTGCTCACGGACGCCGGCTCGCGCCTGCTCGAACACGCGCGCGGGATCCTCACGCAGATCGGCCGGGCGCGTCAGGAATTGGAGGATCAGCGCAACGGCGACTCGGGACATGTCGCGCTCGGTTTGCCGCCGAGTCTGGGCAGCAGCGTCACCGTTCCCTTGGTGAAGGCGTTCGAGAAGCTGCTCCCGAACGCGCGCCTCGCGACCGTCGAGGGGCTCTCCGCCTATATATTGGAATGGCTGTCGCTCGGCCGGGTGGATTGCGCGCTGGTCTACAACGCGACCACCTCTGCCACCGTCGACGTGCAGCTGCTGCTCGAGGAGCAGCTATTCTTGATCGCACCGCTCAAAGCCGGAGCCTTGGGTCAGTCCGCGCGCGGCAATTCCATCACCCTCGCGCAGCTCGCGGATTATCCGCTCATCATTCCGAGCCGGCCGCACGCCATGCGCATGTCGGTCGAGAACGCCCTCGCGAACGTCGACCGCAAAATCCGCGTCGCCCATGAGATCGAGTGCATTCCCGCGGTGATCGACCTCGTGCGGCAAGGCCATGGATACGGCGTGCTGCCGATGAACGCCCTCAAATCGACCCCGTGGGCCGGGCAGATTGCGGTCAAGCCGATCATCAGCCCCGTGCTGAAGACCTCGCTGTCCATCGCGACCTCCGCGCAGCGTCCGAAAGGCCCGCTGATGCGCAAGGCGATCGAGGTGATCCGCGACATCGTCAGGCAGGAGATTCGCCCCAACGGCGCTTAAGATCGCATGACCAAACTCCATGACTACGACAGTATACCCGGCACCTACGTCTACGATGCCGAGCGGGGCCGCATCGGCTACGCCTTGAATATGTTTTGCATGTCGCTCAACAAGCCGGAGAACCGCAAGAGCTTCAAGGAGAACGAAGCGGCCTATCTCGACCGCTTCCCCCTGACGGCCGAGCAGCGCCGCAGCGTGCTCGCGCGCGATTGGCTCGGCATGCTCAAAGCCGGCGGCAACATCTACTACACGATCAAAATCGCATTCTGCGACGGCCTGACCTTTCAGGACGTGGCGGGCATGATGTCCGGCGTGTCCAAGGAGGCTTACGCGAAGATGATGCTCGCGGGAGGCCGCAGTCCGGAGGGCAACCGATACAAAGACGGGGCACAAGGACCGGAGCGCGAACATGGCTAGAATCGTTGCAGGTATTGCATGTTCGCACGTCCCGGCCATCGGTGTGGCGATGGACAAGGGACTGACCGGCACCGCGTATTGGGAGCCGCTGTTCAAGGGCTATGAACCCGCCCGCGAATGGCTGCGCGAGCTCGCGCCGGACGTCGCCATCGTCGTCTACAACGATCACGCGTCGGCATTTTCACTGGAAATCATTCCCACTTTCTTGATCGGCGTCGCCGAAGAATTTCCCATCGCCGATGAGGGGTTCGGGCCGCGTCCCGTGCCGGTGGTGCGGGGCCATTCGCAGCTCGCATGGCATCTGGCCGAATCGTTGATACTCGATGAGTTCGACATGACGATCGCCAACCAAATGCCGGTGGACCATGGCTTGACGGTCCCGCTGTCGGTCACCTGCGGGCGGCCGGCGGCATGGCCTTTCGCGGTGATTCCGTTGTGCGTCAACGTTGTGCAATATCCTCCGCCGACCGGCGCCCGCTGCTTCAAGCTGGGCCAGGCGATTCGCCGCGCGGTCGCGCAATTCGATCAGGATCTGCGCATCGTCATCTACGGCACCGGCGGCATGTCCCACCAGCTGCAGGGCGAGCGCGCCGGGCTCATCAACCGGCAATTCGACACGGCATTTCTCGACGGCTTGACCCGCGATCCGCTCGCGCTCACCAGGATCACGCACACCGAATACATGCGCGAGGCGGGCTCGGAGGGCATTGAAATGGTCATGTGGCACGTGATGCGAGGCGCGCTCGAGGAGCGCGTGGCCGAGGTGTACCGGCATTACCACGTGCCGGCATCCAACACCGCCGCCGGGCTCATGATTCTGGAAAACAGGAGCGCAGAATGAAAATTTGTCTCGCCGGCCATGGCGCCTTCGGCATCAAGCATCTCGAGGCGATGGCCGGGATTCCGAACGTCGAGGTGATCTCGCTGGCGGGCTCCAACGTGGAGACCGCGCGCGAAGTGGCGCAGCGCTGGAAGATACCGCACTGGACGGCGAACTTGGCAGAGAGCCTGGCGCTGCCCGAGGTCGATGCGGTGATTCTGAGCACGCCGACGCAGTTGCATGCGGCGCAGGGCGAGCAATGCATGCGCGCGGGCAAGCACGTCATGATCGAGATTCCCATGGCCGACTCGCTCGCGGACTCCGAGCGGCTCGTCAGGGTGCAGCAAGAGACAGGCGTCGTTGCGATGGCGGGCCATACGCGCCGCTTCAACCCCAGCCATCAATGGGTGCACAAGAAGATCATCGCGGGCGAGATCAAGGTGCTGCAGATGGATGTGCAGACCTATTTTTTCCGCCGGACGAACATCAATGCGCTCGGCAAGCCGCGCAGCTGGACCGATCATCTATTGTGGCACCACGCGTGCCACACGGTGGACCTGTTCGGCTATCAGACGCGCGAGAAGGTCGCCAAGAGCTTCGCGCTGCAGGGGCCCAAGCACCCGACGCTGGGCATCGCCATGGATATGAGCATCGGGCTGAAAGTGCCGTCGGGCGCCATCTGCACGCTGTCGCTCTCGTTCAATAACGACGGGCCTCTGGGCACTTTTTTTCGCTATATCTGCGACAACGGCACCTATATCGCCCGCTACGACGACCTGCTGGACGGCAACAACCATCCGATCGACGTGTCCAAGGTCGATGTGTCCATGAACGGCATCGAGCTGCAGGACCGGGAGTTCTTCGCAGCCATCACGGAGGGCCGCGAGCCGAACGCGAGCCTCGCGCAGTGCCTGCCGGCGATGCAGACCCTGCACCGGTTGGAGCAGCAGCTGCAAGGCGACTGAGGCGCTAACTTAAGGCCCTGTGTCGAAGGGTAACCCGACGTAGTTTTCCGCCAGAGTGGTGAGCGCCGGCGTCGATCCGGTCAGATAATCGAGCTCCGCCATCTGCAGACGCTGCGCGAAGGCATCATCGGCGAATCTATGCGTGAGCGATGTGAACCACCATGAGAAGCGCTCGGCTTTCCAGACGCGCCGCAGGCATTGATCTGAATAGCGGTCGAGCGGCCCGCTGGCGCCCGTCCGGTAATATTCGGCCAGCGCCTGGTAGAGCACGCGCACATCGGCGGCTGCGAGATTCAGCCCCTTGGCACCGGTGGGCGGCACGATGTGCGCGGCGTCGCCCACCAAGAACAGCCGGCCGAACCGCATCGGTTCGACCACGAAGCTGCGCAGCGGCGCAATGCTCTTTTCGAGCGACGGTCCGCTGACGATGGTCTCGGCGATCTCCGTGGGCAGCCTGCGCCGAAGCTCATCCCAGAAGCGCGCATCCGGCCATTCGCCTATTTTCTCCTCGAGCCCGCACTGCAGGTAATAGCGGCTGCGCGAGAGCGAGCGCATGCTGCACAGCGCAAAGCCGCGCGCGTGATTCGAATACACGAGCTCGTGCGTCGCGGGCGGCACGTCGGCGAGAACTCCGAGCCAACCAAAAGGATAGGCGCGTTCGAAGGATTGAAGGGCATTCGATGGAATGCTCTTGCGGGAAATGCCATGGAAGCCGTCGCAGCCAGCGACGAAATCGCACACGATGTCGTAGCTGCCGCCGCCATGGGTGTAGCGCACGACCGGATGCGTTCGGTCGAGTCCGTCGATGACGACGTTGGCCGCTTCGTAGACCAGTTTGGCGCCGGCGGCGCTGCGGGTCTCGATGAGATCCTTGGTGATCTCCGTCTGCCCGTAGACCGTAACGGCCTGGCCGGTCAGACCGCGCAGATCGACCCGGCAGCTGCGATCCGCGAATCCCAAGGTGAAGCCATCGTGGACCATGCGCTCGCGCAGCATGCGCTCGCCGGCCCCCGACTCGACCAATAGATCCACGGTGCCCTGCTCGAGCACGCCGGCTCGAATGCGTCCGAGGACGTGCTCCCGGCTTTGGCGTTCGAGGATCAGCGAATCGATGCCGCAGCCGTGCAGCAGCTGCGAGAGCAGCAGGCCCGAGGGGCCTGCGCCGATGATCACCACCTGGGTGCGAGCCATCAGGGCGTCGACGGGCTCGAACGCTGACGCGCGCCGATCAGCGCGCCTCAGCCCTTCTTCAGTCCCGCCGTCAGATCAAGCGCCGGACTTTTGCGCTGCCCACACTTTGCACCAGCCATCCGCCGGAACACTGTGGCCGGCAAAGATATTGCACGCCGCCGTCGGGTCGCTGGCCTTGCCCTGCCACTGCGCGCAATTGTTGCATTTTTGAGTCGGCTTGAACGTGGGATTCGCGCTGGCATTCACCTTGCTGCCGCTGGTGACGAACCCGAGCGACTTCGCCTGTGGATCATTCGGATCCAGCGGCGTCATTGCAGCGCCCGCGCTGTTGCCGATCAGTCCAATCGCCGGAACCAATGCGCCTGCGATCAGCCCCCCTTTGACCAGCGCTCGACGTGAAATTCTATGTTGCATGATTGAGGTCCTATCGGTGTAGAGGATCGCATATTAGTGGATTCAAGGAATCGACGAAAGGCATGCGGCGCCGCAAACTCGGCGGCATTCCACTACGACCATGCGGCAGTTACGTAGTCGGCGGATCAAACACCACGCCCATGAACAGCACGCAGACGCCATCAGCATTTTTTTGCATGGGCTACCGCCTGCTCAACCATGCCAATAGGGAAAGGACCAGACTCACGATCAGCATGGTGGTGATCGGGAAAAAGAACTTGAAACCCGGACGGTCGATGACAATGTCCCCAGGCAGATGAAAAAGGTGCATCCTCTTGAGCCACGGCCACAGCAGGCCGGCAACGACGAGCACCGTGCCAAGAGCGATGAGGAGCCGGTTCATTGGCAAAGTCTAGCAGGCGCGCAGGTGACACCGGCCCGAGATCACGCTACCGTCCGGTCATGACATCCACTCCCGCAACGGCAGGGCTCGACCCAGAGGCGCTCAGCCCATCGCTGGTCAAGCTGCGCGCAGTGGTCCCCGAGGACGCGTTCACAGCGGGCATTCTCGGTTCGCAACGCATCGGCAGCGGCATCGTCATCGGCGAGGATGGGTTGATACTCACGATCGGCTATCTCATAGCGGAAGCGAGCGATGTGTGGCTGACCACGCACCAGGGGCGCCTGGTGGCCGGGCATGCCCTCGCCTACGATCAGGCCACCGGATTCGGTTTGGTTTTGTCATTGGAGGATCCCGCGCTTCCGCCGCTGCGGTTCGGCTCCTCGGAGGATCTGCGTGCGGGAAGCAAGGGCTTCGTGCTGAGCTATTGCGAATTCGCCAAACCGCAGGCAGTACACATCCTGGCGCGCCGCGAATTCGCAGGCGCCTGGGAGTACTTGCTGGACAGCGCGATATTCACCGTTCCGGCGCACTCTCACTGGTCGGGCGCCGCGCTCGTCGACGAACACGGAGGCTTGGTCGGTGTGGGATCCTTGCTGGTGCGCGAGGCGGCGGCAGGTGAGGAATTGAACGCCAATATATTCGTGCCCATCGACTTGCTCAAACCGATACTCGCGGACCTGCGCATGCGCGGACATGCGGCGGGTAGACCAAGACCGTGGCTCGGCGTCTACACCGTGGAGGTGAGCGGCAGGGTGTACGTGACGGGGGTGGCCGAGGGCAGCCCGGCGCAACAGGCGGCTTTGCGCGAAGGGGATCTGATCAGCCGCGTCGCAGATCATGACGTCGGCACGCTGGCGGAGTTCTATCGACGGCTCTGGGCGTTGGGGCCGGCGCACAGCAGCGTACCGTTGACCATCGTGCGCGGCGGCTCCCGCGTGAATTTGAGCGTGCCCTCGATCGACCGCGCCGACCTGCTGAAACGCCAGCAGGGACACTGAACCAAAGGACCGGCGCGCGGCAATACGCGACCGCGGAAATCCCTTAATGCGCGCGTCACGATTCTGCACTAGATTACATCCCATGGTGCTATCGATCAGCTCAGCGGCGTTTGCCAACGACCACCCGATTCCCGAGCGATTTACCTGCGACGGTGCGAACGTGTCGCCGCCTCTCGAATGGTCCGGAGTTCCCCCGGAGGCAAAGAGCCTGGCGTTGATCGTCGAGGATCCGGATGCGCCCGATCCGCAAGCGCCCAAAACGACATGGATCCATTGGATCCTGTACAACATCCCGCCGAACGCACCTGGATTGCCCGAGGACCTTGCCCGCCACGGGGTGCTGGCCGGGGCGCTCGACGGTCTCAACGATTGGATGAAGACAGGGTATGGCGGGCCGTGCCCTCCCGTCGGGCGCCACCGCTACTTTCACAGGCTTTACGCATTGAGCGTGCTGTTGCCCGATTTACGCCGACCCCGCAAGGCAGCCTTGGTACAAGCCATGCAAGGAAAGGTGTTGGCAGAAGCCGCGCTCGTGGGTCGCTATGCGCGAGCGAGCAGACCCATATGAAGAACATCGCAACCCTTGCAGCAGCCTTGAGCGCGCTGCTGATCGGCATCTGCGGCAACGCGGCGCAGCCAACGCTTGCGCAGCAGAACGAGCAGATGTTTCAGCTGATACAGCAAGAGCGGGGATTGACAGCTCAGCAGATGGAGCAAGTTCGCTCGCTCTTCGCGCGCTCGGGCTACATGGGTCAGGGCAATCCGGCAATCAGCGTGCACCCGGAATCCGAGGAAGGCTGCCGCAAGAAGCTCGAGCAGCAACATGTCAGCTATGCCAATCCACGGTTTGAGAAGATCTGTGGCGCCAAATACATGGCGCCTCTCTATGATCCGAAAAAGACCACTGCGGAGCAGGCCAAAGCCTGTATCGATCAGTTCGAGTATCCGGATGTGCCATGTGCCTACCCGGTGGTGTGGGTGAAGGCACGTGAAGCGGCGGAGGTGTGCGAGGCCGAAGGCAAGCGAATGTGCGACGCACATGAGTGGGAGGGTGCCTGCGCCGGAGAGCTCGAGGAGCCGGACTACCGCTTCGATCTGGCCCAAGGCGTTGCACCGAACGTCGCCGTCGAACGCATGCGATCGGCCCACAATCGGCTGTACGAGCCGACCAAGACTTGGAGCTATGGACCGGAATATCAGCGCGGCATCTGCGCCACCGGCAGCTTCAAGACGGCGGGCTGCCCCGGAGGCGGCTGGAATCTATGCGGCTCCAATACCTACCCGGTCGGCGATTTCCCGGCCTGCCACAGCCCGATCGATGTCTACGATCTCAACGGCAACGCGGCCGAGCACATGAACTTGCCGCTGAGTCCCGCGCAAATGGCGAGCCGCGGGAGCAAGGAACTGGGTGTCACGGAAATGAAGGGCAGCTGGTTCATCTTCGACACCTATCGAGCGCATCCCGACTGGTGCCGTTGGCGCGCGCCATTCTGGCACGGAACTCGAGTGATGGACCCGCAAAGCCATGCGAACTATCACCTGGGGTTTCGTTGCTGCATGACAATCGATTCTGCCCGGTGAGCGATCGAGCGGCCGCCGATACTGTCGCGGGCGCCCCTGCTCCGCTCGGAGCACACTGGGACGGCCGCGGCACCCACTTTGCCGTCTACGCCGAGCACGCCGAAGAGGTGCAGCTGTGCCTGTTCGATCCGAGCGGACGCAAGGAGTTGCGCAGAATGTTGCTGCCCGAGTGCACCGACGGGGTCTGGCGCGGCTATTTGCCGGACGCGGCGCCGGGACAGGTCTACGGCTACCGCGTGCAGGGTCCCTATCAGCCCCAACACGGTCACCGCTTCAATCCGAACAAACTGCTGCTCGATCCGTATGCGCGCCGTATCGTGGGCTCGCTGCGCTGGAGCGATGCACTCTATGGCTATCGCATCGGCTCACCGCGCGCGGACCTGTCCTATGACCGGCGCGACAGTGCCGCGGCCATGCCGAAAGGCGTCGTCACCGGGGAGCGCTTCGATTGGGGCGAGGACCGGCCGCCCCAGATCCCCTGGTCCGAAAGCGTCATCTACGAGGCGCATCTGCGCGGACTGACCATGCGCTTGCAGGACATTCCCGAGCGCCTGCGCGGCACCGCGGCGGCGCTCGGCCACGAGCGCACGATCGCCCACCTTCGCAGTCTCGGCGTCACGGCACTGGAGTTGCTGCCGATATTCGCCTGCGTGCACGACCGCACGCTCATCGAGCGCGGGCTGGTCAACTACTGGGGCTACAACACCTTGAGCTATTTCGCGCCCGAGCCGCGCTATCTGTCGGATGGGAACCCGGCCGAGCTCAAGGGCGCCATCAAGGCGCTGCACGCGGCGGGCATCGAAGTGCTGCTCGATGTCGTTTACAACCACACCTGCGAAGGCAGTGAGCTCGGTCCGACCGTGAGCCTGCGTGGTCTGGACAATGCCGTGTATTACCGCCTGCAGTCGGGCAACGCGCGCTACTGCGTCAATGACACTGGCTGCGGCAACACCGTCAACTTCTCGCACCGTCGCGTGATTCAGCTCACCCTCGATTCGCTGCGCCATTGGGTGGACGAATATCATGTGGATGGATTCCGCTTCGATCTCGGCGTGACTCTCGGCCGAGAACAGAACGGCTTCGATCCGGGTGCAGGCTTCTTCGACGCCCTGCTGCAAGATCCGACCCTGGCGCGGGTCAAGCTGATCTCGGAGCCCTGGGACTTAGGACCGGGCGGCTATCAGCTCGGCAATCATCCGCCCGGAATGGCGGAGTGGAACGCCCGGTTTCGCGACGACGTGCGCAAGTTCTGGCGCGGGGACCCGGGGCTGCGCGGCGCGCTCGCGGCGCGCCTGCAGGGATCGGCCGACCTGTTCGACCATCAGCGGCGGCGGCCTTGGGCTTCGGTCAATTTCGTCACCGCTCACGATGGTTTCACGCTGCAGGATTTGGTGAGCTACAGCCGGAAGCACAATGAGGCCAATGGAGAGGACAATCAGGACGGCACCAATGACAATGAGAGCGCCAACTGGGGCGTCGAAGGACCCACGGACGACGCACAGGTGCAAGAGAAGCGCGAGCACGCCAAGCTCGCCATGCTCGCAACGCTGCTGTTCTCGCACGGCACCCCGATGCTGCTGGGTGGAGACGAATTCGGCCGTACGCAACACGGCAATAACAATGCCTATTGCCTGGACTCCGAGCTGTCCTGGTACGACTGGACGCTCGCGCAGTCGCCGGCCGGCAAAGCGCAGCAGGCCTTTGTCGCGCGCCTGATCGGCTTGCGCCGGGAACTCTCCACGCTGCGCTGCGACTATTTTCAACACGGCTTGCTCGAGCCGCTGCCTCAGGTGCGCGATGTCGAGTGGTTCGATGAGAACGGCGACACCATGCGTATCGAGGACTGGCAGAATTGGGAAGGACGGCTGCTGTGCCTGCGGCGCGCGAAGCGCCTGGATGACGGGCGCGCCGAGGTGTGCCTGCTGCTCGCCAATAACACGCTCGATGTGCAGCTGTTCCAACTGCCGCAGCCGCTGTTCGAATGGTCGGTACGCGTCAATACCGCGGATCTGAAGATCATCGACCAGCCCATCGATCAGCCCTCGGTGCGCGTCGCAGGGCAAAGCGTGCAGTTGCTTTCGGCGATCGTCGAGGCGCGGGCGCCTGAAGCGATGCTGCACGCGCCGGCCGACACGGCGATCCAGCCGGAAATGGCCCCGCCCCCAACGCCGCCGCCGCCGCCGCCGCCGAAGGCCGTTCCAAGCGCGTAGCCTTCGATCAGAGGCGCGCCGACGAGGTACGCTTTTCTCGAAGAACACGTGCATTTTATCGCTTGACGCTCGAGGCGCGGCGGGCGATATATGAAGCTAACCGGCCCCTGCTACGGCTCGCCATCGAGTCAAGGCTGGCTTCGCTTGACCCCGTCGAATCGGCCTTAGAGCCCCTCCAGGGTGCGGGACATCGCGGCCGCCGCCGAGTACGTCTTCGCCCAGAAACTGGAGCAATATCATTTGCGGCACCATCGCCGGCGCCGGTGGCCGCGGAGCTCGGGATTCTCGCATCGTTAGCTGAATTTGACCTTCAACCGTTCGGCGAACTTCGCCAGGTTAATCACCATCCGCTCGTGTGTGCCGACTCCAATCTCCTCCGCCCCGTCGGTCGCACGAATTGCAAATTCGATGCGCCGCCCATCCACGCTGGTCACAGTCGCTTCGCCGGTCATGCGCCGGCCTGCCGGCGTCGCCGCCACATGGCGCACGTCGACGCGCGTACCGAGCGCACTTTCGCCGGCGTCGAGATAAGGCTTGATCGCATTGAGCGCCGCGTTCTCCATGACCATGATCATGACCGGTGTCGCCAGAACGGCGGGCAAAGTCGCATCCTTGAAGCGGTTGGCCAGATGCTCGGGATTGACGACAAGACTGAACGAGCCCGTGGCCCCGACCGGTATCGATTGCATGCTATTTCCCGAGAGTTGAACGGCAAGCATGAGCTTAACTCTTGCGACCGCATTGAGGAGAGAAAAAGATGGCTGTGCGCCTACTACGTGGGCTGACCGGCGGGGTTCGCCTGATCACCGTTCAGACACCCAAGGGGCCGTTTCGGGTGTGGACCAAGCGGGTTGGCAATAATCCGCACATCAAGGTGCTGCTGCTGCATGGCGGACCGGGAGCCACCCACGAATACTTTGAAGCACTGGACACCTATTTCCCCGGGGCCGGCGCTCGACAAGGACAATTTTTACCTGCTCGGCCAATCGTGGGGTGGGATCCTCGCCCTCGAATACGCCCTCAAGTACCAGCGGAACCTCAAAGGCCTCATTATTTCGAACATGGTCCCGAGCATTCCGGCGTACAACCGCTATGCTCGGGAAGTCCTGATGCCGGCCATGGATCCGAAAGTACTCGCCGAAATCCAGAGTCTCGATGCGGCCGGCAGGTATGAGGATCCGCGCTACGAGGAGCTGCTGCTCAACAATTTCTACAATCAGCACATCCTGCGCATGCCGCCCGCCGAGTGGCCTGATCCGGTATTGCGGGCTTTTGCCAAGATCAACAAGAAGATTTACATTCCGATGCAGGGGCCGAGCGAAATGGGCGCCAGCGGCAAACTTGCGGATTGGGACCGAACTGCGGATCTAGCGAGGATCACCGTCCCGACCCTCGCGATTGGGGCGCGCTACGATACCATATGACCGGGCTCATCCGGTTCATTGAAGACGTCGACGCGGGCCGATTCTAGACAGACTCATCACTGCGCAGTGTCTCGACACTGCGCGCCAATTACGGCCGGCAGGAGACGATTCGCCAACTCACCGGCGAGCGCGGCTTCTTGGAGAATGTTCCAACCCGTAAAGGTGGCGATCAACTGTTCCTTGGGAAACACCATCAGTCGTTGGCCGCCGAAGCCTATGGCCATCCAGACGTACTCAGCGCCATCCCTGCCAGAGTATAGCCACCACTTGAACCCGTATTTGAATTCGGGCCACCTGGTATCGATGGACGGCGCGACAGATTGCCGTACCCATTCCTTGGATACGATGATGTTGCCGTCCCACATGCCGTCGTGCAGGTAGAGATAACCGATCTTGGCGAGATTGGAGCCGTTGAGATACAAGCCTCCCTCCGTGTCGATCACCCCGAGGTAGGTTCGTTTCCAGTGGTGCTTGATGCCCAGCGGTGCGAACAGGTACTTCTCGCCGTATGCGTCGATATCCTGGCCGGTCTCCTTCTGAAAGATGTAGGCCAGCAGTTCCGTTGCACCGCTGCTGTAGTTGAAGACGGTTCCTGGTTCCGCCGCCATGGGCTTGTCGATCACGTACTTTACCCAATCATCGGTCGCTTCCATCAGGCTCGAATCGCTTCGAGGATCGTCGTAGGGCACATCCTCGGTCCACGCAAGACCTGTGGTCATGGTCAACACATCCTTGAGAGTCATGCGGCGTTTGCGGTCGTCCACGTTCTTGACCTTGGCGACGTCAAAAAACTTCAGCACGGGGGTGTTCAGGCTGGCCTTGAAATCACCGCGCGTGATCGCGACCCCGAAAATGACGGAGGTGACTGTCTTGCTGACCGATTGCATCGTGTGCAAATCCGTGCCCTGGTAGTACGGATGCCAGGCCGGATCAAAGTAATTGTATCGCCCAGTCAGCCGCGCATTCAGCGGGCCTTTGATTTTGGCTTCCTTCCCATAGACGCTCGCATAATCGTGCGGGTAGCTACGCTCGAAGACCTCCTCGCCGCAGCGAAAGACCTGGAAACTGTCGACAAGCGCATATTTGCCGGCGGCGAAATCCGCATCCAGCGCCGCCAGAGTCTTTTCGTCGAGCCCCGTGCTCGCCGGTGTTCCCCTAGGCCATCCCTTGGTCGGCCAGAGGTTGCCGGGGCCCGCGTCGGCGTCACCCATCCCGATGAACGCCAGCACCAGGGATGCAACAACCAGCGCGCGAGGCAACCGCCCAATCGTCGGCAATGGGATCATCTGTCAAATCTCCGGTGAGCATCGTCATGGAGCCACATCCTACGATACGCTATAGATTATATATATTGTTTATCATATTGATTTGTCGAATATTAATACATAAGTTTCGATCATGGATAATGCCTTGGCTTCAAATATCATCGCATGCCTTTTGAGCGCGCCCATCCGAAAGTCGCCGCACCAAAGGAGCCGCGCCGAGTGGTCTACAATCCGGCCGTGAGTATTCCCCTACTGTCGATATCCACGTTCGCCCGCCCGCACTCGCGAGAGCGCCTGCACGGGATCGCATCCATGGTGGCGGCGGTCTTCGCGTTCGCGATCATGGATGCGCTGATGAAGCGATTGTCGGCCCATTATGGGCCGCTTGAAGTGTCTTGCCTGCGCTGCGTGTCCTCTCTGCTGTGCTTACTGGCGGCGATCGGATGGCGGCGCTCATGGAATAATTTGCGGGCGACCATGCCGCTGCTGCATCTGGGGCGCGGTGCGCTCGGCGTCCTGATGCTGGCGAGTTTCGTGTATGCCGTCCACCGTCTGACGTTGGCGCAGACCTATTCGCTGTTCCTGGCGGCACCGCTGCTGATAACCGCCCTGTCCGTGCCCCTGCAGGGCGAGCAAGTCACGGGCCGGCGCTGGCTTGCCATCGTGGCCGGTCTCGGCGGTGTGCTGTTGATCCTGCGGCCTTGGGGCGGTGGAGCCGTCTCCCTGCTCGCCGCTAGCGCAGCGGCACTGGCGACGCTGTGCTATGCGCTGAGCGCGCTCAGCGTGCGCTCGCTCGGGCGCCGCAATTCGAGCATGTCGATGGTCTTCTGGTATCTGGTCGCGGTCAGCATCGGGTCGGGCGCTCTGGCGATCAGCGACTGGCGCGCAGTCGATTCGAGCGACTGGGTCTGGCTTGCCGGCATAGGCATTACCGGAGCGCTCGGGCAACTCTGGCTGACGGATGCGTTTCGGCGCGCGCCGCCCGCCGTCGTGGCCCCGTTCGAATACACCGCCATCCTCTGGGCCCTGGCGATCGACTGGATTTTTTGGTCGGCAACTCCTTCGGTCGGCCTGCTGCTGGGAGCCGGCATCGTCGTGTCGAGCGGAATCTTCGTGATCTGGGACGAGCGCCGCGGAGCCGAACTGGCGTTGAACCCGGCGTGCCCGCCGCCGTGATTTTCCTTAGTCGATGATTTCGTAAGCGACCGGCTTCGGAGTCCGGTCCTCTCCGTTCACCGGAGTCACGTCCATGGGACAGGCGGAGAAGATGACGACGACGTCCTTGAGCGCGCGCAGGACGAGCCAGTCCCCCGGCTTGCTGACCGGGGCATGGAGCGCGATGCGATGGCCAGGCAGCACCGGCACATTCATCCAGAAATTGATGGGGTTCGGAACCTGCGTCGCCGCAATACCGCAACGAGCGAGTGCGCCGATGAAATTGTCGTGGCAGTTCGCGTGTCCGGGCGCGCAACCGTAAAATTCGTACAGCCAATGATCGCAGCACGCAAACAGCATGTCGTGCAGGCAGCCGGAGCTGTCCTGTTCGATCAGCAGCAGGGCCGTGCGGCGGTTGCTGAACAACGTATCGCCCTCGCCCGGAAACAGCCGAAACAGCATTCGACGCGTGTGCTCGACCGAGAGGTACTCGGTGGTGTCCGCCGCCGACAGGCACCAGGTGTCCACCACCTGGGATCCATGCGTATTGATCAGCCGCACCGCCTGCCCCGCGCGCAGCCAAAGCGCGGCACCCGCACCGCCGGGGATTTCAGTGAGGCTCATGCCCGCGCCCGGCGCTCACCGAACCACCAGTAAAACGGCACTCCGATCAGCAGCATGGCCGCGCCCTGCAGCGCCTGGCGCGGGGTCGCGATGAAGGTATTGACGATCAGTGCGGCCGTCACCAGCAGAAAGACGCAGGGAACCACCGGATAACCGACCGCCCGATAAGGGCGCGGCGCATCGGGCATCGTGCGCCTGAACACGAACAGCGAGGCGGTGGTCAATCCGTAGAACAGCCAGGAAGCGAATATCACCGAGTCGGTCAGCGTGTCGTACGTTCCGGACGCCACCAGCACACTGCCCCAGACGGCCTGCGCCACGATCGCGCGCACCGGCACATTGGTGCGCGCCGACAGCTTGGCGAGGGCCCGGAAAAACAGGCCGTCGCGCGCCATGGCAAACGGTATGCGCGAATTGGCGAGCACGCTCGCGTGCAGCGAACCGAAGGAGGAGATCATCATCGCCACCGCCGTCAGCGAGATCGCCACAGGCCCCAAAAAGCGCTTCAGAACTTCGGTCGCCACGGACGAACTCGTCGGGATGTCCGCGATCTGGAGCGGGGTCAGCGTGTAATAGTAGGCGGTGTTGACCAGCAAATACAGCGCCGCGACCACCAACAGGCCGCCGACGAAGGCGCGCGGCAAATTGCGCTGCGGGTCGCGGATTTCGCCGGCGAGCGGCGCGACATTGTTCCACCCGTCGTACGCCCACAGTGCGCCGAGCATGGCCGCGCCGAATCCCGCAACGCCGCCGCGCGCGCTCGAGGCGACGCCCTCGCAGCTGCCGAGCAGCCCGGAACCATCCAGATGCGTCCAATCCCCCGGCGCAAAGCAGAATGCGCCGATCGCGATTGCCAGCACCAGTGCGACTTTGGCGATCGTCGCCACCAGCGCGGTGCGCCCGCCCGTGCTGACCGAGGCGCAATTGATGAGCGCCACGGTCCACAGCGTCGCGAGCGCGACCAGCGTCAAACCGCCGATTTCGACATGCAGGCCGGCGATCTTCGCCTCGATGTGCCAGTGCTGCAACACGCCGCCCACGGCCACGTTCATGAATATCGCCAGACCGACCGCCAGCGCGGCCTGTGCGCCCGTGCGAAATACCGCAAACGCCATCCAGCCGAAGAGGAAGCCGACGAGCCTGCCGTAGGCGCGGCGCAAGTACACGTAGTCGCCGCCCGCCTCCGGCATCATGGCGGCGATCTCCGCATAGGAAAAAGTGCCGGCGAGCGACAACAAACCCGCGGCCAGCCAAACCAGCATGACCGTCTTCGCGCTGCCCACGTTGCAGGTCATGACGCGGGCCTTCAAGAAAACGCCGGCGCCGATCATATTGGTGACGTTGACGGCAATCGCCGCCCATGCGCCCACGCCCCGCGTCAGTTCGGGGCGCGCCGTCGCCGGTGAGTCGTCGCGTATCATTCGTCGTGTAGTATCTCAGGATATGCCCGCGGACTACGCGCCAATATTGCCCTTCGCCGTCGCGGCGCTGGCGGTCTTGCTGATCTATCGGCGTGTGCGCCGAAGCTTCGGCGAGCAGCCGGTACGCCCGCTGCGCATGATCATGCGGATGGTCGTCCTGGCCGCCGTGGGGATCTCGTTCATTCCAGCCGCAGCTCGCTCGGGCGATTTTCTGCTCATGGAAGCCTCGGGAGCCCTGGCGGGCACGGCGTTGGCGACGTGGGGAGCGAGGCGCACCCGCTATCTGAGGCGCGGCACGCAGCTTTACTACGTGCCGCATACCTACGCCGGCATCGCAGTGACGCTATTGGTCCTCGGAAGGCTCGTGTATCGCGCGGTTCAGATCGACTTCGCACCGGGATCGATGGTGCAAAGCCCCGCTACGGCCGGATTGCTTTTCGTGCTGATCGGCTATTTTGTGTGTTATTACAGCCGCGTGCTGTGGAAATCCAAGCACATCGGCGCAGAGGACCTCGAGACGGCCCCCTCCGCGCCGTGAAGCGGATCAATTCGCGTACACGAGCACCGCAATCGTCAGCAGCGCCGTGGCGGCAAACAAGGCGTCATGGCCCCATCGGTCAATGTGTCCGAGCATGTCATATCTCCTGTATTGAACTTGCAGCGAGCACCGCACGTGCCTGCGGTGCGTTCATTTATGTGGGGGCGCAAGTTACCATTTCCAGGGCGCAGGGAAGCTTGCGCCAGGTCGCAGAACGGGCGTTTTGTGCGGGAAATGGCCTGCCGGGAGGCTGCTACTGGCCCGTTTTGATGCGAGTCCAGACTCGCGTTCGCAGCCGGTCGTAGTCGGGGCCGAATGCCTCCGGCAAGTACAATTTCGCGCGCACCTCCGGCGAGGGGTAAATGGCCGGGTCGTCCAAGATGTCTTTGATGACGAAAGGCCGCGACGCCAGATTGTCGTTTCCGTAGTAAATATCGTTGGTGATCTCGGCGATGACCTTCGGATCCAAGATGAAATTGAGAAACTTGTGCGCCGCCTCCGGATGCGGTGCCGACGCCGGGATCAGAAAGGCGTTGTACGTGATATTGGAGCCTTCCTTCGGCAGCGTGAAGGCGAGGTGGGCGCCGGTGCCGTCCGCGCGCGCGAGCTGCTGTGCGACCGAATAATCGCTCGACCAGGCGATCGCCAGGCAGATTTCGTTCGCCGACAGCTCCGTGTAGTACTGGTTCGAATCGAAGGTGCGAATATACGGCCGAATCGCCATGATCAGCTTCTCGGCGGCATTGAGATCCTCGATGCGCTGAGAGTTCGGATCAAGATGCAGGTAAGCCAGCGCGAGCTGGATGACATCCTCGGGAGAATCCAAAAACGTCACCCCGCAGTCGGCGAATTTGGAGATGACCTTCGGATCGAACAGCATGGCAGAACTGTCCGTCGGCGCATCCGGCATGCGCGTCCTGATCATGTCCACATTGTAGGCAAAGCCGTTCATGGCATGCAGGTACGGGACCGCATACCGATTTCCCGGATCCGCCTGCGCCTGGACCGCGAGCACGGCCGGGTCGAGGTACTTCCAGTTGGGCAGCTTGGCTTTGTCGAGCGGCAGATACGCGCCCGCCCTGATCTGGCGGGCGTAGAATCCGGTGGTCGTGCTCACGATGTCGAAACCCGAATGCCCGACCATCAAATTCGCTTCCAACGTTTCGTTCGAATCGTAGAGCTGGTAGACGACTTTGATGTGCGTGGCGCGCTCGAATTCCGCGATCGTGTGGTGGCCGATGTAGTCGGCCCAGTTGTAGATGTTGAGCACCTGCTCCTGGTCCGCGGGCGCGGCGTGCCGTTGGCCGCCGCAGCCGGCCGTCATGAGGACGGCGGCGCAGCAGATGGCCGCGCCGGCGCTCGCCGCGAACGCTCTAGAGGCGCGACAACTCAGAATTGACCCATTCGTGAAACTGCCGGATGACGTATTCTTCGGGCATGACGACCCCGCGAAGGTGGGGTGCCGCGTGCAGTCCGCGCTGATTGAGTTCGCACACCTCGGCGTCCTCCGTCATGACCAGATTCGTGAATTCGACGATGTTGCGCACGTCGAAGTTCGGATCGGCCAGCGTTTGCGGCGAGAACAGATATTCAACGCGCAGCTCCGTCTGCTCCGGCTCCAGCGGCCGCAGGCGCACCACGCGCACGTAATCGACGTGGCCGACGATGAACATCGACGGCAGACCGGTCATGTAGATCGCTCCCGCGCGCCGGTCCTCTTCGGAAAGCTCCGGAAACGCCGCCCCCGTCAGATTGCCGTCCATCGACCAGGTGGCCGCGCCCGCGCGCAGACCACCCTTGTATTTCGGGTCCGAATCCGCCGCATGCTCGCTCCAGTTCGGATCATCGCGCTCCTCCAGCAGGCCGCGGCCGTAAATCGGCACCAGATTCGACAGCAGCGGATGCACGCCCGGGCAATGCAGGCACTCGTTGTAGTTTTCCCAGAATATCTTCCAGTTGCTGTGAACCGTCTTCACCAGTACGTGGCCCACGGCGAGCTCGCTCAACGGCCACGCGTCCATCCGGTTCAGCGGCATATCGAAGATGCGCTCGAAGGCCGGCGGATTCTCGGTCAACGCAATGAAAATGAATCCGCTCCATTCGCGCACGCTGATCTTGTAGAGCGGGAAATCCGCGACTTCAAAACCGGGGGCGTTGCGCTTCGATGAAGTTCGCAGCAGGTCCCCTTGCAGGCTGTAGGTCCACGCGTGATAGGGACAGATGATCGCGCCCGAGCGCAGCCGGCCCGCGCTCTCGCGGCACAGCGCCGCGCCGCGGTGACGGCAGGTGTTGTGAAATCCCTGCAGCACGCCCGCATCGTCGCGCACCAGCAGGATTTTCTGGTCGCCAACCTCGAACGTCTGGAACGCCCGGGCAGCCGCGATGTCGCTGGAGCGGCACACGTAGACCCAATTGCGATACCAGATCCGCTGCAGTTCGCGCGCGTGATGCCGCGGATCGAAATATGCATCCGCCGGCAGCCCCGCCCACTGCTCGGTGAGCCCGTTGTAACCGGGTGCTTTGCTTTCCGGTGTGCCCAGCATATGCCCTCCGCTCGGCGATTCACGTCGAATAACGGATGAGTATACCCGAGCGCGCAATCCTTCGACCAACGCGGCCGGCGCTGCTGCCGTCTACGCGCGCATCAGCCCGCCGGTGGGATCGAACGCCGCTCCCGCGAGACGGGTCGCCCGGTGGCGCTCACCGATGATCTCGATCTCAAATCCGCTCATCGCAGCCGCCAGCGCCGCCGGCACATAGCCGAGCGCGAGCGATGCCCCCACGCGATGCCCGAACGCGCCGGATGTCACCCAGCCCACGGGCTTGCCGTCGTGCCAGATGGGTTCGTCGCCGATCGCATCGGCGTCCGTCGCGTCCACTCGGAAGCCAAGCAGCCGCAGCGCGCCGCCGCCGTCCTTTTCCTCGGCGGCGGCCGCGCGGCCGATGAAAGCCTCTTTCTTGAAGTCCACGAACCGCCCGAGGCCCGCCTCGAAAGGACCGTAGATGGGCCGGTATTCCCGCGCCCACGTGCCGAAGCTCTTTTCGATGCGCATGGCATTGAGCGCGCGCCCCCCGAAGAGCTTCAGTCCATGCGCACGGCCGGCCGCCACCAATAGATCGTACAGCGCGCGCTGATATTCCGACGTCACCCAGATTTCGAAGCCGAGGTCCCCGGTGAAGGACACGCGGCCCACGTACCCCGGCACCATGCCGATTTCCATGCGCCGAAAAGACATGAACGGGAAAGCCGCGCTCGACAAGTCATCGCGCACCAGGCCCTGCAGCAGCGTGCGCGATTTCGGCCCCGCCACCGACAGACCGACGTATTCCATCGCACACGGCCGCACCGAGACCCCCGCCGGCGGCAGATGCCGCTCGAACCAGCGCAAGTAGTAGGTTTCCGCCGCATAGGTGCCGATCAGGAATATGCGATCCTGCGAGACGCGGCACATGGTGAAATCGCCGATCAGCTTGCCGCGCTCGTTCAGCATCGGCGTCAGTGCGATCCGGCCCACCGCGGGCACCCGATTCGCCATTACGCGCCCCAGCCATTCGGCCGCGCCGGGCCCGCGTACATCGAACTTGCCGTAGTTGGAGATTTCCAAAAGCCCGACGCCGTCGCGCACTGCGAGGCACTCGGCCCCCACGTACGGGTGGGAATTGGAGCGCCGGAAGCTGACTTCATCGTGGGCCTGCGCAGCGCTGGGCGCATACCACAGCGGATGCTCGAGCGTGCAGTAATCGCCGAACACGGCATGCTCTGCCTTGAGCTTCTCGTAAATCGGCGTAGTGCGCAGCGGACGCGCGGCGGTGAGCTCTTCGTTCGGAAAGCGAATTCTGAAGCGGCGCGAGTAATTCTCGCGCACCTTGGCATTGGTGTACGCCAGGGTCGTCCAGTCTCCATAGCGCGCGACGTCCATGCCCCAGATGTCCGCACCTGGATCGCCGTCGACCATCCAGCGCGACAGCGCGAGACCCACTCCGCCCCCCTGGCTGAATCCGGCCATGACTCCGCAGGCGACCCAGAAGTTCCGCAGGCCCTTGATCGGGCCGATCAGAGGATTACCGTCGGGCGCGAAGGTGAACGGTCCGTTGACCACTTTCTTGATGCCGGCGGCGCCCAGCGCCGGAAAATGCGCGAAGCCCACCTCGAGGCTCGGAGCGATGCGCTCGAGATCGTTCGGCAGCAGGTCCTGGCCGAAATCCCACGGCGTCGTGACCGGCGACCAGGGAACGCCGGCGCGCTCATAGGTGCCCATCAGCATGCCGCCGCGCTCCTGACGAATGTAGATCTCGCCTTCGAAGTCGATCGCGTGCAGCTGCTCCTTCTTACCGGCCAATTCGGGCATGTCGCCGGTGATCAGGTACTGGTGCTCCATGGCGAGTATCGGCAGCTCGAGGCCGACCATGCGCCCTACCTCGCGCGCCCACAGACCCGCCGCATTCACCACGTGCTCGGCGTGAACATTGCCCTGATCGGTGATCACATCCCAGGATCCGTCTGCACGCGCCTTCAGATCGGTCACCCGGGTATGCCGCACGATTTCGGCGCCGCCGATTTGCGCCGATTTGGCGTAAGCGTGCGTCACGCCATACGGGTCGACGTGCCCTTCAATGGGATCGAACATCGCACCCGCGAAGTGCTTCTTGTCCATGAGCGGAAACAGCCTGGCCGCCTCGTCGACCGAAATGATTTCAAGTTCCATCCCGAGATAGCGGCCGCGCGCCTTCGCCATCTTCAACCAGTCGAGCCGCTCGCGCGTGCCGGCGAGCATGATGCCGCCGGTGATGTGCACGCCGCAGGATTGGCCGGAGATTTGCTCGATTTCCTTGTAGAGCTGAATGGTGTATTGCTGCAGCTTCGCGACATTCGGATCACCGTTGACGGTGTGCATGCCGCCCGCCGCGTGCCAGGTCGATCCGGATGTCAGCTCCGCCCGTTCCACCAGCAGCACGTCCTTCCAGCCGGCCTTCGTCAAGTGGTACAGCACGCTCGCGCCGACGACGCCGCCGCCGATCACCACCACTCGCGCGTGGCTCCTCATGAGATCTCCGATTTCGGCGCCGTGCGCTCACTCATTGGATACCGCCAAATGGATGCCAGGGCTCGTCGTGCCTGATACGCTGCCGAAGCGCTCGATCAGCCACGAGCGGAACAAGGCGACCGCGGTATCGCTCAGGGCTTCAGGATGGGTGATCAGATAATAGCCGTAGCCGTCGTCCAGTATGTCCTCGAACGGCTTGACCAGCCGGCCCGTACGAATGTAATCGCCGAACATATAGGTATCGATGAGTGCAATGCCCTCGCCGCTCAGCGCGTATTGCACCGCGAGCAACGCCGTGTCGAATACCAGGCCGCGTTCGATGTTCAAGGCATGCAGGCCCGACTGACGGACGAATTGCGACCACAGGTGATGGCGCGGCGAATCGGACAGGCGCACGTGGACCAATTCGTTCGACTCGATGAATTCGGCCAGACTCAGGCCTTCGCAACGCGCCGCGATATTCGGATGGCACAGCACGCTTAAGCGTACCGGCCACAACAGATCCTTCACCAGATCGGTCACCGTGGGCTTTGAGTACACCACCGCCACGTCGACATCGCCCGGCGGCGGACCGACTCCGTAGGGACTGACCAGATCGATCTCCACCTCGGCGGCGGCGGCGCGAAAATCCCGCAAGATGGGCACCGCGAGGTGCGCGGCGAAGGTGGGCGGCATCTGCACTCGCAAGGTGCGCAAAGTGGCCGCGCTCTCGTTGCGGATATCATCGAGTGCATATTCGAGCCGATCGAAGGACTTCATGACGGCAGGCAGCAGGTGTTGTCCTGCCTTGGTCAATACCAGGGAATGCGGGCGGCGCTCGAACAGCTGCGCCCCGATCAGTTTTTCGAGCGCGATCACATGCCGCGACAGTGCGCTCTGCGAAATCAACAGCGTATTGGCGGCTGCCGTGAAGCTCGAGTGCTTGGCCACGCCCTCAAAGGCGCGCAATGCGTTGAGCGGGAGCCAGCGGCGATCGATGGTTGTCTTGGCCATAGCTATCTTAAGGAGACCAGGATTTAGTGTAGCCGATGGCGCGCTTCTGATCCGCGATGATGGTGCGGGACGCCAGATACAAGTGATAAGCGGCCCAGAATCCGCTGGGGGCCAATACCAGCAAGGCGGCGCGCAGCGATGCCGCATCCGTGGCATGACCGTGGGCGAACCAATCGCTCAAGAATCCGACGACCCAGGGCGCGACGATCAGATTCAGGATGTTGGCGACCAGCAGACTGATCGCAATGAACATGTTGCGCATGTGGCAGGGTGCGAGGTTGTTGAGCAGCCCGAAGCACGGGCCGATGTAGAAATAGATGGCGGGAATGAACATCCAGAACATCAGCTTGCAAACCCACAGTGAATGGGTCCAATAGGCGATCATCGAAGGAATGGTCGCCAAACCGATACCCGCAGCCAGAAGCCAAACGCATCGCCGGGGGTCCGCCATGGCCCGGCGCGACAGCACCCACGCCGTCGCGACGGTCGCGATAGAACCGCCCCACAGGTGAATGTTTCCGGTCACCGCACCCGCCTGGCCCACATCGAGATGGTAGGCGCGCTGCAAAAAAGTGGGTGTCCAATAGATCAGGCCCCAACCCCAGAGCGCGCACAACCCCCCGCCGATCACCACGTGGTAGGCGGCCTTTTGCACCCATAAAAACCTGAGCGACTCCCACAGCGTGGGCTTGATCTCATCGACGATGGCATCGAGGCGGCCGCGCGCCGGCTCGCGCACGGTCAAATACACGATGACGCCCACCACGAGGCCCGGGATGCCGAGCGCGATGAACGCCGCGCGCCAGGTGTAGGCATGCGCGACGGCGCCGGCAAAATTGGCGCCCAAAAACGCTCCGATCGGCGCGCCGAGCGCCAGCACGGTCATCGCCATCGGACGCCGATCGGGTGGAAAATAGTCGGATACGATTGCCGTGGAGGGTGGTGTACCGCCCGCCTCGCCCACGCCGACGCCGATGCGCCCCAGCAGGAACTCCCAGTAGTTTCGCGACAGGCCGCACAGCGTCGTGAAGCCCGACCACACGACCAACGAGATCGCCAGGATATTGCGCCGGTTGGCGCGGTCCGCCAGCCATGATATCGGAATGCCGAAGGTGACATAAAACAGCGCCAACGGAGCGCCCGTGAGAAACGCGACGCCGGCATCGTCCAGGCGCAACTCGAGGCGAATCGGCTCTAACACCGTGGATACGACGTAGCGGTCCGCAATGTTGATCGCGTAGATGAGGCAGGTCAGGATCAGCACATACCAGCGAAGCATCGAGGATGGGGCTTGGGCCCGAGGGAGGTCGATGGCGGTGCTGCTCAAGGTCGTGCGTGCCCCTTAGGTTCGATCTTTCGCACCATACATGTTTCGAAACGGTTATGCGACGGCAGGCTCGCCACAGCAGCCGTGCGCAAAAATGACATGGGTAAATCGCGAAATGGCATGGCGCCCCCGGGGGATAAGATTAAGCTGCCTGGCGTGGAGCAGTTCGATTTCGTCATCATCGGCGCCGGCACCGCGGGCTGCGTGCTCGCCGAGCGCTTGTCGGCGAGCGGGCGCGATCGCGTGCTCGTGCTCGAGGCCGGCGGCTCGGACGCGCGCTTCTGGATCAAGACGCCGATCGGCTACGGATACACGTTCGCCGATCCGTCCGTGAATTGGAAGTATAAAACCCTCGCAAGTCCCGGCCTGCAATCTCGCACCATGTATTGGCCGCGCGGGCGCGTCATCGGCGGCTCGAGCTCGATCAACGCCCTGGTGTATTGCCGCGGCATGCCGGCGGACTTCGAGGACTGGCGCGGCTTGGGAAATGCCGGCTGGGGCTGGCAGGACGTGCGCCCGTATTTCGAAAGAACCGAGCGCCGCGTCGATGCGAGCGGCCGGGCCGAGCAAGGGCGGGCCGGCGCGGCCTTGCGCGGCCCGCCCTTGCGCGGCCCGGCGGATCCTCCGCTCGACGTCAAGGACGTCACGCCTTTCCTGCATCCGATGCGCACGCAGTGGCTCGAGGCCGCCGCAGAGTTGGGATTACCCGTGACCGATGACTTCAACGGCGATCACCCGGAGGGTTTCGGCTGTTATCAACTGACCGTCCGCAACGGCCGGCGCTGGTCGGCCGCCGATGCCTTTCTGCGGCCTGCCCTGCGGCGCCGCAATGTGAAGCTCGAGACTCAGGCCTGGGTCCGCAGGTTGCGCTGCGAGGGGCGCCGCGTGCTCGGCGTCGAGTACTTTCGCGGCGATGAGCCCTGCTACGCCGGCGCGCAGCGTGAAGTGATCGTGTGCGCAGGGGCCGTGAACTCTCCGCAGCTGCTGCAGCTCTCAGGGATCGGTCCTGCGCGCATCCTGTCGGCTCACGGCATCGAGCCGGTGCTCGACAACCCCGCCGTGGGCGGCAATCTGCAGGATCATCTGGCGGTCGTGTATTCCTTCAAGGCCACGCGGCCGACGCTGAACGATGAGCTCAATTCCATGCCACGCCGGTTGATCGCGGGTCTGCGCTATCTGCTCGCCCGACGCGGGCCGATGGCGCTCAGCGTGAACCAATTCGGCGGCTTCGTGCGCGCCGCTCCCGACGCCACGCGCCCGGATATGCAGCTGTACTTCAATCCGGTGACCTACGCGGCGGGCGATGCGACCAGAACGCGCATCCAGCTGGACGCCTTCTCAGGGTTCTACCTGTGTTTTCAGCCGACGCGCCCGACCAGCAGCGGCCGCATCGACATCGCGAGCAGCGATTTTCGGCAGGCGCCCGGCATCGCCCCGAACTATTTGTCCACCGACAAGGATCTTCTCGACGTCGTGCATGGCGGGCGCCTGATGCAGGCCATCGCGCGCACCCGCGCGATGCGCAGCTTGATACGCGAGCCGATCGAGCCTGATCTTCTGAAAATGGGCGACGATGAGCTGCTGGCTGATTTTCGCGCGCGCGCTGCCACCGTGTATCACCCGGTGAGCACCTGCCGCATGGGCAAAACCGTGGGCGAATCGGTGGTCGACTCAGCGCTGCGTGTGCACGGGCTCGAACGGTTGCGGGTGGTGGATGCCTCGATTTTCCCCACCGTCACTTCAGCCAACACCAATGCGCCCACGCTAATGGTGGCACAGAAGGCCGCCGACCTGATCATGAACCCTTAGGGATGGGGACCATATGAAACTCGACAGCGTCAAAGTTTTCGTGGTGGGCAATCCGCCGCCGGGCTACGGCGGCCGCTACTTCGTTTTCTTGAAGCTCAAGACCGCGTGCGGCATCGAGGGCGTGGGCGAGGTGTATGCCGCCACCTTCGGTCCGCATGTCGTCGCCTCGATGATCGAAGATGTGTTTGCGCGCCGCTTCGCGGGCCGCGACCCATTCCAGATCGAGGCGATGTGGCGCGAGAGCTACGGCTCGGGCTTCAGTCAGCGCCCGGACCTCTCGCTCGTGGGCGTGATCAGCGGCCTGGAGATGGCTTGCTGGGACATCGTCGGCAAAGCGCTCGAGCAGCCGATTTACCAGCTGCTCGGCGGCCGGGTGCACGAGCGGTTGCGAAGCTACACGTATTTGTACCCCGCCGACGGCGAGGGCGAGGATTTCTACCTCGATCCGCAACGCTCGGCCACGCGCGCGGCGGAGTACGTCAAGCAGGGCTTCACCGGTCTGAAGTTCGACCCGACCGGCGGATATTCGGCATACGATCCCCGGCAACCGACTCAGGAAGCACTCGAGCGCACCGTGCTCATGGTGAGCTTGGTGCGCGAGGCCGTGGGCCGTCAAGCGGATCTGCTGGTGGGCACGCACGGCCAGTTCACCACCTCCGGGGCGATCCGGCTCGCCAAGCGCTTGGAGATCTACGATCCGCTGTGGTTCGAGGAGCCGGTGCCGCCGGAGATGCCGGAGCAGATGGCGATCGTTGCGCGCGGCACCAGTATTCCCATCGCGACCGGCGAGCGGCTGACCACCAAGTATGAGTTCGCGCGGGTGTTGGCCACAGGCGCGGCGAACATTCTGCAGATGAACCTGGGGCGCGTCGGCGGCCTGCTGGAGGCCAAAAAAGTGGCTGCGCTCGCGGAAGTGCATTACGCGCAGATCGCTCCGCACCTGTACTGCGGGCCCGTGGTCGGCGCCGCCAACATCCAGATCGCGACGTGCTCGCCGAATTTTCTGATCCTGGAAAGCATCCAGCAGTGGGGCGGATTCCACGCCCGGATCATCAAAACGCCGATTCGCTGGGAGGCGGGATATGTGATTCCGCCCACCGCGCCCGGGCTGGGGGTGGAGCTCGATGAAGCGGTGGCGCTCGCCCATCCATACCGCGGCGATGGTCGGCTGCACCTCGAGATGGCCGATCGCCCGCTGGGTTAGGGAGCATCGATGCGTTACGGCTTCGTGGGTTTGGGACATCTGGGCAGGCATCTCGCCGCGAATCTCGCGCGCCGGGGCTTTGATGTCGGCGTGTACGACTTGGACCGCGGCTCGGCCGACGCCCCGATCGCGGCGGGCGCACATTGGGGCGCCTCGGTGGCCGCGCTGGCGCACGCCAGCGATGGCTTGATCACCTGCCTGCCCTCTCCGGCGGCCAGCGCGGCGGTGATGGCGCAGGCGCTGCCCGCCATGCGCGCCGGCAGCACCTGGATCGAAATGAGCACCAATGATTTCGCCGAGGTCGAAGCGCTGGCCGCGCGCGCCCAAGGATCGGGCATCAGCACCCTCGCCTGTCCGGTCACCGGCGGGGTCCATCGCGCCGAGGCCGGCGACATCACAGTACTCGTTGGCGGCGCGCAACAAATATTCCAAATCCATGAGCCCGCGCTGAAGGCCATCGGAGGCCGGGTCATTTACTTGGGCGGCATCGAACAGGCGGCCGTCACCAAGGTGGTCACCAATATGCTGGCATTCATTCATCTGATCGCCGCCGGCGAGGCTTTGATGCTGTGTGCGAAAGGCGGCGTCGACCTCGTCAAGGCGTTCGAGGCGATCGCCGCCAGTTCCGGCAACAGCTTCGTGCACGAGACCGAGAGTCAGGTCATTCTCAACGGCAGTTATGATATTGGTTTTACAATGGATTTGGCCTGCAAGGACGCCGGATTCGCGATCGAGTTCGGGCGCCGGTTCGGCGTACCGCTGCGGCTCGCCGCAGTCATGGAGCAGACCTTCATCGAGGGGCGCGCGAAGTACGGCGGAGCAGCCTGGTCATCGATGATCGTCAAGCTGCTGGAAGATGCCGTGGGCACCCCGCTGCGCGCGCCGGGGTTCCCCGCGCGCCTCGGTCCGGAGCATTCGTGACGCTCATAAGCATCGAATTTTCGCATGCCCGAATCTAAATTCAGCATACAAAGATGCGCCATTACAACAAAACGGAGCTTCCGTTCAGTCGCCGCGATGCTATTCTTTACAGTAATGTGACAGCCCGCGCGCGCCCGCAGGACTGGAACCCACGCTGGACGGGGATGGCCGCATGAACTCAAACTCGAAATTATCCTACGCGATCGCGACGATACTGAGCAGCTCCGCCCCCGGCTTTGCGCAGGCGGCACTCGCGACCGATACCACCGAGACGAGTTCGGACACGATTCAGGAGATCGTCGTCACCGCGCAGCGACGCGAAGAGAGCGCGCAGAACGTACCGATCACCATTCAGGCTTTTACCGCTGAAACGCTCGCGCAACTGAACGTCACGACCTTCGATGACTACGTGAAGTACGTACCGAACCTGACACAGGCTGGCGCAGGTCCCGGCCAGAGTGCGGTATTCATGCGGGGTCTTTCCACTTCGGCCGGTGGCGTTCAAGGATCGGGCGCAACCGAACCCTTTCCAAACGTCGCCATCTACTTGGACGAGCAATCCGGACAGGTGCCCGGCCGCAACCTCGATATCTACGCGGCGGATCTCGAACGCGTCGAAATCCTCGAAGGTCCCCAGGGAACGCTGTTTGGCGCCGGAGCGCAGGCGGGGGTGATCCGCTATATCACCAACAAGCCGAAACTCGATGTCACCGAGGGCAATGTCAACGCCGGCTATTCGATCACCGCCGGCGGCAATCCCAGCACCAATGTGGATGCCACCATCAACCTGCCGATCATCCCCGACACCCTGGCGCTGCGCGGGGTGATCTACAACGAGTCGCGGGGTGGATACATCAACAATATTCCGGGCACTTTCAGCCGCGCGGCGACCGATGAGGTCTCCTCGATTTATTTCGGCGGCGTGGTGCCGCCGAATAGCGGACCCATCAGCAACAACGCTCAGGTGGCGAACGATATCAACACGGTCACCTACCAGGGCATTCGCCTATCCGGGCTGTACAAGATCAACGATGACTGGAACGCGCTGCTCTCGCAGACATACCAGAACATGGATTCGGACGGCGTGTTCTGGCAGGAAGAATACACGGGGACCGGACAAGCGTTGCCCGCATATTCCGTGCAGCTCTACAACCCGACGTACGACAATGACAAATTCGAAAACACCGCGTTGACGGTCAACGGCCGCATTGGCGAGTTGAAGTTCATCTACGCCGGCTCTTATCTGGATCGAAACGTGGACCAGCAGCAGGATTACACCAACTATTCGCGCGGACGCTACGCCGGCTACTATCAATGCAACTACCCCGGCTACCCCTTCAAGACGGTGGGCGGCGTCATCACGCCGACGCCGGGGTCGGCCGGCTTTTGCTACTCGCCCAGCGCATTTTGGACCGACAGCGAGAAGACCACTCACCTGAGCCAGGAAATGCGCTTGAGCACCCCGGACGATTGGCGCTTGCGCGGGCTTGGGGGAATTTTCTACGAGAAATATCAGATCGATGAAAACACCGATTGGCACTACGGAACCAGCCCGAATTTCGTGCAGATCGCGCCGCCGCCGGGGGCCACGACGAACAATCCAAACGTCCGCCCGCCGGGCGATGTGTTCTTCGACGACATCACCCGCGGCTACAGCCAGAAGGCGATATTCGCGTCGGGGGACTTCGACATCCTTCCGAATACCTTGATTGCGACGTTCGGTACCCGCTGGTACGACATCAACGATTTCGAGGAGGGATCGAACGTCGGTAGCTTCGGGTGCGAAATCTACGGGCCGTATAACGGCGGTATCCCGACTTATCCTTGCACGCTTCCCGAAACCAACGGCAACAATCTGAATACGAAACAGCCCCCCTTGAACGCCACGTACAAGGGATTCAGGAGCCGCGCCAATTTGACTTGGCATATCGACGCCGACCGCATGGTTTACTACACCTGGTCGCAAGGCTTCCGTCCGGGCGGGTTCAATCGGGCGTCGGCCGAAATAAGTTCAACCTCGCCTTTGTACGGCATTTTCACGCCGCCGATCGTGTACGGCCCCGACTATCTGACGAACAACGAACTCGGCTTCAAGACCGTGTGGCTGAATCATCAACTGCTGGTCAATGGAGCCATCTACCAGGAAAATTGGACGAACACCCAGATTTCAATCTTCGATCCGAGCGTGACCGGCAACCTGACCTTCAACGACAATGGGCCGAACTACCGAGTGAGGGGTGGGGAACTTTCGGTGGTGGCGCGGGTTACTCATGAACTGACCATCACCGGTTCGGCCTCCTACAATAAAAGCGAAGTCATTGAGACCAAGTCGTTCGTGAATCCGACCACCGGGCAGCCGATCACGATTGCAAACCCGTTCGGGGAGCTCGGTTCGCCGCTTGCGAACTCGCCGGAGTTTCAGGGCAATATCCGCGCGCGATATGAGTTCGTTGTGAATGACTACAAACCGTTCGTGCAGGTCGGAGCCACGACCCAGACCTACTCGTACTCGACCACCGATCGGCTCACCCAGACGCTGGCCACGCCGATGCCCGGGACCGGAGCGCCAGGAGGCCCGCCAACCGGCGTTGACTTCAAAAACCCGGGTTACTCGACCTTCGACGCCTCGGCCGGGGTCGGCAAGGATGCGTGGACCGCGTCGCTGTACGTCGATAACCTCGGCAATAAGCTGGCGTGGCCGTATTCCTTTTACGCCGAATACGTCAAGGCGGACACCATCATCCGTCCCCGCACGGCGGGACTGCGATTCAGCTATAAATTCGGAGGGCAGTAATCCCTGTTGTTCTAAAGTAAAATCCGTAGCGGGCGGCGATGCCCGCTTTCTCAGGACCCAACATGGCAGCAGCGGAACCCGAGCGGCCCGCGTCTCGGATCGAGGCCGAGGTGGTTCGAGCACGTGGTCTTCTCAAAGCGCAACAGTTCTTACAAGCGCTCGCCATCGCACAGGGCTTGCTCGGCGAAGTGCCCGAGAACCGCGATGTGCTCTACTTGGCCGCAGTCAGTCAGCGCTACCTCGGCCGCGTGGCCGACGCCCTCAGAACGCTCGCCCGCTGTGAGGAGCTTCATCCCGAGTATGGGCGCTTGTTCCAGGAACGCGGTCATTGCTACCGGGCGGTCGGCGAAACGGACGCCGCCATTGAGGCTTATCGGCAGGCCGTGGCAATGCATGGCGCTTTGCGCGCCAGTTGGACGGCTCTTGCCGAGCTGTGTCGGGCGACCGGTAAAATCGCCGAGGCGCAGAACGCGGAACATCAGGCGCAAAAGGTCGCGCAGCTTCCGCCGGCGGTGATCGCCGCGACCAACCTGCTGGCAGAGGGCGATCTGTACGGCGCCGAGCGTATCGTGCGCGGATTCCTGCAGACGCACGGCCATCACATCGAAGCGATGCGTCTGCTCGCGCAGATCGGCCTGAAACTCGACGTTCTGGACGAGGCGGAGTTTCTGCTCGAGAGCGTCCTCGTCTTCGTGCCCGACTATCATGCCGCTCGTTACGACTATGCGCTCGTGCTGGCACAGCGCCACAAGCACGCTCGATCGCTGGCAGAAGCTGAAACGCTGCTCAAGGTCGATCCTGCCAACCGTGCATTTCGGACCGTGTATGCGAATGCGCACGTCGGTCTGGGCAGCCACGAGGAGGCGCTGCGGGTGTTTCGCGAACTCGCCGCGGAAACCCCCGATAGCCCGGACCTGCACCTCTCGATCGCGCACGCGCTCAAGACACTGGGCCGGCAGCCGGAAGCCATCGAATCGTACCGCAGGGCCGCCGCGGTTCGACCGAGCTTCGGCGATGCCTACTGGAGCCTCGCGAATCTCAAGACCTATCGCTTCGCGGACGAGGAGATCTCGCGCATGCGCGCGCAGATCGCCGCGAATTCGAGCACGCTGGCCGATCGATATCACCTGTGCTTTGCGTTGGGCAAGGGTCTCGAGGATCGAGCCGAATACGAGGAGTCATTTCGATACTACGAGCGCGGCAATGCCCTCAAGCGCAGCGAGAGCCCCTATGACATGGGGAAGTTGGAGCGCAGTGTGCGCAAACAGATCGAGGTCTGCAGCGGCGAATTCTTCACCGCCCGGCAACGCTACGGGTGCGATCGAACCGACCCCATCTTCATCGTCGGATTGCCGCGCGCCGGCTCCACGCTGCTCGAGCAGATCCTTGCCTCGCATTCGCAGGTCGAAGGCACCATGGAGCTCGCCGACATTCCGCGGCTGGTCAAGCAACTCAACGGCCGGCACAATGAGGTGCGATACCCGCAGGTTCTGGCGGACCTCACGCCCGAACGGGCGAGGCGGTTAGGCGAAAAGTTCATCGCCGATACCCAGATATACCGTACCGGGAAACGGTTTTTCATCGACAAGATGCCGAACAACTTCCGGCACATCGGGCTGATCCACATGATCCTGCCCAATGCCAAAATCATCGACGCGCGGCGCGAGCCGATGGCCTGCTGTTTCGGCAACTTCAAGCAGCTCTTCGCCGCCGGCCAGGAATTTACCTATGACCTCGAGGATATCGCACGTTATTACCGCGCGTACCTCGAGCTGATGGCGCATTGGGACACGGTCCTACCGGGGAAAATCCTGCGCATCCAGCACGAGGATGTGGTCGCGGACCTGGAGGGTAACGTTCGCCGAATTCTCGCCTTCTGCGGGCTCGATTTCGAACTGCAGTGCGTCGAATTCCACAAGACCGAACGCAGCGTGCGCACCGCGAGTTCCGAACAGGTGCGCCGGCCCATTTTTCGGGAGGGCCTGGATCAATGGCGTCACTATGAGCCGTGGCTCCGCCCTTTGAGGACCGCGCTCGGTCCGTACGCCGATTCCGTGCATCCTGCCGCGGTACGCGCGGCGTCGGCCGGCTGATCAAATGGCGGCATCAGCGACAGAGCTCAGCTCTCCGGCAACCCGCGTCGAAGCCGAGGTGCTGCGCATACGGGGCCTGCTCGAGACGAACAAGTTCGCGGAGGCGCTTGCGGCTGCGCAAACGCTGCGCGGGCAAGTCCCTGAAAACCGTGATGTGCTGTATATGATCGCCGTCAGCCAGCGCTACCTGCAGCGGATACCCGACGCGCTGTCGACGCTCGCCCAATTGGAGCGCCTGCACCCCGAGTACAGCCGCCTGTACCAGGAGCGCGGCCATTGCCATGTGGCGCTGCGCGAGGCCGCTCCGGCGATCGAGGCGTTCCTGCGAGCCGTGAACATCAACCCCGCGCTTCCCGCGAGCTGGAAGACACTGAAGCTGTTGTTCAAGATGACCGGGCAAAAAGCCGAGGCCGACACGGCCGCGGCGCACGAATTCCGGCTGGCCCAGCTCCCGTCGGAGGTGATCACCGCCACCAGCATGTTCGCCGACGGCGAGATCTTCCCGGCCGAGCGCTTGATCCGCGACTATCTGCTCAAGCACGGCGACCACATCGAAGCGATGCGGTTGCTGGCGAGGATCGGCATGAAGCTCGAGGTTTACGACGACGCGGAGCTGCTCCTGCAAAGCGTGCTGGTGCTTGCGCCCGAGTATCATGCGGCGCGCTACGACTACGCGCTGACGCTGATGCAGCGGCACAAGCACGTGCAGGCGCTCGAGCAACTCGACCGGCTGGTCGGAATCGATGCGCAAAATCGCGCATTTCGAATCAGCCACGCGACGGCCTATGTGGGCGTCGGCAAGCACGAGCACGCGATCGATCTGTACCGCTCGATCATCTCGGAAATGTCGCAAGCCTCCGCCGAGACAGCGGAGCTGCATCTGTCCGTCGCCCATGCGCTGAAGACGCTCGGCCGCCAAAAGGAGGCCATCGACTCGTACTACACCGCCCTTGCGTGCAGGCCGGGCTACGGCGATGCGTACTGGAGCCTCGCGAATCTCAAGACCTATCGATTTCCCGGGGAGGAGATTGCGCGAATGCGCGTACAGGAGGCGGCGCCGACGATTCGAACCGAGGATCGCTACCACCTGTGCTTCGCGCTCGGCAAAGCGCTGGAGGATCGAGGCGAGTACGCCGAGTCGTTCCAATACTATGAGCGGGGAAATGCGCTCAAGAAGGCGGAAATCCGCTTTCGGATCGAGCCCCTGGAACGCAACGCCCGACTGCAGTCCGCCGTCTGCACGAAGGGGTTCTTCGCCGCGCGGCGGGAATGCGGCTGCGGCTCCGACGAGCCGATCTTCATCGTGGGGTTGCCCCGATCCGGCTCGACGCTGCTCGAGCAGATTCTCGCCTCGCATTCCCGAGTGGAAGGGACCATGGAGCTGCCGAACATTCTGCGCTTCGTCGCGGACTTGCAGGGCCGGGACCCCGATCCCGAGAATCCGCCCTATCCGGCGGTTCTCGCCGACCTGAAGGCGGAGAACTTCCGCCAATTCGGCGAAAAGTACCTTGCCGATACCCGCATCTACCGGTCCGGCAAGCCCCGGTTCATCGACAAGATGCCGAACAATTTTCGCCACATCGGTCTGATCCATTTGATCCTGCCGAACGCAAAAATCATCGATGCGCGCCGCGAACCGATGGCCTGCTGCTTCAGCAACTTCAAGCAGCTGTTCGCCTCGGGGCAGGAGTTCACCTACAGCATCGAGGACATTGCCCGCTATTACCGTATGTACGTGGCGCAGATGGAGCACTGGAACGCGGTATTGCCCGGCAAGATCCTGAGGATTCAGCACGAGGAGATCGTCGACGATCTACAGGGCAACGTGCGCCGGCTGCTCGAGTTTTGCGGCTTGGAGTTCGAACCGGCATGCCTCGAGTTCTACAAGACCGAGCGCAGCGTGCGCACCGCGAGTTCCGAGCAGGTCCGCCGGCCCATCTTCAAGGAGGGCCTCGATCAGTGGCGCCATTTCGAGCCCTGGCTGGAACAGTTGAAGAGCGTACTGGGCCCCTTGGCTCAAAGCTCCTCGTCAAGCGGCGGCAAAGCAATCGATACCTCATGATTGAACCGACAGCCGCGAGGCGGTAACCTTCAGCGGCCTGGCGTTGGAATGAATCATATAAAAGAGGGGATGGCGCATGAACTTCAATCCGAAGCTGTCGTTTGCGATTGCGGTGATTCTCAGCGGGTCCTCCGCGGGTCTGGTGCACGCCGACCCCGCCGCGCCCGCCTCCGCGACGTCCTCGTCCGATACCGAGACCAGTTCCGACATGATTCAAGAGATCACGGTCACCGCAACGCGGCGCATTGAGAACATTCAGGACGTGCCGATCTCCATCCGGGCCTTCACCGGGGAGACGCTCGCACAGCTGAACGTGCAGACCCTCGACGACTACATCAAGTATCTGCCGAACGTGACGACGGCGAGCAACGGACCGGGCCAGAACGAGGTCTACATGCGCGGCTTGAGCGCCGGCTCGCAGCCCAGCCAGGGCAGCGGTTCGACGGGCCTGTGGCCGAACGTCGCCATTTACCTGGACAACCAGTCCGGTCAGCTCCCTAACCGCAACCTCGACATCTATGCCGCCGATCTGAACCGCATCGAGGTTCTGGAGGGCCCCCAGGGAACCTTGTTCGGTGCCGGTGCCGAAGCCGGTGCGATCCGCTACATCACGAACGAACCGAAGCTCGATGTGACCGAGGCCAACGTCAAGGCCGGCTACAGTGAGACCGCTCACGGCAATCCGAACTCCGACGTGACGGCGGTGTTGAACCTCCCGCTGATCGCCGACACCATGGCCGTGCGCGCGGTAATCTACGATGACAGCCGCGGCGGCTACATCAACAACGTGCCGGCGATGTTCACGCGCAAGAACACCGACATCGGCATCCACTATGCCGACTATCCGTCCGGATGTGCCGAAGGCGGCGCCGGCGGCGCACCGGTCTGTCAGGTCCCGCCCGGCAGCCCGGTCATCAACAACGCCGCCGTGGTTGGTAACGACATCAACCCCGTCACTTACCAGGGAATACGCGTGGAGGCGCTGTACAAGTTCAACGATAACTGGGACGCGCTGCTGTCGCAGACGTATCAGGACATGAACTCGCAGGGCGTGTTCTACCAGCAGCCCAATGCCTCGGACGGCGCGCCGCTGCAGCCGCTCGAAGTCACGCTGTTCAACCCCGCCTACGACAAGGACAAATTCGAGAGCACCGCGTTGACCGTGAACGGCAAGTTCGGCGATTTGAAGGCCGTCTATACCGGCGGCTACCTCGTGCGCAACGTCGATCAGACCGGCGACTATACGAATTACGCGCGCGGCGTCTATGCCGATTACTATCAGTGCTTCGGTCCGGCATCGGGCGCGGGCAATCTCACCTCAACCTGCTTCTCGCCGAGCGCCAGCTGGCACTCGGTCGAGAAAAACGAGCACCTGCAGCAGGAAATCCGCCTGAGCACGCCGGACGACTGGCGGCTGCGCGGGATCGTCGGCGCGTTTTATGAGGACAACAAGCTGTACGACCAGACCGACTGGATGTACAAGACCATGCCTGCGTGTACCTCCAACGGGGCCGCGGGCACGCCGGGCAATACCGGCTGTCTATCGAACATCGGCACGTTTCCCGACACGAGCGTGCAAAATCCCGGTATTCAGAGCCCCAACAGCTCCTTCTACCAGGACACGGTGCGCGAAACCAAGCAGACCGCTTTCTTCGCGTCCGTCGACTTCGACCTGATTCCAAAGGTGCTGACCCTCACGGCCGGCACGCGCCATTTCGAATTCAAGAACTCCTCGGACGGCAGCGTCATTGCGAGTTTCGGTTGCTTCGAGGGGGGCCTGCCACCCGGTGGATGCCACAGTCCCGCCTACAGTTACAACCTCAACGCGGAGAATCTCTCCGACACCGAGTCCGGCTTCAAGAGCCGCGCGAATCTGACCTGGCATATCACGCCGGACATCATGGCCTATTACACCTACTCGCAGGGCTTTCGACCCGGCGGCTTCAACCAGAACGGCAATTCAATGCATGCCTTCACTCCCGGCGGGGAGGCGCAGTACCTGATTCCCTCGTCGTACTCATCCGACAAGCTGACGAACAACGAAATCGGCTGGAAGACGGAATTCTTCGACCATCGCCTGCAGTGGAACGGCGCCGTGTACCGGGAGACCTGGGACGACGTGCAGGTCGCCTTCTTCGATCCCGGCGTGGTCGGCAACATTTTCTTCAATACCAACGGTCAGGATTTCCTCATCAAGGGGCTCGAGACCTCGGTGGTGGCGCGGGTCGTCAACGGGCTGACGCTGCAGGGAGCGGCATCCTGGAACAACAGTAGCCAGCAGAATTCGCCGATCCTGACCAACAACGTTCCGGGAAGCCCGGGGTTCGGCCAGCAGATCACGTTCGCCTGCCGAACCAACTACGGCGTCGGCTGCGCGCCGGTCGTCAACCCCTTCGGTCCAATCGGATCCCCGAGTGCCGATGCGCCGCCGATGCAGTTCAGTCTGCGCGCCCGCTACGACTGGACCATGGCCGGGTACAGCCCCTTCGTTCAATTCGGCGCCACTCACAGCGGCATTTCATACACGCAGGCGGGCTCGAATCCTACGATTGCACAAGCCGGACTCGTCAGCACCGGCAGATTGCGGTTCCAGAATCCCGCTTACTCGACCTTCGATGCGGCAATCGGCGTCGCGAAGGATGCCTGGATCGTGACCGCGTACGGCGAGAACCTCAGCAATTCGAACGCGAGCACCTTCGTCAGCACCGATCAGTTCATCGTCGCACAGACTCCGCTGCGGCCGCGGATACTCGGCGTCTCGTTCGCTTACAAATTCTAGGCGGCGCGGCACGAAATGTGGGCGGCGGCGTAGACTTCAGCTGAGCGATGCGGAACGAGCTGCGGTTTCCTGTATGCGCCGCCGCCGGCGCGCTGCTCGTGCTTTGCTGCCACCTCGCGCGGTCGGCGCCGCAGGCCGCGGCCCCGCCGTCCATACCGCCCGCTTATCGCGCAATCACGCCCAGCCTGGCGGACAAAACCGTCGAGCTCACCGGGCGGGATTTGAGCATCGATCAAGTGGTGCAGGTGGCGCGCTACGGCGCGAAGGTGAGCCTGAGCCCCGAGGCGCGGCAGCGCTCGGCGGACGCCTACGGCCTGCTGCTGGAAGCGGCCGCCGAGGGCGTGTCGGTCTATTGGTTCAATCGCGGCTCGGGCTCGGGGCGGGAAAAATTCATCTTCAAGGGCGATCCGCTCGCACCGGCCAATAAGAAACTCCTCGAGGAGCGGCAGCTCGCGATCTTCAGGCGCGGCGCTCTCGCCGGGCTCGGGCCGCAAGTCGGCGAGGAGGAGATCGTGCGCGCGATGATGGTGGTTCGCGCCAACACCATGAGCTTCGAGGCGGCGAGTCCGCAGCTCACGCAGCGCCTGCTCGATCTGTTGAACGAGCGCATCACCCCGGTGGTGCTCTCTCGCGGGACGGTCGGTGAGGGGGATTTGGGACCCTTCACGAACATCGGCGCCGCCATGGTGGGCGCCGGCACGGTATATTTTCGCGGCGCGCGCATGCCGGCCGCCCAAGCGCTCAAACTGGCAGGGCTCGAGCCGCTGGTGCCCTTTGCCGCCGACGACAGCGAGCTCGAAAGCAGCAATGCCTACGCCACCGGCCAGGCGGCGCTGCTGCTGCACGATGCGCGCGAAGCACTGTCCTGGGCGGATCTGACCCACGCCATCGATTTGAACGCCATGAACAGCAGCGTCTCGCCGCTGTCGCAGCCCGTGCAGGCGAATCGCCCCTTCAAGTGGCTCAATTGGGACGCGCAGCGCGTGCTTGAAATGCTGAGGGGCAGTTATCTGTTCGAACTCGACGAGCAGCGCATCATCCAGGATCCGGAGAGTCTGCGGGCCTCGTCCATTCGCCAGGGCTCGGCATGGCAGGCTTGGGCGCAGCTGCGCGACGATGTGCTCATTCAAATGAACTCATCCGACCACAATCCGGCGGTGCGGGTGGGCGCCTCGCCCGCCGATTCCTGGGAGCTCAACACGCCGCAACTGGCTCAGTTCTACGTGAAGGGAGGGCCGCGCAGCAACGGCAAGCACGGCTTCATCTTCTCGAACGCCAATTGGGATCCGTACCCGATGGCCAACGACATCGAGGCGTTTTCCATCGCGCTCGCCAACATGGACGTCGCGATTGCACAGCGGATCGTGCGCTTCAGCAACCCCTTTTTCACCGTCATCTCGCCCTCCGACGAGCTGTCCGGCGATCCCGGACGCTTCGGCCTCGCGCAGGGCAGCGAAATCGATGCCGCAGCATTGATGCAGGAAATCCAGGGGCTCATCAACCCGGTGCCGCCCGAGGGCAATGCCTTGATCAAGACCGTCGAGGATCTGCAGACGCAAACCCGGCTCAAGGTGGTGCGCGCCCGCCAGGCGGTCGAGGACACGATCGACCTGCTGGCCGAGGATCTGTTGACCGGTACCGCGTGGCTGGATCTGCGCAAGGTGCAGAATCCCGCGCGCAGCTTCGGGCCCTCTTCCACGGCCGTGTGGACCGCGCTGCGCAAGGTGCTGCCCTTCAACGACGAAGACGCCCGAGTCCGCGAAGTGCCGATCCATGAGCTGGCGGCGTCCTTTATTCGCGAGCATGCAGCGGCGGAATTTTACCCGATGGACGATCGAGAGCCCGTCGCGGCCCGCTGAGCGTCAAGGCTGCATGCCCGATCGAATTTCGGAGGGTGCCGCCGCCTCGGCAGTTCCCACCGGCTGCGCGCCCTGGGGGCGCTCGATGTAGCGGCGCGTCACGCCGCGACCGTCGCCCGAGAGCTGCGTGACCCGCCGCAGGGTCGCCTCATCGGCGCGTGTATGTCGGCCGTGGGCGCGAGCGTAATCGAGCCAGGTCGCATACTCGAATCGCTCGAGCCAGTGCGCGGGATCATCCAGATCCTGCGACACGGTCCAGCGCCGTGCGCCGTCGCGTCGGCGGATCTGGCCGAGGGCATGGACTGCAGCGCCGAAGTTTACGGCGTTGCAGAGCGGCACCGTGTACTCCATGGTGACCGCGATGGGACCGGAACGCGGGTCGAGCGCAGCCGCCGGTTCAACCATTGGCTCTGAGTGCCGTGCTTCCGAGTCCTCCAAGGCGGGATGGAGAAGACGCGTCCAGCGTGGCGCGACGAGCAAGGCCAGCATCGACAGACCAGACACGACGAGCGCCCCGCGCAGACTGAATGCGTGGGTCACCCCGCCCCACACGACGCTGCCCAGAGCGATGCCCGCATAGGATATCGTCTGGTAGAGGGCGATGGTTCGGCCCACGACCCAGCGGGGCGGGGACATGCGCATGGTCACGTTGAACATCAAAAAGCCGAACATCCAGGTCGCGCCGAACAGCCACAGCAGCGGCAGCGTCGCGAGCAACGTCGAGCTGATCCCGAGCCCCACCGCCGACAGGCCGAGCAGCAGCGGGCAGCTGCGCGCCAGTTGATCCGCGGCGAAGCGCTGCCGCAGTTTCGTGCTGAGCACGGCGCCGGACATCGCTCCGATGCCGATGCTCCCCAGCAAGACCCCGTAGATCATCGGTCCGCCGCCGAGCACGTCGCGCGCCACCAGCGGAAGCAGCGCCAGAGCGGCCGTCCCGCAGAAACCGAACAGGCAGCAGCGGATCATGAGCGAGCGCAGCTGGGGCGACAGCATGACGTAGCGCAGTCCGGATGCGACCGCGGGAACCAGCGACTCGCGCGGCAGATGATGAGCGACGCGGGACGGCGGTGAAGCGTAGACGGCTGCGAAGAGCGCGCAGGCCACGAGCGCGTTGACGCTGAAGGCCACGGCGGGGCTGCCGACGGCAAGCAACGCGCCGCCAAGCGCCGGACCCAGCGTGCGTGCGGTATTGAAGCTCAGCGAGTTGAGCGCAACGGCCGCTGCAATATGCTCCCGGGGAACCTGGTCATTCACCATGGACTCCCACGTTGGAGCATTGATGGCCGCACCGCTGCCGATGATGAACGTGCCGCCGAGGAGGATCCACGGCGACAGCCCCGCTACGGCGGCGAGCACGGCGAGCCCCGCGGCCGCCGCGATGGTCACTGACTGCGCACAGAGCATGATGTGCCTTCGATCGATGGTGTCCGCCAGCGCGCCGGCCACCAGCGAGAAACAGAAGTAAGGCAGTGTTGCGGCGGTCTGCACCAGGACCACCTGGTCGGGCGAGTGCGCGATGGACAGCATCACCCACGCGGCAGCGACGGTCTGGATCATGGCGCCGATATTGGCGGCCAATGTGGCCGACCAGAGAACGGCGAAGGTCCGGTGCTGAAAGGGCACCAGCATCGCGGCGGGCAAGGAAATCTGCGAAGACATTGCGCTCGTACATTGTAGACTGCCTCGCATGACGAACGCACGATGCGGCGAGATCCTCGGCTGCCTGACCCTGACACTGGCGGTCGCGGCGGTGCCAGCCGGCGCTGCGCCCCAATCGATGCGGGTGGGCAGCATGCTGCTCGAGCGCTGTGCGACCGTAGCCGCATACTGCGGTCGGCTCGACCGCCCGCTCGATCCGACCGGCGCGGTGCCGGGCCGGATATCCATCTATTTCGAGTTCTACCCGCACACCTCGGCGGGCAGGTCCGCGGAGACGCTGGTGGCGACCGAGGGTGGTCCGGGCTACCCCGCGACGGAGTCGCGCGAAGACTATCTCGCCTTGTTCGCGCCGCTGCGAAAATTTCGCGACGTCGTGCTGATGGACAATCGCGGCACCGGCAAATCGGGCGCAATCGATTGCCGGAAGCTGCAGACGGCCGAGAAATGGACCGTCGAGCTGGTGGCCGCCTGCGGCGAATCGCTGGACAGCCGGGCGGCCCTCTACGGCACGGCCTACGCGGCGGATGATCTGGCTGCCGTACTCAGCGCGCTTGGGCTTCCGCAGATCGATCTGTACGGCAACTCGTACGGCACGTACTTCGAGCAGGTGTTTGCCGTGCGGCATCCCGCGGCGTTGCGCGCCATCGTTCTCGACGGCGCGTTCGCCCTGGATGGGCCCGACTACGCGTGGTATCCCACGTATGCCCCGGCGATGCGGGCCAAATTCAACATCGCCTGCCGGCGCTCGGAGGCCTGCGCCCGGCTGCCCGGCAGCTCCATCGATCACATGTTGCCGGCGCTCGCCCGGCTGCGGGCGAGTCCATTCGCTGCGCGCTCCGCCGACAGCGACGGCAAAGAGCTTGATTTCACCGCCAACGCCTCGCAGCTGGCGATTGTCATGTTCGGCGCTGCGCCGGCTCTGGCGACGGTGCGCGAGGTCGACGCGGCCGCGCGGGCGTTCGTGGCCGAGGATCGCGCACCGCTGCTCAGGTTGATGGCGGAGACTATCAGCGGAGTCGATTCGCGCGACCCTTCAGCGGACGCCGCGAAATGGAGTGCCGGCCTCGCGGCGGCCGTGATGTGCCAGGATCCGCCGCAGATCTACGACATGCGGCTGCCGCCGCGGCTGCGCGCCGCCGACCGCGACCGTGCTCTCGCCGAGCGGGAGCGTTCATTCCCCGACACGTACGCACCCTTCACCATCGACGAGTACCGCGGGATGCCCTTGGATTACGGCTTCCTCGATCAATGCGTCGCGTGGCCGGTATCCCCCGCGGATCATCCGGCTTCACACGTCGTGGCCGCGGACGCGGCGTATCCCGACATCCCTGCGCTGGTCATTTCCGGCGAACTCGACAACATGACCACCCCGGCGGACGGAGCGGCGGTGGCGCATGCGTTCAAGCGCGGACGCCAGATTGTCCTTGCCAACAGCTTGCACGTGAACGCCCTGCCCCGCGCACGCAGCGCCTGCGGCGCACAGATCGTGCGCCGCTTCATCGAGACCTTGAGCCCGGGCGATACGGACTGTGCCTCGCGGGTGCCGGCGGTGCGTTTGCTGCCGAGCTTCGCCGCCCATGCGGCCGAGCTCGAGCCCGCGTCCGCCTTGAAAGGAAACCTCGCCGACGCTGCGCAGCTCAAGCTCGTCTCCGCTGCCGTCCTCACCGCCGGCGACGTGCTGGTGCGGCTGCAGAGCAATTCGACGGGGCGGGGTCCGGGACTGCGCGGCGGAAGCTTTCGCGTCGTGAAGCGCGCCGGATACGTACAGGTCGTGCTCGACGGGGTGCGTTGGAGCGAGGATCTGGCGGTATCCGGCACGATCGATGCGCCCGCCGGGCAGCGCGGGACCGTGCGCGCATGCCTTGCGATCGCGGGACCCGCTGGGCTTTCAGGACGGCTGCGGATCAGCTGGCAAGAGGGCGAGGCGGCGGCTCGCGCGCGCATACGCGGCGCCTTCGGCGCGACCGCCGTGGTTGCGCAGACCGCCGCGCCCTGAGCGACTCGTCAAGCGGCGCGCTCTGCGCCGATCTTGCGCTCCGCGCTCGGTGGATAGCCGTACTGCTGGCGGTAGCATTTCGAGAAATGAGGCGGCGACTGAAACCCGCACGCCGCCGTGATATCCATGATCGGCATCGCGGTTTGCAGCAGCAGCTCGCGCGCGCGCCTCAAACGCATTTCCAGATAATAGCGCTTCGGTACGCAGTTCAGATCCCGCTTGAACAGCCGTTCGATCTGCCGGCGCGACAATCCCGTGGACTTGGCGATGCTCTCCAGCGAGAGCGGCTTCTCGATGTTCTCTTCCATGAGCTGCGCTACGCGGATCAGCCCCCGGTGCGACACCCCGATGCGCGCGCGCAGCGGAACGTACTGCCGATCGTTGTCCTTGCGGACTCGATCGACGATGAACTGCTCGGACACCCGCTGGGAAATTCTCGGCCCGAGCTTCGCTTCGATGAGATTGAGCATCAAATCCAGAGGCGCCGTGCCGCCGGAGCAGGTGAAGCGATTGCGGTCGATGGTAAAGAGCTGATCGCTGATCCGCACCCGCGGGAATTCTTCGCGCAGGGCCGACAGATTTTCCCAGTGAATGGTCGCGCGATAATGATCCAGCAGCCCCGCGCGAGCCAAGGCGTAGCCGCCGGTGCAAAGCGCCCCCAGCGGGACGCGCCGCTCGGCGAGGCGCTTGAGCGCCGTGAGCAGACCGGGCGAAACGGCCTCGCGCACGTTGATGCCGCCGCACACGAACAAGACGTCGACCGGCCCCAGCTTATCGAGCGCTCCTGTCGGCGACAGGCTGAGCCCGCCGCTGGCATCGACCGGGCGGCCATCCATGCTCACCACCGACCATTCATATACGTCCTTGCCGACCAGCCGGTTGGCCATCCGCAGCGGCTCGAGCGCATTGGCCACGGCGATCAGGGAGTAATTCGGCAGGGTCAAGAATGCGTACTTGCACTTGCGCAGGATGGCGGGCGATTCCAATGGACTCTCCCAAAGTGGCGATGGCAGTGAATCGGAACGAAAGTCATTATGCCATCGGTCGCACAAAAAATGCCTATTCCCGACATGTTTTTGTCGTTTTTCAGACAGGCCGAGAAATGATGGCACAGTGGCAGGGCCCGTGCTCCAGAGTGCGGCGGCATGACGCGTTTATATAAGTGATTGTCGCAATTGGCGTCTTGTTTCAGCGGCCGCTCGTTACACTGCGGGGCGCATTTGCGTTGGGAGAAGCCACACATGAAATCTCATGCCCGCGTCGTGGTGATTGGCGGCGGTGCGGTGGGCGTCAGCACGCTCTACCATTTGGCCCACAAGGGCTGGTCGGACGTGGTGCTGGTGGAGCGGGCCGAATTGACGGCGGGATCCACTTGGCACGCGGCCGGCTTGCTGCCGCTGTTCAACATGAGCTACACCGTCGGCCAGCTGCACAAGTACTCCGTGGACCTGTACAAGCGCCTGCCCGCCGAGACCGGCCAGGACGTGAGCTTCCATGTCACCGGCAATCTGCGGCTTGCAACCTGCCGCGAACGCATGGACGAATATCAGAAATATTGCGGCACTGCGAATACCATCGGCGTGCCGTTTCAGGTAATCAGTCCGCAGGAGGTAAAGAAGCTCTGGCCGCTGCTCGAGCTCGGCAACGGCGCCGATACCCCGAACATCATCGGCGCGCTGTATCACCCGGATGACGGGCACATTGCGCCGGCGGATCTGACCATGGCGCTGCGCAAGGGCGCGCGCGCGCGCGGCGCCGACATCTACGAGCAGACCGAAGTGACCGCGGTGAGGCGCACGCCCTCCGGCGAATGGCATCTCACCACCAACAAGGGCGACATCGTGGCCGAGCACGTGGTCTGCGCCACCGGCAATTACGCGCGCCAGACCGGCCGGCTGTTCGGCATCAACGTGCCGTCGATCCCGGTCGAGCATCAATACATCGTCTACGATGAATCGCCCGAGTTGAAGAGCTACCGGCAGGGCGGAGGGCGCGAACTCGCGGTGCTGCGCGAATCCGACAAATCCTACTACCTGCGTGAAGAGCGCATGGGCTGGATCCTCGGCCCCTATGAAGCCGGCGCACCGGCCCGATTTGCGGACGGCGTGCCCGACTGGTTCGGCAAGAGCCTGTTCGAAGGCGACTTGGAACGCTTGTTGCCGCATGTCGAGGCGGCGCAGCGCCGTGTGCCGTCGCTCGCCACCTGCGGGATCAAAGACATCGTGAACGGTCCGATTGCCTACACGCCCGATGGCAGCCCGCTGACCGGTCCGGCGTGGGGAACGCGCAACCTATGGCTCAACGAAGGCCACAGTTTCGGCATCACCGCCGCCGGCGGCTCCGGCTGGCAATTGGCAGAATGGATCGTCGAAGGCGAACCGGGCATCGACATGATGGCCGTCGATCCGCGCCGCTACGGCCCCTACACCAGCAAGCGTTATGTGGTGAAGAAGAATGAAGAGACCTATCGCAACGTATTCGTCATTCACTTCCCGGATGAAGAGCGGCCCGACGCGCGCCCTGCCAAGACCAGTCCTGTCTACGACAAGCTCAAGCGCATGGGGGCGGTGTTCGGCCAGCGCTACGGCTGGGAGCGCGCCAATTGGTTCGCCCCGCCGGGCGTTGCGCCGAGGGATCAGTGGAGCTTTCGGCGCTCCAACTACTTCCCGCACGTCGGCAAAGAAGCGCTGCTGATCCGCCAACACGTGGGGATGATCGATCTGACGCCGTTCACCAAACATGAGGTGACCGGCCCCGGCGCGGAAGCCTGGCTCGACGGCTTGGTCGCCAACAAGGTCCCGACGAAAATCGGCCGAATCGCGCTCTGCCATGCCCTCACACGGCGCGGCGGCATCCGCTCTGAATTCACCATCACCAAGATCGCCGAGCAGCATTTCTACGTGGTCAGCGCGGGGGCGGCCGAGCGCTATGACAGCGACTATCTCCTCAAGATGCTGCCGACCGACGCCGCTGCGCACGCCGCCGTGACCTTGCGCAACATCACCAACAGCCGCGGCTGTTTCGTCGTGGCCGGCCCGCGCTCGCGCGAACTGCTGGCGAAGCTCACCGATGCGCCGTTGGACAACGCGGCGTTTCCCTGGCTCACCGGCCAAGTCGCCGAAGTGGGCCTCGCGACGGACGTGTACCTGCTGCGCGTGAACTTCGTCGGCGCGCTCGGCTGGGAGCTGCACTTTCCCGTCGAATACGCGCATCACTTGTTCGATGCGATTTTCGACGCCGGTGCCGAGTTCAACATCGGCATGGCCGGGATGCGCGCCATGGAGTCGCTGCGTCTCGAGAAATCCTACCGCATGTGGGGCAGCGACTTGACTCCCGACTACTCGCCCTGCGAGGCGGGCCTCGACCGATTCGTGCGTCTGAACAAGGGCTCCTTCATCGGCAAGGAAGCTCTCGAGAAGCAGCTCAAGCAGGGCGTGCCGCACCGCTTCATCACCTTCGAGGTGCACGGCGTCACGGATGCGGACCCGCTCGGCAACGAGCCGCTGTTCGATGCGCAAGGCCGCCTGGTCGGCCGGGCCACCGCCGGATACTACGGCCATGCGCTCGGCAAGAGCTTAGGGCTAGGCTATGTCAAGCCGGAGTTCGCGGCAGTCGGCGCGCACTTGCAGGTCGAGATCCTAGGCGAGCGCAAGCGCGCAACGGTGCTCGTCGACTCGCCCTACGATCCTGAGAACAAGGAACTGCGGGCATAGGTGACTCCTCCATGAGCCGACAAACGTTCTCCGCGCTGGCGCTGCTGCGGCGCGGCCTTTCGGGCCACCGCGGCTGGCAGCCGCAATGGCGCAAGGCGCAACCCAAGCCGAGCTACGATGCCGTCATCGTCGGCGGCGGCGGGCATGGCCTGGGAGCCGCGTACTACCTCGCCACGGAACATGGGCTCGGGAACATTGCCGTGCTCGAGAAGGGCTGGATCGGCGGCGGGAACACCGGGCGCAACACCACCATCATCCGCTCGAATTATCTGTTCAACGAAAGCGCCGCGCTGTACGACCATTCGCTCAAACTCTGGGAAAACCTCTCGCAGGTATTAAACTACAACGTGATGTTCTCGCCGCGCGGCGTGATGATGCTGGCGCACACGGTGCACGACATCCAGGTGAGCAAGCGCCATATCCATGCCAACCGCTGCAACGGCGTGGATAATGAGTGGCTCGAGCCCGAACAGGCCAAGGAATTCTGTCCGCCGCTCAATATCGAGAACAACATCCGCTATCCGGTTCTCGGCGCAGCCTTGCAGCGGCGCGGCGGCACGGCGCGGCACGACGCGGTTGCCTGGGGCTATGCCCGCGCCGCCGATGCGCTCGGCGTCGATGTGATCGAGAATTGCGAGGTGACGGGCATCCGCCGTTCCGTCGGCGGCGCCGTGGAAGCCTTGGAAACCACCCGCGGGGTGATCCGCTCGCGCAAGGTCGGCGTGTCCGCCGCCGGCCACACCAGCGTGGTCTTGAGGTTGGCCGGCGTGCGCTTGCCGCTGGAGAGCTTTCCGCTGCAGGCGCTGGTTTCGGAGCCGATCAAACCCATTTTTCCCTGCGTGGTGATGTCGAATACCATCCATGCCTATGTCAGCCAGTCGGACAAGGGCGAGCTGGTCATCGGCGCCGGCACCGACGCCTACACCTCGTACACGCAGCGCGGCGCGCTGCACATCAACATGCACACCCTCGATGCCGTCTGCGAGCTGTTTCCGCAATTTCGCCGCCTGCGAATGCTGCGCAACTGGGGCGGCATCGTCGATGTGACCCCCGACCGCTCGCCCATCATCGCCAAGACGCCCGTACCGGGGCTGTATGTGAATTGCGGCTGGGGCACCGGCGGCTTCAAGGCCACGCCCGGCGCGGCGCACGTATTTGCCTGGACCATCGCGCGCGACGAGCCGCACCCGATCAACGCGCCGTTCACCATCGAGCGCTTTCGAGACGGCTATTTGATCGACGAGGCCGCGGCCGCGGCCGTGGCGCACTAGCGCCATGCTGCTCATTCCCTGCCCGTATTGCGGAAAGCGCCCCGAGATCGAGTTCGCCTACGGCGGGGAGGCCCACCTCGATCGCCCCGCAAGGCCGTCCGAGCTCGACGATCAGGCGTGGGCCGACTTTCTGTACATGCGAAGCAACATCAAGGGCGTGTACGCCGAACGCTGGCGCCATGCGCGCGGCTGCGGCCGTTTCTTCAACGCGCTTCGCGACACCACCACCGATCATTTTCTCGCGACCTACCGGACGGGCGAACCACAGCCCGATTTCGGGAACGCCGGCGGACGTGCATCGTGAGCTTTCGCATCGCGCAAGGCGGGCGCATCGATCGAGCACGGCCGTTGCGGTTTGTCTTCGACGGGAAGTCGTACGGCGGCTACGTCGGCGATACGCTGGCCTCGGGATTGCTCGCCAACGGCGTTCACTTGGTCGGCCGCTCGTTCAAATATCACCGCCCGCGCGGCATTCTGGCCGCGGGCTCCGAAGAGCCGAACGCGCTGGTGACCGTGAGCCGCGATGCGGCGCGCCGCACGCCCAACCTGCGCGCCACGCAGGTCGAGCTGTACGACGGCTTGAGCGCCGCGAGCCAGAATCGCTGGCCGAGCCTCACCTTCGACATCGGCCGCGTGAATGATCGGCTGTCCGCGTTTTTTCCCGCCGGCTTTTACTACAAGACCTTCATGTGGCCGCGCCACGCGTGGAAGTCCCTGTACGAACCCGTCATTCGCCGCGCGGCCGGGCTCGGTGTGGCGCCGACGCAGCCGGATCCGGACCGCTATTTGCAGCGCTACGCGCACTGCGATGTGCTGGTGGTGGGCGCAGGGCCGGCAGGCATTGCGGCCGCGCTCGCCGCCGCGAAATTGGGCAACCGCGTCATCCTGTGCGACGAGTCCTCCGAGTTCGGCGGCAGTCTGCTGGGTGATGCCGCCGCGCACATCGACGGTGAAGCCGCGCTCGATTGGCTGCAGCGGTCGATGCAAGCGTTGGTGAGCAACGCGCGCGTGACCCTGCTCGCCCGAACCACCGCATTCGGCTACTTTCCACACAACTTCGTCGCGCTGAACGAGCGCCTCACGGACCATCTGGCACTGCCGGCCGCTCATCAACCGCGCGAACGGCTCTGGCACGTGCGCGCGCGCCGTGTGGTACTCGCAACCGGGGCCATCGAACGACCGCTGGTGTTTCCGGGCAACGACCGGCCGGGCATCATGCTGGCCGGCGCCGCGCAGACTTATCTGAACCGCTACGGTGTACGCGTCGCCGACCGGGTCGTCGTCGTGACCGCGTGCGACGCCGCCTATCAGGCCGCTCTCGACCTGCGCGCCGCGGGCGTCGAAGTGGCCGCCGTGGCCGATCTGCGCGCAGCGCCCTCCGGCGCGCTGCCGGAGGCGGCGCGGCGCGCCGGAATCACGCTGCTGCCGGGATCGACGGTGCTCGGCACCGAGGGCGGCTTGCGGGTGAGCGGCATTGCCCTCGGCGACGCCGCCCGCGCCGCGCGCCGCTTCGCCTGCGACGCGGTATTGATGTCCGGAGGCTTCACGCCGAGCGTGCACCTTCATTCGCAATCGCGCGGCAAACTGGTTTGGAACGAGACGCTGCAGGCCTTCCTACCGGGACAGTCGGCGGAGTGCGAGCGTTCGGCGGGCGCCTGCCGCGGCATCAGCGACCTTGCGCTGGCCGTGGCGGACGGCGCGGCGGCCGGCGCCGATGCCGCGCCGCTGCCGCAGCCGCAGCCGGATGCGCCCGCTCGCTCGCCGCTGCGCATCGCCGTCGAGACGTCGACGAGCGGCGAGAAGGCCTTCGTGGACTGGCAAAACGATGTCACCACGCGCGACCTGCGGCTCGCCGCGCGCGAAGGTTTCCAGTCGATCGAACACGTCAAGCGCTACACCACGACGGGAATGGCGACCGACCAGGGCAAGACCTCGAATCTGAACGCCCTCGCGATCGTGGCCGCCGGCCTCGATGTGCCGATACCGCAGGTCGGCCTCACGACCTTTCGCATGCCCTACACGCCCATCACGTTCGGCAGCTTGGCCGGCATCTCGCGCGGCGATCTGTTCGATCCGAAACGCACCACGCCGACCCACGAGTGGGCGGCCGCGAGGGGAGCGGTGTTCGAGAATGTGGGCCTGTGGAAGCGCGCCCGCTATTTTCCGCGCAGCGGCGAGGACATGCACGCCGCGGTGGCGCGCGAGTGCCGCGCGGTGCGCAGCGCCTGCGGCATCTTCGACGCCTCGACCCTGGGGAAGATCGAGGTCGTCGGCGCGGATGCGGCCGAGTTCATGAACCGGCTGTACATCAACAGCTGGTCGGGACTCGGCGTCGGGCGCTCGCGCTACGGCATTTTGTGCCGGGAGGACGGATTCATTTACGACGACGGCGTGGTGGCGCGCATGGCGAGCGACCGCTTTCATGTGACCACGACCACCGGGGGTGCACCGCGCGTGCTCGCCATGATGGAAGATTACCGGCAAACCGAGTGGCCCGATCTGAAGGTCTGGCTCACCTCGACCACCGAACAATGGGCGGTGATCGCGGTGCAGGGACCGAACGCGCGCCGAGTGCTCGAGCCGCTGGTCGAAGACATCGATTTGGGCGCGGCGGCGATGCCGCACATGAGCGTCGGCCGCGGGCGCATCTGCGGCGTGCCGATGCTGATGTTCCGGGTGAGCTTCACCGGCGAACTGGGATTCGAGGTCAATGTGCCCGCCGACTACGGCGCCGCAGTGTGGGAAGCGATTTACGCCGCCGGCCAAGCGCACGGCATGGTCGAGTACGGCACCGAAACCATGCACGTTCTGCGCGCGGAGAAGGGCTATATCATCGTCGGCCAGGATACCGACGGCACGGTCACACCCGACGATGCGGCCTTAAGCTGGGCGATCGGCAAGAACAAGGCGGACTTCGTCGGCAAGCGCTCGCTCGAGCGCGCATCGATGAAGGCCGCCGGCCGCAAGCAGCTCGTAGGCCTTAAGACCCGCGACGGGCGCACGCTGCTCGAGGAAGGCGCACAGATCGCGGCGCGGGCGGCCCAGAAGCCGCCCATGGAACTGATCGGCCACGTCACCTCCTCCTATGCCAGCAGCGTCCTGGGCCATCCGATCGCCCTTGCGCTCATCGCCGGCGGCCGCGCACGGCTGGGACAGACGCTGTACGTGCCCATGCCGGCCGGCGATCTTCAAGTGGAGGTCACCTCGCCGGTTTTCTACGATCCCACCGGAGCGCGCATCAATGGTTGAGATCGCACCGCGCCGCACGCCGCCCATCGCCACGACGGGCTGGATGAAGCCATTGCCGCCGGCGGTACGTTGGGTGCTGCACGGCGATGCTCGCGCACGCGCACTCGCGCAGCCGGTCTGGGGCGTCGGTTTTTCAGATGCGCCCTGCCGCGCGGTCGCCGAGCGATCGCGCGCGACCCTGTGGCTGGGACCGGATGAATATCTGCTGCTGGACTCCGCGCCCGATGCGGCGCGCAGCGACACACAAGCCGCCATCGCGGGCCGGCTCGAAACCGCCCTGGCCGGTACCCCGCATGCGCTGGTCGATATCAGCCACCGGCAATTTGCACTGGAAATCAGCGGCCCGCACGCAAGCGTTATACTGAACGGCGCCTGCCCGCTCGATGTGGACCTCGGCGAGTTTCCGGTCGGCATGTGCACCCGGACCGTATTTGCCAAGGCCGACATCGTTCTGTGGCGCACCCGGGAGGACGCATTCCACGTCGAGGTGTGGCGCTCGTTCGCGGGGTACGTCACCGGCGTGCTCGCCGAGATTGCTGCGGAGTTCCAGGCTTAAGGCGCCTGGACGCTTCGGCGCAACCGCGCGCGCCGTTGACTTAACCGCACACGGCGTTGACCCGTGGGCACCCCGTGCGCCATATTCGTGTGGCCATGATGAAGGTTGAATCACAGGCGCGCATGCGCGCGGCCTACGCCCAGGCACTGGGCGCCCTTCGCGCGGGCCGCGCCGAGACTGCGGAGCGGCAATTGCGCGCGATCCAGGCCGCGGCCCCCGGCGACGTCAACAGCCTGCGCCTGCTCGGAGTCGCACTGCTCGATCAGGACAAGGTCCTCGACGCCGTCGAGAGCCTCGAGCGCGCGGTCGCAGCAGCGCCCCAGTTCTGGCACGCGCGCACCGACCTTGCCCGGGCCTATCGCCGCGCAGGACGATTGGAGGCGGCGCGCGAGGAACTGCGGCAAGTCGTGGCGGCCGCCCCGGCGCTCGAGGCCGCATGGCTCGCCTATGGCGATGTGCTCGTCGACCTGCAAAAGTACCCCGATGCGAAGGTGGCCTACGAACGTGCGCGCCTCGCGGATCCGTGCTGCCGCCGCATCGAGGAGGCGACTGCGGCACTCGTCGCGGAAAACCGCAAGGCCGCCGAGGGGATATTTCGCGATATCCTGAAGACGGACGCGAGCCATGTGGCGGCGCTGTGCGGCCTGGCCGCGATCTCGCTCACCGTCAGCCGCGCCGGCGATGCGCTGCGCCTGCTGCGCCACGCCCAGAAGCAGTCGGCCCACCTGCCGCTCATCTGGCGCGGCCTGTGCCAGGCCTACGTCGATCTGGGGCGCTTACCCCAGGCGGAGGCGGCGGTTCGCCAGCTGCTGAAAATCGAGGCTGAAAACCCCAAGAACTGGGTGCTGCTCGGCAACGTGTGCGCCCGCATGATGCGCCAGGCCGACGCCCTCGTGGCCTTCGAGGAGGCTGCGCGCCTGAATCCCGAGGAAGTGCGCCTGCCCCTCTCGATCGGGCATCTTCTCAAGACTCTTGGCCGGCGCCGCGAGTGCGAGCAGGCCTACCAGGCCTGCCTGAAGCTCGATCCGAGCTTCGGCGAGGCCTATTGGAGTCTCGCCGATCTCAAGAATTATGTGTTCAGCGACACCGAGATCGCGGCGATGCAAGACCTGCTGAAAGGCGACGGCGGCGGCGATGTGGACCAGGCGCACTTGCACTTCGCTCTGGGACGCGCGTTTGAGCACAAGAAAAATTACGCGGCGGCGTTCGAGCACTACGCGACCGGCAACACGCGGCGCCGCAAGACCGTCCCATTCGATATCGGGGTATTCGAAAACAAGACGCGGCGCGTCCGCGAGTGCTTCGATGCCGCATTCTTCAACCAGCGCGTCAACGCCGGACACCCGGATCCCGCACCGATCTTCATCGTGGGGCTCCCGCGCTCCGGCTCGACGCTGATCGAGCAGATTCTGGCCAGCCACTCGAGCGTGGAAGGGACCTTCGAGCTGCCGAATGTGCTGACCATCGTTCGCGAATTCGACCACGCGAACCCGCTGCACGATGCCTACCCGGAGAGCGTGCGCGCCGTCCCGCCGGAGCAATTCGCGATGCTTGGCCGCCGCTACCTCGAAGAGACAGCCCCGATCCGCACCGGACGGGCGCACTTCATCGACAAGATGCCGAACAACTTCAGCCACGTCGGCCTGATTCACGCGATGCTGCCCCACGCGATCGTGATCGACGTGCGCCGCCACCCGATGGATTCGTGCTTCAGCACCTTCAAGCAAAACTTCGCGGAGGGCCAGTCCTTCAGCTACGATCTCGAGTCGCTGGGCCGCTACTACCGGTGCTACCTGAGCCTGATGGACCATTGGGATACGGTGCTTCCCGGCAAGGTGCTGCACCTGGGGTATGAAGCGCTGGTGCGAGATCCAGAGATTCACATACGCCGCCTGTTGATGCACTGCGGGTTGGAATTCGAGCCCGCCTGCCTCGCATTTCATGAAACCAAGCGACCGGTCCGCACCTCCAGCGCGGAACAGGTGCGCCAACCCCTGTACGCCTCGGGCGTGGGCTACTGGCGGCATTTCGAGGTCCAGCTCGAGCCCCTTCGGCGCGCGCTGGGCGACGCTCTCGAGCGCTTCGCGGACTAAAGGCCCCCGCGCCGCGCCGTGTCCCTGTTGAACGTTTGATCAGCTCCGACAACGCCAATCATTGACAGCCTACGCCTCCGCAAGACATGATCCGGAGTGAAAGGCACGCAGCGGCGTTAGATGAATGATTAGAAAAGGGGGATGATGGATGCGCACAACTGCAGCGCGGTCGGCGGCTAGCTCGTCATGCAGCAAACCGGCCGTCATGCCGCCTGCTTCGCGCTCGAAGCTCGCCCTTGCCATCGCGACCGCGCTGTCGGGTGCCGCCGGGATGCACGTCGCACCGGCTCTGGCGGCGGACGCTTCCGCCGAATCCTCCAGCACCCTCGAGGAAGTGATCGTCACGGCGCGCAAGCGCGCAGAGAATCTGCAGGACGTTCCGGTCAGCATCGACGTCTTCACCAGCAAGGACCTGCAGAACCTGTCGATCTCGCAGTTCGAAGACTACGCCACCATGACGCCGTCGATTTCCTTCGTCAGCGCCGGCCCGGGCACGCAGACCTTCGTGATGCGCGGCGTGTCCGACGGCAGCAACCCGAACTATGCGAACGAGGCCACGACCGCGTTTCTGGTCGACGACATGTCGATGAATTTCTACGGCAGCACGCCCGATCTGCATCTTTACGACATTGAGCGGATCGAGGTGCTGAACGGTCCGCAGGGGACGACGTTCGGCGCAGGCGCCATGGCCGGCGCCCTGCGCTTCATCACCAACAAGCCGGATCCTTCGGCATTCAGCGCCGGCGTGGACCTCGACGGCGGCAAAATCGACGGCGGCACGCACAACGGAGTCGCCGAGGCCTACTTGAACCTTCCGATCATCGCCGACCACATGGCCCTGCGGCTCTCCGTCTACGACGATTACCACGGCGGATACATCAACAATCTCAACGTCACCCGCAATTGGGTGAACGGTACCGTCTCGAACAATTCGCAATGGTCGGGCAAGAACTACAACGTCGAGAAAGTCACCGGGGGGCGCATCGCACTGGGCGAGAAGTTCACCGATGACTGGAAGGCGACGCTGACCTACAGCTATCAGCGCCAGCTCACGCACGGCGCGTGGGACGAGAACCCGACCATCGGCGGCGCCGTGGATGAAAACGGCGACCTGGTCAACGGCCCGGTGCGCTCCTTAGGCCAGAAGAACGTGGACCGGTTCGGCCCCGAGTTCAAGCAGTACTACACGAAATCGTTGGACTTCCATCTGGAGGGCGACGTCGGCATCGGCGATCTGGTATATGCCAATACCTACTGGGCGCAGGACGACGTCTGGGTAAACGAGTACTCGGAGTACATGCAGTACGTGAACACGGGTCCGCCGTCTTCGCTCACCGCGGCATCGCGGCAGGCTTTCACCTGCCGGACCGACCCGATCTACTCCACGAGCGTGCCCCCTAACACCCTTCAGCCGTTCAGCGGCTGCAACGTGCCGACCCAGTACTACAACTACACCACTTGGACGGACCGCTGGTCCAACGAGCTGCGCCTGCAATCGAAGCAAGGCGGCTGGTTTCACTGGCTTCTCGGTACGTACTGGGAAAAGACCCGCGAGTTCATCGATGACTTCTACGCCATGCCCGGCCTGCAGACCTCGAGTCAGGCCTGGCAGTACTACAACCTGTACTACGGCCAGACCACCAAGCCGCCGCGACCCGATGATTGGTTCAGCTACACGGAGCGCTACGATTATCTGCAAACGACGGAATTCGCCAATGTCACTTTCGATGTCACGAACCGGCTGCACATCGATTTGGGAACGGTGCACTTTCACTCGAGCTTCAACACCCAAACCTACGGCGGGTTCTGGTACTCGCCGCAAAGTCCGACGGTGGGGCCGGGTTCCTCACACAAGTGGAACAGCAAGATCGACGTGAGCTACAACTTGACGCCGGATGTGCTCATCTATGCCGATGCCGCACAGGGTTTCAGAGACGGCGGCGTCAACCCCGGTCTTCCCGAGCAATGCCAGAAAAACGGCGTCCCGTTAGAGTTCCAGCCGGATACCTTGACCAACTACGAGTTCGGCTGGAAAACCCAGTGGCTCGACAGACATCTGCTGTGGAACGGCGCCGCCTACTACATGCCCTGGCACGATTTTCAGACCCTGGTCTTCGACCCCAATATCTGTCCTTCGAACAGCTTCAACGCCAATGTGGGCAATGCCCGCATCTACGGCATGGAATCCAACGTCAAGTACCAGGCGAACGCCTTCTGGAACATGGAGGCCTCGGCGAGCTACAACGACTCGCGCATGTCGAGCACGAATTATGGAGCCGACACGAGCTTCGCCGTGCTTCCCGGAGAGCATCTGCCCTACGTGCCGTACTTCAGCTGGAGCGGCAACACCCGCTTTGAAAAGCCGCTCAAGGACGCTCTGCACTGGTACGCCCAGTACGATGTCGCGCACAAAGGCGATATGTTCAATACGCTGCAAACCTCGGGCAGCAACGGCCTGCCGCGCGTGCTGCAACCCGGCTATTCGATCATGAACCTGCGCTTTGGTTTGAATCAGGTGGACGAGCACTGGATGACCGAGCTCTACATCACCAATCTGACGAACAAGAATGCGGTGATCTACACCAACGAGGGCAACTTCGACCTGCGCCAGACGGTCAACGAGCCGCGCGTGTTCGGAGTGCGGCTGTCGTACAAGTTCGGAAAGCCAACGGCCGGAGGCGAGGAATAAAACGCGGCACGGTCGCCGCGGCAAGTCCCGCGTCTCAGCTCGCCTCGATGCTGCGCTGCTTGTCTCTGGCCTCGGCGGCGTTTCTGGCCTGGATGCTGCCCGCGGCCCCGGCGAGGGCCCTCGCCGCCGCGAGATCGCCCGCCATGCTCGGTTGGATTCGCGGCTCGATGTCATCGATCGCCGCGGTCAATATGCTGGCCATCTGAGCGAGCTTCTCGCCGCTGTCGGCGAGACGCGCCGCCGCAGCGGCGGATTTCTCGTGCATGAAGCGTTCGAACGCTTCGCTGTCCCGATCGGCGCCGGACAGCGCGCGGCGCGCCATCTCGGCGAAGCGCTCGCGCGCATCCTGCAGATGCAATTCGTCCGGGCGGTGCTTCAGGCTGACGGACACCGCCTTGCCTGCGCATGCCGCCGCGAGAGCCAGAGCCACGGCGCCGGCCGAACCCGCCCCGGGTGATACGTGATCGCCGCCGATCAGCGCAACCAGCGCCTTCACCGGCAATTGCTCGATCGACGGCCGCTCCTCCATTGGCTCATTATCCACCCTACAATCACCTCATGAAAACGCTGTTCATTTCCCGCATCCTCGGCGCCTGCGCCTGCGTTCTCGGCATATCGGCGGGCGCCACCGCCGGCGCCGACGATGCGCCGCCGAGGCTCGTACACCGGTTCCTGCACGTCGAGCTCTCGCCCGACGCCACGCTCGTGGCCTCGGTCGAAGGCGACTCGCCCGCGGGCGGGTTTTATCCGCCCATTCGCGATCTCCTCATCCGGCCAGTTCAGGACGGCGCCGCAACCAGGATAGAACTACCCTGCGGCCGCGCGCCGCAGTGCTGGCCCGGCTCGCCCGCCTGGAGCCCGGACGGCACCCGCCTCGCCTTCACGTTGCGCACGCCGGGCAGCCATGCACGCTCCGTGTATGCGGTCGCGCGCAACGGCAGCGGCCTGACCAAGCTGCTCGAATACAGCGGCACGCTCGAGGATCTGCGTTACGGGCCCGACGGGCGGCTCGCGATGCTGGCAACCGCGAATGCCGTCAAGGAAGTCGGCGCGAGGGAAGCCGGAGCGCCGGTTGCCGGTGATCTGGATGCGCCGACCCCGGAACAGCGAATTGCCATTCTCGAGAACGGCGCGCTGCATTACGCCTCGCCGCCCGATCTATTCGTCTATGAATTCGACTGGCGGCCCGCCGGACGAGGCTTCGTCGGCACGGCCTCGCCGGGCAACGGCGACGACCACTGGTGGACCGCCCGGCTGTTTGCGTTCTTCGAGGGCGACGCGAGCGCACGAGTCCTCTACAGCCCGGCGAACGCCCGGCAACAGATCGCGAATGCGCGAGTGTCGCGCGACGGCCGGACGGTCGCATTCATCGCCGGCATCATGAGCGATTTCGGCTCGACCGGTGGAGATGTCTACGCGGTTCCGGCCGACGGCGGCGCAGCGGTGAACCTGACCCCACAGATGCGGGCGTCGGCCACAGGGATCGCATGGCGCTGCGATGGCCACCTGCAGGCGCAGCTGCTCGCCGGCGACAACGCGCAGTTCGCAGACTTAGGCGTGGGGCGCGAGCGGACCGCTGCGCGCATCCTGTGGAGCGGCACGGAATCCTTCAGCGGCGATGCAGCGGGCCTTCGCGCCGCGTGCCCCTCCGCAGTGACGGCCGCGGCGCACGAGTCGTTCAGCGCGCCGCCGGAGATCGAAACGGGCACCATCGGAAACTGGCGCGATCTGACGGCAGCCAATGCCGGCATGGCCGCGACGGGGCGCGTGCAAAGCCTGCGCTGGAAGAGCAACGGTTTCGACGTGCAGGGCTGGCTGCTGCTGCCCGAGCACACCGATCGAAAGGTACCGATGGTGACCATCGTTCACGGCGGCCCGGCAGGGGCCGTGGTGCCCTCCTTCGAGGGTACCGGACTGGTGAAGGAGCTGCTCGAGCGCGGCTATGCGGTGTTTCGACCCAACCCCCGCGGCAGCTTCGGCCAGGGCGAGCGCTTCGCCTCGGCGAATGTGCGCGATTTCGGCTATGGCGACTTGCGCGACGTGCTCGCGGGAATCGACGCGGCGGTGAAGGCGGCGCCGGTCGATGATGCGCGGCTCGGCATCATGGGCGGCAGCTACGGCGGCTTCATGACCATGTGGGCGGTGACCCAAACCCAGCGCTTCAAGGCCGCGGTGGCGATCGCCGGCATCAGCAACTGGCTGTCGTACTACGGCGAGAATGGCATCGACGCATGGATGCTGCCGTACTTCGGCGCTTCGGCGTACGACGATCCGGAAGTTTACGCGCGCTCATCGCCCATCAATTTCATTCGCAACGTGCGCACCCCGACCTTCGCGTACGTCGGTGAGCGCGACATCGAGTGTCCCGCGTCGCAGACGCAGGAATTCTGGCATGCGCTGAAGACTCTGGGCGTTCCGGGGGCCATCATGATCTACCCGGACGAAGGCCACGGGCTGCGCGATCCGGAGCACATTGCCGACGCGCTGGCACGCACGCTGCGCTGGTTCGATCAGTATCTCAAGTAGCGTTTCTGCAGTAGCGCGCTCCGGCGCCGCTAACGCTGCGCGCGCTGCCAGCCGGGCGCGGCATAGAAGGGCGCATCGTCCGGCGGCAGCATGCCGCGCCCGAGGATGTGGTCGGCGGCCTTCTCCGCCAGCATGATGGTCGGTGCGTTGAGATTGCCGGTGGTCACCGACGGCATGATGGACGAATCCACCACCCGCAGTCCTTCGAGTCCGTATACCTTCGCGTGGCTGTCGACCACCGCCATCGGATCCTCGGGCCGCCCCATTTTGCAGGAGCACGAGGGGTGATACGCGCTTTCGACCTTCGCGCGCACGAAGGCATCGATCTGCTCGTCCGTTTGCACGTCGGCGCCCGGCTGAATCTCCCGTCCGCGATAGCGGTCGAAGGCCGGCTGCGCGAAGATCTCCCGCGTCAGGCGCACGCAGGCGCGCATTTCAATCCAATCGTCCGGCTCGCTCAGGTAATTGAAGCGAATACGCGGCTTCTCGAGCGGGTCGATCGAGGCCAATCGCACCCAGCCGCGGCTCTTGGAGCGCATCGGCCCGGCATGGGCTTGAAAGCCGTGCTCCTGAGCGAGCGTCGAGCCGTCATAGGCTACTGCCATGGGCAGGAAGTGATACTGGATGTCCGGGTAGGGGACGCCCGCGCGGCTGCGGATGAACCCGCAGGTCTCGAAATGATTGGTCGCCCCCAGGCCATCCTTGCGCAGCAGCCAGCGTGCGCCGATCAGCGCACGATTCCACCAATTGATCGAGGAGTACAGAGTGATCGGCTCCTTGCACGCCACCTGGAAATAGAATTCCAGGTGATCCTGCAGGTTCTCGCCGACACCCGGCAGATCGTGCACCACCTCGATGCCGAGCGCGCGCAGCTCCGCCGCCGGCCCCACTCCGGAGAGCTTCAACAGCTGCGGTGAGTTGATGGGACCGCCCGAGAGAATCAGCTCTTCGCCAATGCGCACGCGGTGCGTTTCGCCTCCGCGGCGGTACTCGACGCCGCGGGCGCGCCGGCCCTCGAAAAGTATGCGCGTCGCAAGCGCATGGGTCAGCACCTTGAGGTTGGAGCGCCGCATGGCGGGGCGCAAGTATGCGCGCGCAGCGCTGCAGCGCCTGCCCTGCTCCACGGTCATGTCCATGCGACCGAAGCCTTCCTGCTGAAATCCGTTGACGTCGGCCGACCGCGGGTAGCCCGCCTCGCGGGCGGCGTTGAGCCATGCCGCATGCAGCGGATTGTCCACGCGTCCATAGGTCGTGTGCAGCTTGCCGCCGCCGCCGCGGTACTCGTTGCCGCCCTCCGCGCGCTTCTCGGCGCGCTTGAAGTAGGGCAGCACATCGCGGTACGCCCAGCCCGCGGCGCCCTCGGCCGCCCAGCGCTCGAAATCCTGCGGGTTGCCGCGGATGTAGACCAGCCCGTTGATCGAGGATGAGCCGCCGAGCAGCTTGCCGCGCGGCGTGTGCATGCGCCGGCCGTTCAGGTGCGGTTCTGGCTCGGTGTGGTAGAACCAGTTGTATTTCGGCATGTTCATCGGGATGGACAGGGCCGAGGGCATCTGAATGAAGATCGAGCGGTCCGAGCCGCCGTACTCGAGCAGCAGCACGCGGCGCTGGCCGTCGGCGCTCAGCCGGTCCGCCAGGACGCACCCCGCCGACCCTGCGCCCACGATGACGTAATCGAAACTTTCCTCTGCCAACTTTGCCCCTGCCTGCTTCGTCAATAGGGCGCATCGACGTCGCCCATGGCGACGTAGACGCTTTTCAGCTGCGTGTAGTGTTCGAGCGCGGCGCGTCCGTTCTCGCGCCCGAGGCCCGAGAGCTTCACGCCGCCGAACGGCAGCTCGATCGGCGTCACGTTGTAGTGATTGATCCAGCACGTGCCGGCCTGCAGCTGTGCAATCACCCGATGGCCGCGCGTCAAATCGCTGGTGAACACGCCGGCCGCCAGCCCAAATTCGCTGGCATTGGCGCGCTCGATGACTTCGCGCTCGTCGGTGAACTCCAGCACCGACATGACGGGCCCGAAAATCTCCTCGCGCACGATCGCCATGTCGTCGCGGCACCGATCGAAGATGGTGGGCGCGACAAAATATCCCTTCCCCAGCTCCCCCGTGGTCACACGGCCGCCGCCGATCAGAAGGCGCGCGCCCTCGGCCCGCCCGCGTGCAATGTAGCCCAAGACCTTGTGCATGTGCTGCTCCGAAATCAGCGCGCCGACCTGCGTCGCCGGATCCATCGGATCGCCGATGCGCATCGCGCTCACGCGCTTGAGCAGGCGCTCCAGGAACGCCGCCATCACGGATGAATGCACGAACACTCGTGTGGCGTTCGAACACACCTGCCCTGAGGAATAGAAATTCGCGAGCAGCGCGCCCGCCACCGCGTTGTCCAGCTTGGCGTCCTCGAAGATGATCAGCGGCGACTTGCCGCCCAGTTCGAGCGTCACGCTCTTGAGCGTCTGCGCCGCGTCGCGCATCACCGCCTTGCCGGTGCCGACCTCGCCGGTCAGCGATACTTTGCGAATATCGGGGTGGCGAGTGAGCAGACGGCCGGTATCGGCGAAGCCCTGCACCACCTGGAACACGCCCGCCGGCAATCCGGCCTCGATCAAGATCTGCTCGAGCTTCACGGCGGTGAACGGGGTGAGTTCCGCCGGCTTGAAGATCATAGCGTTGCCGCAGGCCAGGGCGGGCGCCGCCTTCCAGCAGGCAATCTGCAGCGGGTAGTTCCAGGCGCCAATGCCGGCGACGACGCCGAGCGGCTCGCGGCGCGTGTAGCCGAAGGCTTGCGCGCCGAGATCGATGTGCTCGCCGCTCAAGGATTGCGCAAGGCTCGCGAAATATTCGAGGCAATCCGCGCCGGAAACCACGTCCACGACCAGCGTCTCCTGGATGGGCTTGCCGGTATCGCGCGATTCGAGCTCGGCAAGCTCCTGATTGCGCGCGCGCAGCAGCTGGGCGGCGCGGCGCAGCACGCGCGCGCGCTCCGCGCCCGTCATCGCAGCCCATTTGACCTGGGCGTCCTGCGCCGCACGCACCGCGGCGTTGATTTGCGCCGGACCCGCGGCGCTCACGTAGCCGAGCACCTCTCCGGTCGCCGGATTGATGGAGGCGAAGCGCTCGCCGGCCGCGGGAACGGCGGCGCGGGCACGCGCCGCGGCCGGCCCGTCCGCGCACTCCTCGGCGCCCGACGTCGCCGCTGCGGCGCGGCTCGCATCGAGCCGTCCGTTGACGAATTCGGTGAGCAGTGCGCGCGCGCTGCCGCTGTCTGCCTCGCGCCATCCTGACAAGGCCGCGCGCAACCACACGCCGTCGATCATCGCGGCGATCATCGAGGCCAGGATCTGCGCTTCATCGGGCGGCACGAGCTGCTTGAGTGAACAGCGCAAATTCGTCAGGGTGCGGCGCTGATACACCGCCTGCACGCGCTTCAGGCTGTTCACCTGCAGCACCTGCCCCCAGAAAGCCAGCCATGCGGTGCCGGTGCGCTGCTCGAACTCCTCGGGTGCCAAATTCGCATCGATCACGGCTTGAATGCGCGCGCGCGGCGTGCTGACCTGGCGCAACCGAGCGCGCACGTGATCGCCGACACGCCGCGTCAGGGAGCGAAACGCGGCATCGAGCAAACCATCCTTGTCGCCGAAATAATGAGCGACCAGGCCCGGCGACACACCCGCGCGAGCCGCTATCTGCGAGAGCGTCGTGCCCACGTAGCCAAGTTCGGCTAGGCTATCGATGGTGACTTCGATCAGCCGACACCGCCGCGTCTCTTCCAAGGGTTCACGGGAGAGATCCGTGGGACTCGTTGATTGACTGTTCAATTCGACTGCCTCTGCCATTCGCCGGGCACTTTTGTAGACGTCTGTGCGGACTTCCGATTAAGATGGGTATTGCCGATTTATCCGTTCAATTTCAATCTACTAGGAATGCATGGTGAGCGCCTGTAACGCCCCGTTGAACGAGCATTCAAAAATTGACCTGGGAACCCAATCATGCCGCCCATGGGGCGGCGTGGTCAAGCCCGCGAAGGGCGCTCTTAAGTGGGCGGCACTGATCGTGGTGTTTACCCTGGCGCTGGCGGCGCCGTCCTCACGCGCGGCTGCAACCGCTGCGGCGGACCCCCCCAGCTGCCAGACCGTGCGTTTCTCCGATGTCGGCTGGACCGATGTCACCTCGACGACCGCGCTCACGGCGCAGGTGCTGAGAGACATCGGCTACACGCCGACCATCACGGTGCTGTCGGTGCCCGTGACCTTCGCATCTTTGCAGAACAAGGACATCGACGTGTTCCTCGGCAATTGGATGCCGACGCAGCAGGCCGATCGCAGCCGCTATGTGGCCGACGGCTCGGTGGTGGTGCTCGGGGCAAATTTGACGGGCGCCAAATATACCCTGGCGGTGCCGGCGTACACCTACGCGGAGGGACTCAAGGACTTCCAGGACATCCGCCGTTTCGGACCGCAGCTGAACAGTTCGATTTACGGCATCGAGCCGGGCAACGACGGGAACCGCGTCGTTCTCGATATGATCAAGCAGGATCAATTCGGCCTCGGCGGCTTCAAATTGATCGAATCGAGTGAGCAGGGGATGCTCGCTCAGGTGGAGCGGGCTTATCGCGCCAAGCAGCCCATCGTGTTCCTTGCGTGGGAACCACATCCGATGAACATGCGCTTCGACATCAAGTACCTGAGCGGCGGCGATGTGGGCCCGACTTTCGGTGAGGCGACCATCTACACAGTGACGCGCAGGGGCTACAGCGCCGAGTGCCCGAACATCGGCCGCCTGCTCGCCAACCTAAAATTCTCGCTGCGCGGCGAGAGTGAAATGATGGGAGCCATCTTAGACCGGCATGAAACGCCCGGGGCCGCAGCCATCGCATGGCTCAAGGCGAACCCCGACGTGGTGAGGGCCTGGCTCGAGGGCGTGCGCACCTTCGACGGACGTCCTGCGGCGGGCGCGCTGGCGCGTTCCGCGCCCTCGACTCGCCCAGGAGGGTTCGAGCAGTGGATCGTGAGCCACAAGATCCCGGTGGGCGATGCCATGGCGGTGGCCATCGACATCATCAAGGCGCACGGCACTTTCGTGTTCAACGGCATTTCCATGGTGGTCCGCGGCACCGTTGACGGTGTCACCACGGTGCTGCGCGCCCTGCCCGCCACCGCGCTGATCGTCGCCATCGCAGCGCTGGCCTTCGTGCTGCGCCGTTCGTGGACGCTCACGGCGTTCGTCGCCTTGGCGCTGCTGTTCATCCTGAATCAGGGCTACTGGGATGCGACGCTCGAGACGCTCGCCTTGGTGCTGGTCGCCACCTTGGCTTCCGCCGCCATCGGGGTGCCGCTCGGGATCGCGGCGGCGCACCGGCCGCGGCTGTTCGCCGCTCTGCGCCCGGTGCTCGATCTGATGCAGACCCTGCCGACCTTCGTCTATCTCATTCCAACTCTCGTCCTGTTCGGACTCGGCGTCGTGCCGGGCCTCATCTCGACCGTGATCTTCGCCCTGCCCGCTCCGATCCGCCTCACGCACCTGGGCATTTCCTCCGTGCCGCGTCCGCTGATCGAGGCCGGCGAAGCGTTCGGCGCCACTCCGCTGCAGCTTTTGTGGAAAGTCGAACTGCCGAGCGCGGCGGGCACCATCGTCGCCGGCATTACGCAGTGCATCATGCTCAGTTTGTCGATGGTCGTGATCGCCGCGTTGGTCGGTGCCGGCGGACTCGGCGTCCCAGTGGTGCGAGCCCTCAACTCGGTGCAGGTCGGCATGGGCTTCGAGGCCGGCTTCACCATCGTGCTGCTCGCCATCATTCTGGACCGCATCAGCCGGCCCAAGGAGCGCGAGGTGCCGCGTTGAGCGCCGCGATCGAATTTCAGGACGTGGACATTCTCTTTGCGCGCCAGCCGGGTCGCGCCGGGCGCGCGGCCACGCGCGACGCGCTCGCCGCGCTCGACGCCGGAGCGACGCGCAGCGACATCCAGAACAAGTTCGGCGTCATCGTCGGCGTGGCCGGCGCCAGCTTGAGCATTGCGCAAGGCGAGATCTCCGTGCTGATGGGGCTGTCCGGGTCCGGGAAATCCACCTTGCTGCGCGCGGCGAACGGCTTGAACCCGGTCACCCGCGGCCATGTGCAGATTCACGATGGCGATTGGACCATCGACGTCGCCAGCTGCGACACGGTGCAATTGCGCCGCGTGCGCCGCGAGTGCGTCACCATGGTGTTTCAGCAGTTCGGCCTGCTGCCCTGGCGCACGGTGCGCGAGAACGTGGGTTTCGGCCTGGAACTGCGCGGCGAAACGGCCGCCGCGCGCAACAGCATCGTGGATGAAAAATTGGAGCTGGTCGGGCTCTCGCAGTGGGCCGAGCGCCACGTGAGCGAGCTCTCCGGCGGCATGCAGCAGCGCGTCGGACTGGCGCGCGCCTTCGCCACCGACGCCAATATTCTCCTGATGGACGAGCCGTTTTCCGCGCTCGATCCCCTGATCCGCGGCAAGCTGCAGGGTGAGCTGCTCGCTCTGCAGGAGCGGGTCAAGAAGACCATCCTGTTCGTCAGCCACGACATGGACGAGGCGCTGCGGCTCGGCGACCGCATTTCCATCCTGCAAAACGGGCGCATCGTCCAAACCGGCACCGCAGAGGACATCGTGCTCGCGCCTGCCGATGATTACGTGGCTGAATTCGTCCGCCACATGAATCCGCTCGACGTGCTGACCGGCGGCATGATCATGTGCCAGCGCTCGCAAATGCCCTCCGACGGCGGCACCGTATGGCTCGACGAGCGGCGCCGCTACCGGCTGTCGCTTGGCCCGGCCGAAGAGGCGCTCGGCGTTCAATTGGACGGCGTCGAGCATGCGCTGCGGCACGTGCGCGACGAGGCGGCGCTTAAGAGCATGGAGCCGGGACCGGGCGTAGCGGTCGCCCCCGCCTCGCTCTCGCTGCAGGCCATCATTCGCCTGCGCCAGGCGACCGGTCATCCGGTATTGCTCGCGGAGGGCGGCAGGATCACCGGGGTGTGCGGCGAGGCCGAAATCATTCGCGCCCTCGCCGGCGGCCGGCATTAGGCGATGCGCCGCAGCCTCGAGTTGCCGGAGCCGCGCTTAACATCTATCATGCGCTTAAATATTATTATCGAAATAATATAAACGTCAGGGTACACGCTCATCGTTTCGTAGGGGGGATTGCCATGAATCACGACGTCATCATTTCCTGCGCCGTTACCGGGGATGACACCAAGGTCACCAAGAGCCCGCACTGCGCCATCACGCCCGAACAGATCGCCGCCACGGCGATCGCGGCGGCGCAGGCCGGCGCCGCCATCGTTCACATCCACGTACGCGAGCCGGAAACCGGCGCATTCAGCATGGAAACGCGGCACTACCGCGAGGTGGTCAAGCGCATCCGTGAAAGCAAGGTCGATGTGATCGTGAATCTGACCTGCGGCATGGGCGGCTACATCGTCATCGGCGAGCACGGGCTCAAGGACACCCCCGCACCGGGCAGCGACTTCGTGACCCAGGAGGAGCGGATGCGGCACATCATCGATTTGTGCCATGAGGGACTGTACCGGCCCGACATCGCCACGCTCGATTGCGGCAGCCTCAATTTCGGCGACGGCAATCGCGCCTACATATCCACGCCGAACTATCTGCGCCAGGGCGCGGCCATCGCCAGGGACCTGGGAGTCAAGCCGGAGCTCGAGGTGTTCGACACGGGCAACCTGTCGTTCGTCAAACAGATGATCAAGGAAGGCCTGCTCGCCGCGCCGTCGCTGATTCAGCTCTGCATGGGCATTCCTTACGGCGTACCGGCCGATGTCGCGCACCTGCTGGCGATGGTCAACGCCTTGCCCGAGAACTGCAATTGGGGCTCTTTCGCCATCAGCCGCATGCAAATGCCCTGGGTGGCGCAGTCGATTCTGCTGGGCGGCAACGTGCGCGTCGGACTCGAGGACAATCTGTACTTGAGCAAGGGCGTTTACGCCAGCAACGCCCAGCTCGTGGAGAAGGCCCGCGGCATCATCGAGGCCATGGGCGCCCGCGTTCTCACCGCCGCGCAGGCTCGCGAGCGGCTGCAGCTGCACTGAGCAAGCGCGAGTGAGCGAGCTGCCCCCCTATCGCGTCGAGATCCTGCCGGAATGGATCGACTACAACGGGCATTTGCGCGATGCGTACTACGTCGTGGCGTTGAGCCACGCCGTCGATGAGGTCATGAATCATCTGGGCCTCGACGCCGCCTACCGCGAACGCACGCGCTGCACGCTGTATACGCTCGAGCTGCACATGCATTTTCTGCACGAAGTCAAGGAGTCGGACGGGCTCACGGTCGCAACCTCGGTGCTCGACTTCGACCGCAAGCGAATCCATGCCGCCTGCGATTTTCTCTGCCCGAGGGTGAGCGAGGCGGTGGCCACCGCCGAGGTCATGCTGCTGCACGTGCATCAGGGCGACAAACCCGCGAGCGCCTCCTTCCCGCCGGAGGTGCTCGAGCGGCTCGAGGCTGTCAAACTGGCGCCCGCCGCGCTGGCCGCGCGGGGTTTGGGTTCACGCAAGATCGAACTGAAGCGCCGGTGAGCTTAAGATGCCGGCATTCGACATTCGACGATTGATCGCGCCGCGCAGCATCGCGCTGATCGGCGCGAGCGCATGGACGGATGCGGTCGCCGCCGGCAATGCGGCGATCGGCTATCAAGGGACCGTGTGGCGCGTGCATCCCCATCGCACCTCGAGCGCCGGCACCACGTTTTATCGCTCCGTCGCCGAGCTGCCGGACGCGCCGGACGCCGCCTTCATCGCAGTGCCCAATCATGAGGCCCCGGCCGTGGCCGGGCAGCTGGCCGCGCGCGGGGCCGGCGGCTTTGTGTGCTTCACCGCGGGGTTCTCCGAACTGGGCACCGAATCGGGCGCTTTGCTGACGCAGGCGCTGCTCGACAATGCCGGTGAGCTGCCCTTCTTCGGGCCGAACTGCTACGGCTTCGTGAATTTCTTCGACCGGGCCGCGCTCCTGCCCGATCAAGTCGTCGGCGCCCCCATCGAGCGCGGCGTCGCCATGATTTGCCAGAGCGGCACCATTGCGCTCACCTTGAGCTTCAACGAGCGGTCCGTGCCGGTCGGCTATTTGATCACGGTCGGCAACCAGACCCGATTGGCGGTGGAGGATCTCATCGACATCCTTTGCGATGACCCGCGCGTCACGGCATTTGGATTGTATCTGGAAGGGATCAAGGACGCCGAGAGACTCGCGCGGGCCGTGGACAAGGCGCGCCTCGCCGGCAAGCCGGTCGCTGTGGTGAAGTCCGGGCGCACGGCGGCGGCCGCTCGTACGGCGCACAGCCACACCGGTGCGCTCGCCGGTGCGGATTCGGTATTCGAGGCTTTCTGCCGGCAGGCCGGGATCGCGCGTTGCGATACCCTGGCCACGCTTTGCGAAACGCTCAAAGTATTCCACACGGGCGGGGCCCTTGGCGGGCGCAAGGTGCTGGTGATGGGCGCCTCCGGGGGCGACATGGCGATGACCGCGGACGTATCGCGCTCGCTCGATCTCGAGTTCGCGCCCATCCCTGAAGAGAGCGCAGCGGCGCTCAAGGAGCTGTTGACCGATCGCGTGACGATTGCCAACCCATTCGACATCCATACGTACCTGTGGTTCGATCCGCCGGCTTTGGGGCGCGTATTCTCCACCGTGCTGCACTCGGGGTACGACGCGGTCGGGTTCATGCTCGACTGCCCGCCGGAATCGAAGGCCGACACCGCCTCCTTCGACGCGGTGATCGATGTGTTCATCGATGCGGCGCGCGGCGCTCCGGCGCGCGCCGCATTGATCGCCTCATTGCCCGAAACGATCAGCGCGCGCATTCGCCGCCGTTGCATGGATGGTGGCGTGATACCGCTGCAGGGCCAACGCGAGGCGATGGAAGCGCTGGCGTTGGCCGGTGCGGTGGGCAATGCGTGGCGTGGGGGACCGGGTGTGCAGCTGCGCCTGCCGCCGGTCGATTCCGATTCGAAACCGGCGTACACATTGAGCGAACACGACGGCAAGGCCGCGCTGCTGCAATTCGGCGTCGCCATTCCGCGCGGTGCGCTCGTCGAGCCCGACAAGGCCGCGGACTGCGCCGCCTCCCTCGGATTCCCGGTCGTGATCAAAGCGGTGGGCGCGCATCTGGAGCACAAGACCGAGGTCGGCGGAGTCGCACTGAACATCCGCAATGCCGACGATGCGGCCGCCGCGGCGAAGCGCCTGAGCGCGCTCTCCGAATCGCTGCTGGTCGAAGAGATGACGGGCGATGGTATCGCCGAGATTCTGGTCGGCCTCATCGTCGACCCGCAATTCGGCCAGATACTGGTGCTCGGCGCGGGCGGCGTGTTCGCCGAGCTGCTCGCGGACAGCGTCACCCTGCTGCCACCCTGGACCAGGAGCTCGGTCGCATCGGCGCTCAAGGGTCTGAAGGCCGCGAGGCTCCTGGCCGGGTACCGGGGCAAGCCGCCCGGCGATATGGATGCGCTGGTCGACACCGTGCTGAACGTGACCCGCTATGGCGCCGCCCATCTGTCGACGCTCATTGAAATCGACGTAAATCCGGTCATCGTGCGGCCCGTAGGCTTCGGAGCGGTCGCCGTCGATGTGATGATTCGACTGAAAAAGCGTGCATAACTTGAGAGGTCCACCATGTCCGACGGAGTCAAAGTCGTCAAAGACGGCAACATACTGGAAGTCACGATCGATCGGCCGAAGGCGAACGCGATCGATCTCGCAACCAGCCGCCGATTGAACGAGGTATTCATTTCCTTTCGTGACGATCCGGCACTGCGAATTGCGATCATCACCGGCGCGGGTGATCGATTCTTCTCGCCCGGCTGGGATCTGAAGGCCGCTGCGGGCGGCGAAAAATCCGACGAGGATTGGGGCGTGAGCGGCTTTGGCGGACTGAACTACCCCCGCAATCTTAACAAGCCGATCATTGCCGCGGTCAACGGCATTGCCTGCGGCGGCGGCTTCGAAGTGGTGCTCGGCACCGACATCATCGTCATGGAGGAGCATGCCAAATTTGCGCTCCCCGAAATCAACGTCGGCGTGCTCGCGGACGCCGGGACCATCAAGCTGCGGCGGCGCATTCCGTACCATGTCGCGGTGGAGTTCCTGCTGACCGGACGGTGGATGGATGCCGCGGAGGCGAAGCATTGGGGCCTCGCAAACCATGTGGTGCCCAAGGGTCAGGGACTCGCCAAGGCGCGCGAGATCGCGCGGCAGCTCGCAGAGGGCCCGCCGCTGCTGTTTCCGGCGATCAAGCAGCTGCTGCGGCACACGGAAATGGTGCCCGAGCACCAGGCCTTCGAGCTGCACGATTCGCTGGATATCGTGCAGCAGGTCATCCGCTCCGATGACCTCAAGGAGGGGACCCGCGCATTCACCGAAAAACGCAAGCCGCGCTGGACCGGCCGTTGAGTAGTTCCGAAGGGAGGTTCCATGTTGATCACTGATATTCATCCGGGCAGGCCTGAACCGGGTCGCCACGCATCACATTGCAATTGACAGATCCGAAAATCTCTCTATCCTTCGTGCCGGGCCATCCGCTCCCAACGGCGGACGCTCATCTGTAAGGATGGGAGTACGTATCGATGACACGCATACCGCTGCCGGGCGTCCGCCCGGCTGATGCCCGATTCTCTTCGGGCCCGACCAAGAAGCGTCCAGGCTGGAATCTGCAGGCCCTCGAGGGTGCCCTGCTCGGCCGCTCGCACCGTTCCAAACCCGGGAAAGCCAAGCTCAAGGAGGCGATCGACCGTACCCGCGCGCTGTTGTGCGTCCCTGCTGATCACAGGATCGCGATCGTGCCCGCGTCCGACACGGGTGCCGTGGAAATGGCGCTGTGGTCGATGCTGGGTGCGCGCCCGGTCGATGTGTTCGCCTGGGAAAGCTTCGGCGAAGAATGGGTGACCGATGCGGTCGAGCAATTGAAGCTTGCGGATTGCCGTGTGCACGCCGGGCGCCCCTATGGCGAGCTGCCGGATCTGTCGGTTGCGCGCGCGACGGCCGACATCGTCTTCACGCAGAACGGCACGACCTCGGGCGTGAAGATTCCAAATTTCGACTGGATCGCCGCGGACCGCTCGGGGCTTACGTTCAACGACGCGACCAGCGCCGCATTCGCGCAGCCGATCGAGTGGTCCAAGTGCGACGTGGTGACCTTCTCCTGGCAGAAGGTGCTGGGCGGAGAGGCCGCTCACGGCATGCTGATTCTGTCCCCCCGCGCGGTGGCCCGCTTGGAGAGCCATATACCCGCATGGCCGTTGCCGAAGATCTTTCGCATGACCAAAAAAGGCAAGCTCGATCAGGAGTTGTTCGAAGGCGCGACCATCAACACGCCGTCGCTGCTCGCTGCCGAAGACTATATCGACGCGCTGAAATGGGCGGATCGCATCGGCGGCCTTGAAGCGTTGCACGCTCGTGCGAACGTCAATGCCGGCGTGCTGACGGAATGGGTCGGACGGACGCCCTGGGTGGACTTTCTCGTGTCCGATCCGGCGATTCGCAGCAATACGAGTGTTTGCCTGAAAGTGATCGATGATCGCGTGACATCGCTCCCGCAAGGCCGCCAGGCGGAGTTTGCCAAGAATCTGGCCGCGATCCTCGAGAAGGAAGGTGTGGCGCTCGATACGGCATCGTATCGATCCGCGCCTCCCGGATTGCGCATCTGGTGTGGGGCCACGATCGAGCAAAGCGACCTGCAATCGCTGACGCCGTGGCTCGACTGGGCGTTCGCCAGCTGCCTCGCGGTCCTCCAGAGTGCCGCATAAGGATGCCCATGCCCAAAGTTCTCATTGCCGATGAGTTGAGCTCGAAAGCCATCGACATCTTCCGCAGCCGCGGGGTGGAGGTGGACGTGCACACCGGTCTCAGCAAGGCCGACCTGCTGAAGATCATCGCCGGCTACGACGGCCTGGCGGTGCGCTCCGCGACGAAGGCGGACATGGACGTCATTGCCGCCGCAACGAGGCTCAAGGTGATCGGTCGCGCCGGAATCGGCGTCGACAACATCGACATTCCTGCCGCCACCGCGCGCGGCATCGTGGTCATGAACACTCCGTTCGGCAATTCGATCACGACCGCCGAGCACGCCATTGCCCTGCTGTTCGCCGCGGCACGGCAGATCGCTGCGGCGGACTCCTCCACCCAGGCGGGGAAATGGGAAAAGAGCCGCTTCATGGGCGTGGAGCTCTATGCCAAGACTCTGGGAATCATAGGCTGCGGCAATATCGGTGCATTGGTCGCAGAGCGCGCGCTGGCGCTCAAGATGAAAGTGATCGCCTACGATCCTTTCCTCTCGCCCGAGCGTGCGGTCAAGCTCGGGGTGGAGAAAGTCGAGCTGGACGATCTGCTTTCGCGCGCCGACGCCATTTCGCTGCACACCCCATTGACCGACAAGACCAGAAATATCCTGTCGGCAGAGGCGATCGGCAAGACAAAGAATGGCGTCATCATCGTGAATGCGGCCCGCGGCGGCCTGGTCGACGAGGCGGCGCTGCGTGCGGCACTCGAGAGCGGGCACGCCGCCGCGGCCGGGTTCGATGTTTTTGTCACCGAGCCCGCCAAGCAGAGCGTGCTGTTCGGCGCACCGAATTTCGTCGCCACTCCCCACCTCGGCGCCAGCACCAACGAGGCGCAGGAGAACGTCGCTCTGCAGGTGGCCGAGCAGATGTCGGACTACTTGCAGGCCGGCGCCGTGACCAATGCGCTCAACATGGCCTCGATAACCGCGGAAGAGGCGTCGCGTCTGAAACCCTTCATCGGGCTCATCGACAAGCTCGGCGCCTTTGCCGGGCAGATCGCCGACGACGGCCTCGAAGCGGTGGAGATCGAATACGAAGGGGAAGTCGCACAGCTCAACACCAAGCCCCTTACCGCGGTGGCACTGGCCGCGCTGATGCGACCGCTGATGCCGGACGTGAACATGGTGTCCGCGCCCGTCGTACTGAAGCAAAAGGGCATCCCGTTGACCGAGTCCCGGCGCGATACCTCCCCTATCTACGGATCGCTGATCCGGATCAAGGTTCTCACCGGGGGACGCTGGCGCACGCTCGCCGGCGTGGTCAACGCAGGCACCGCGAAGATCGTCGAAGTCAAGGGCATGGCCCTGGAAGCGGACTTCCATCCGGTGATGCTGCTCATCAACAATCTGGACAAGCCCGGTTTCATCGGTGCGCTCGGAACGATGCTGGGCAATGCCAACATCAATATCGCAACTTTCCACCTCGGCCGCCAGGCTGCGGAGCAGGACGCCATCGCCATTGTAGGCGTCGATCAGGTGGTGCCCGAGGACATTCAGCAG
>JBKQOZ010000067.1:0-50281 GCA_052326345.1 Steroidobacteraceae bacterium | reverse complement strand
TACGCCATCCTCGAGGCGCGCGACTGCATCGGCGGCACCTGGGACCTGTTTCGCTACCCCGGGGTGCGCTCGGATTCGGACATGTATACGCTGGGCTACGAATTCAAACCCTGGACGCAAGCCAAAGCCATCGCCGATGGACCAGCCATTTTGCGCTATATCCGCCAGTGCGCCGAGGAAGATGGCATTACGCCTCACATCCGCTTCGCTCACACGGTGCGCAGCGCCGAATGGGCGAGCCAGGACGCCTGCTGGACGGTGGTGGCCGAGCGCTCCGATTCCGGCGAACGGGCGATGCTGCGTGCGCGGTTCCTGCACATGTGCAGCGGCTACTACAGCTACGGGCAGGGCCACCGGCCCGAGTTCACCGGGGAGAGCGACTACCGCGGCATCCTGGTGCACCCGCAATTCTGGCCCGAAGGCCTCAACTGCGCTGCCAAGCGCGTGGTGGTGATCGGCAGCGGCGCCACTGCGGTCACCCTGGTGCCCGAGATGGCGAAGAGCGCCGCCCATGTCACGATGCTGCAGCGTTCGCCCACGTATATCGTTGCGCGACCCTCCGAGGACCGGCTCGCGCAGTGGCTGCAAGGCTGCGTGCCCGGCCGACTGGCCTACGCGCTCACGCGCTGGAAGAACGTGCTGGTGAGTATGTTTCTCTACCAGCTCGCCCGGCGCCGCCCCGAGCAGATGAAGCGGCGAATCATCGACATGGCGCGCGAGCAGCTGGGTGCGCAGTTCGATGTCGCCACGCATTTCACGCCGCGCTACAACCCGTGGGACCAGCGCATGTGCATCGTTCCCGACGGCGACCTGTTTCACGAAATCCGCCGGGGCCGCGCTTCGGTGGTCACGGGCACCATCGAGCGCTTCACTGAGCGCGGCCTGCAGCTCGATTCCGGCGCCGAGCTGCCGGCCGACATCGTGGTGATGGCCACGGGTCTCAAACTCAACGTACTCGGCGATGTGGCGCTGCGCATCGACGGGCGGCCGTGCGACCTGGGCCGCTCCATGGCCTACAAGGGCATGATGCTGAGCGACGTGCCCAATCTGGCGATGACCTTCGGCTACACCAATGCGTCGTGGACACTGAAGGCGGACCTGACCGCGGGCTTCGTATGCCGCCTGCTGCGCTACATGGATCGCCACGGCTATGCGGTCGCGGTGCCGCGCCGCGACCCAGGCGTGCAGCCGCAGGCGTTCCTGAGTTTCAGCTCGGGCTACGTGCAGCGTGCGCTCGCCATGCTGCCCAAGCAGGGATCGCGGCGACCGTGGCAGGTGCACCAGAACTACCTGCTCGATCTTCTCACCATCCGCTACGGACGTCTCGCCGACGGCGTGATGCAATTCAGCGCCGCCGGCGGCAAACGATGATTTTGAAGGATCGAGCGGCCGTGATCACCGGCGCGGCCGGCGGCATCGGGCGCGCCATCGCCTTATCCCTGGCACGGCGCGGCTGCCACCTGGCGCTCGCCGACGTTGACGAGGCGGGACTTGCGCAAACGCAGGCGCAGGCGGCGCCGAGCGGCGTGAGGGTGAGCTGCCATCGCCTGGACGTGGCGAGCCGCGAAGCGGTGGCGGAGCTTCCCGCACAGGTGCTGGGCGCGCACGGGCGCGTGGACCTGCTCTTCAACAACGCCGGGGTGGCGCTGGTCGGCAACTTCGAGCAGGTGAGCGAAGCGGACTTCGACTGGCTCATGGAGATCAATTTTCATGGCGTGGTGCGCATGACGCGCGCCTTCTTGCCGGTGCTCAAGGCCGGCGACGATTCGCGCATCGTCAATCTGTCGAGCGTGTTCGGGCTGATCTCCCCTCCGGGCCAGTGCGCCTACTCGGCCAGCAAGTTTGCCGTGCGCGGCTTCTCCAATGCCCTGCGGCACGAACTGGCCGGCAGCCGGGTGGGCGTGAGCGTGGTGCACCCCGGGGGCGTGGCCACCGCTATCGCGCGGAACGCGCGATTCCCACGGGACTTGCCGGCCGAACAGATGCGCCTGCGGCTGGAATTGGCCGATAAATTGCTGCGCATGCCGCCGCAGAAAGCCGGCGAGATCATCGTGCGCGGCGTGGAGAAGCGCCGCTCGCGCATCCTCGTCGGCCGCGACGCCGTGATCATCGCGCTGATCGAGCGCCTTGCCCCCGTCAATTACTGGCGCGTGCTCGGGCGGCGTGCGCCCACGTGAGCTCGCCGCAAATGATCTTGCTGACGGGTGTGCTCGTGATCCTGGCGCTCGGTGCCGGCCTGGTGTTCTTCACGCACCTCACGGTGCGCCGGGTGGAGGCGGCATTGCCGCCGACCGGCCGGTTCATCGACGTGCCCGGCGCACGGCTGCACGTCGTGGACCGCGGCCGAGGACCGGCCGTGCTGCTGGTGCACGGTTTGGCAGGACAACTCGGCCACTTCAGCTATGGCATCATCGATGAGCTGGCCATGCACTACCGGGTGGTCGCGGTCGACCGTCCCGCCTCGGGCTATTCGCAGCGGGCGCCCGGCGCTTCGGCGTCGCTCCGCGCGCAGGCCGACGCGCTGGCCGCGCTGATCGAGCAACTCGCGCTCGGGCGCGTGGTGGTCGCGGGTCATTCGCTGGGCGGCGCCGTGGCGCTGACATTGGCGCAGCGGCATCCGCAGCGCGTGGCCGCACTGGCGCTGATCGCGCCGCTCACGCATCCGATGCAGCACGTTCCCGCCGCCTTCAGGGGCCTGATGATCGGCAAAGCCTGGATGCGCGCACTCGTTGCCTGGACGCTGGCCGTGCCGCTGGGCATCGCGATGCGCGAGCAGTTGCTTCGCGCGGTGTTCGCCCCCGAAGCCGTGCCGGCCGACTTCGCCACCCGTGGCGGGGGCCTGCTCGCGCTGCGGCCCAGCCATTTCATCGCGGCCTGCGCCGATCTGGCGGCGATTCCCGAGGATCTGCCGCGGCTGGTGCAGGGCTACGGGGCGATGCGGCTGCCGGTGAGCATCCTTTACGGCCGCAGCGACCGGATCCTCGATCCTTCCGGACAGGGCGAGACGCTGGTGGCCGAACTGCCCGGCGCCGAGCTCACGCTGGTCGAGGGCGGGCACATGCTGCCCGTCACGGCGCCGAAGCGCACCGCGCAATTCATCCGTGAGGCAGCCGCGCGCGCGTTTAGCAGCTGATCGCTCAAGAGCCTTGTCCGCCCGTCAATCGCCGATACGCGAGCAGATGCCGCAGAGCGTCCTTCGCTTGCCCCGCACGTTCATGCAGCCGTGCCAGGTTGAAATGTGCGTCCGCGAGCTCAGGGTCGAGAGCGAGCGCCTCGCGATAGGTCGCAAGCGCTTCGGGCTCACGCTCGAGATCTTCGAGAAGCACCGCGAGGTTGTATAAGAGAAGCGGCTCCGGCGCTTTCTGGCTGCGATACACCTGTTCCGCCTCGCGCAGGCGCCCCTCGATGTGCAGCAGGCGCCCCAGATTGAGTCGAGCTTCCACGTGCTGCGGGTCGGCCGCCAGGCAGGCCGCGTAGGCCGCCTGCGCGGCCGCGGCATCGCTGTCCTCGAGGCCCAGCGCGTTCTCGAATTGCGCCTCCGCCGTGGCGAGCGGCGCCGCGGCGCCGCGGCGCCTGTCGATCATCAAAATGTCGCCGCCCTGGTCGACGAACTCCAGCGCCAGGGCATACTGGCCGGAATCGGACTCGCGCAGCGCCCGACCCTCACGCACGACGATGCGGTCGCCCAATGCGACGATGGACAGCCCGCTCAACGGCAGCGAGGTGGGCAGCGAGGCGCGGATCTGGCGCAGGGTCCGGTTGATCTTTTGCGCGGGAATCTTCGCGGCGCGCAGCGCGCCGGCCGTGCGCAGCACCAGCAGGTCCTGGAACGAATAGCGAAGCCGGCCGGATTGCTTGAGGGGACGAATGTGCCCCGCGCGGATCAGCGCGCGTACTTGCGATGCGGTAATGCCGAAGAGCCGCTTGAGGTCCTTCGTGTCGAATTCATGCATTTCATCGCCGGGCATTTCATCGGCGAGCGGTTTTACTTGCGGCGCGCGACGAGGAGGCGCGCTTGGGCGCCTTGCGCTCCTTCAGGGCGGCTCCCTTCGTTCCCCGCGCATCGATGCTGGCGCGCAGCGCCTCCATCAAGTCGATGACATTCCCCCGAGGCGCGGCCGCCGCAGTCTCGGCAAGGGATATCTGCTTGCCTTGAATCTTCTTCTGTATGGCCGCCTCGATGCGGCCCTTGAACTCGTCGACATATTCGTTCGGGTCGAAGCGCTTGGCGGAGAGCTGATCGATGAGCTGCTGCGCCAGCTTGAGCTCGGGCTCGGACACCGGCGCCGGCTCGATTCCCAAGTCCTTCAGGTCGCGCACCTCGGCCCTGAAATGCAGCTGATGCATCGCCAGGCCGTCGCCCATCGGCCTGATCGCCACGATGTGCTCCTTGCCGCGGGACACCCATCGCCCGACGGCGCATTGTCCGGCCTTGCGCAGCGCCGTGGCGAGCAGGGTGTAGGGCTTGGCGCCGCCCTTGTCGGGGGCCAGGTAGTAAGTCCCATCGAAATACACCGGGTCGACCGATTCCAACGGGACGAATTGCCCGATGTCGATCGCATGCGTCGTGGTGTCCTCGAGCTCCTTCAGCTCTTCCGGGCTGAACATCACGTATTGGTCCTTGGCGACTTCATAGCCCTTGACCATCTCCGAACGCTCGACGGGCTGGCCGTCCGCCACCGCGATGTATTGCTGCTTGACGCGCGAGCCGTCTCTCTGGCGCAGAAGATTGAAAGAGATTCTCTCCGACGAAAGGGTAGCCGAATACAGTTTGACGGGGATGGCGACCAGCCCGAAGGAAATCGTGAGCGAGGCAATCGAACGCGCTTGTGAAGCCATGGCACACCCTCTCGCGGCTCGATGCCCGCGGTGATACTCGATACCCACTTAAGAGACGATCGTAAGTCATTCAATGTACTGCCCTTATGGGAAAACTGCAAGAATCCGTCTAACCGCGCAGCGCCCTTGGCGGAAGGCCCGCTGCGGCCATTTGAAGTTATCATCGCGCATTTGCCATAAAAAGCGCATTACCAGCATGACGACAGATCAGCCGTGTCCTCGAGAGATCGGGCATGCCGTGCCCCGCCTGGTCGGTCCCCGGGTGGCCCCGGTGCGGTGTTCCGGGTGGCGGGCGGCGCTGCTCGGTTTTGCGATGGCGGCCGTTGCGGCGCCCGTGCCGGCGCGCGAGCCCGCAGCGCCGGTTTACGACCTGATCATCGAGCATGGGCGCGTCGTCGACGGCACCGGCGCGCCCTGGTACGCGGCGGACATCGGCATCCGTTCCGGGCGCATCGCTGCCATCGGCCGCCTCGGGCGCGCGAAAGCAAAGCAGCGCATCGATGCCGCGAACCGCATCGTGGCGCCCGGGTTCATCGACATGCTCGGCCAGTCCGAGCTGACGCTGCTGGTCGATCCGACCGCGCCATCGAAAATCTTCCAGGGCATCACCACCGAGATCACCGGCGAGGGCGAATCGGTGGCGCCGGTCAACGAGGCGATCGCGCGGGAGGAGGCGGCTCGATACGCGCATCTACAGATCAAGAGGGACTGGTCGGACTTCACCGGCTACTTCGCCCGGCTGGAGCGGCAGGGCATCGGTATCAACCTGGCCTCCTATGTCGGCGCGACCACGGTGCGCGAGATGGTGATCGGCTACGCGGACCGGGCCGCCGCGCCCGCCGAGCTCGAGCAAATGCAGCGTCTGGTCGCCGAGGCGATGCGCCAGGGGGCGGTCGGGGTCTCGAGCTCTCTGGAATACGCCCCGGCGCCCTACGCCAGCACCGAGGAGCTCATCGCGCTGTCGCGCGCGGCGGCCGACTACGGCGGGATTTATGCGACCCACATGCGCTCCGAGCAGGAGGCGATCATGGCCGCGCTCGAGGAGACGATCCGCATTGGCCGGGAAGCGCACATCCCCGTGGAGATCTGGCACCTGAAGGCCGGCGGGGTCAATAATTTCGGGCTGATGCCCGAAATCGTCGCGCGCATCGAGCGCGCCCGCGCCGCGGGCGTCGACATTGCCGCGGACACCTATGCGTACCCGGCCTGGGCGAACGACCTGTCGGCGTTCATTCCCCCCTGGACGCACGATGGAGGCAACGCCAAACTGGTCGAGCGGCTCAAGGACCCGGCGGTGCGAGCGCGCTTGAAGCAGGAGCTCGGCTCGGTATCGACGGATTGGGACAATGAGTGGCAGTCCGTGGCCGGCCCGGAGGCCATCCAGATATCGACGGTGCTCAACCCGAAGCTCAACGCCTTGCAGGGCCGCACGCTCGATGAGATCGCGAAGTCCCGCGGCACCGATCCAATGGACGCGCTGTTCGATATTCTCATCGAAGACAATGCGCAAACCGAGGTCGCGGTGTTTGCGATGAGCGAGCCGGATATTGCCCTTGCGGCGGTGCAGCCCTGGGTGTCGTTCTGCAATGACAGCTCGGCGACCTCGCCCGAGGGCCTGCTGGGCAAGGAGTTCCCGCATCCGCGGGCGTACGGCACATTTCCGCGGGTGCTGCGCAAGTACGTGCGCGAAGAGCGCCGTATGCGTCTCGAGGAGGCGATCCGAAAATTTACCAGCCTGCCGGCGTCCCGGCTGCGGCTGAACGAGCGCGGCGTGCTCAAGGCCGGCATGTGGGCCGACATCGTCGTGTTCGACCCGCAGGTCATCACCGACCGGGCGACCTTCGCGCAGCCGAATCAGCTGTCGCTGGGCATGCAATGGGTGCTGGTGAACGGGGTGCCGGTCGTCGCGGCCGGCGCCGCGACCCGTGCGCTGCCGGGCCACGTGCTGCGCGGGCAGGGGTTCGAAGGAAGTTGAGACCAGTCCCCCCAAACCTGCGTTGCAACCGCAGTTTATGTGCGCTGATGCACCCCCGCCGAACTACCCTGCGCCTATACTTTCATAGGCCTTGGGGGCGAAGTCAATTGAGGAAACATGGAACCGACCGATACCGGCCAACCTGACTATTTTCACAAAGTGGTCGACTGCCAGTGGGCCTGCCCGGCACACACCGACGTTCCGGAATACATTCGGCTGATCGCCCAAGGCCGGTTCACCGATGCCTACATGGTGAATCGGGCGTCCAACGTGTTCCCGGGCATCCTGGGGCGAGTCTGCGACCGGCCGTGCGAACCCGCCTGCCGGCGCGGGCGGATCGAAAACAAGCCCGTGGCCATCTGTCGGCTGAAGCGCGTCGCGGCGGATCATCGAGACGACATCCATGCGCTGCTGCCGCGCGCCCCGCAGAGCAGGAACGGCAGCCACATTGCGTGCATAGGCGCCGGACCCACCTCGCTCACCGTCGCCAACGACCTGCTGCCCTTGGGATATGACGTCACGATTTTCGAGCAATACGCGGTCCCCGGCGGATTGATGCGCACCAACATACCGGCCTTCCGCCTGCCGGCCGCGGTGCTGGATGAGGAAATCGGCTACATCGTGGACATGGGCGCGAACCTGCGCCTGAACTCACCGGTGCACAGCATGCGCCAACTGCTCGCGGCCGAGCAATTCGACGCGGTGTTCGTCGGCACGGGCGCGCCGAAGGGCAAGGAGCTCGATTTACCCGGACGGCACGACAGCGACCGGGTTCACATCGGCATTGCCTGGCTCGAATCGGTTGCATTCAAGCACACCGAGGCGATCGGCGAGCGCGTGCTGATCATCGGCGTGGGCAACACCGCCATGGACTGCTGCCGCACGTCGCTGCGGCTGGGTGCGAAGGACGTCAAGGTCATGGCGCGCAAACCGCGCGAGTTCTTCAAAGCCTCGGAATGGGAGCTCGAGGACGCGGAGCAGGAAAACGTGCAGATCCTGGTCAATCGCGCCCCCAAGAGGTTCGTGGTCGACGGCGGCAGGCTCGAAGGCATGCTGTTCGAGCACCTCGAGTATGAAATCCAAGATGGGGAAATCACGGCCACCCGCGTGCTCGGCGAGGAATTCTTTCCGTGCGACGACGTCATTCTCGCCATCGGGCAGGAGAACGCATTCCCCTGGATCGAGCGCGACATCGGGATCGAATTCGACAAATGGAGCCTGCCTCGGGTGGATAAGACGACCTTTCAGTCGACCCGGGCCGACGTGTTCTTCGGCGGGGATGCGGCGTTCGGCCCGAAGAACATCATCTGGTCGGTGGAGCACGGTCATCAGGCCGCCATCTCGATACACAAATATTGCCGCGGCGAACCGGTCACCGTGCGCATGCCGCGAGGCATGACGCTGAGCAGCCGCAAGATGGGCATGCACGAGTGGTCGTACAAGAACGAATACAACGGCGCTGAGCGGCGGCTGGTTCCCCACGTGGGCCTGATCGAGCGGTTCAAGAAGATCAACGTCGAGGTCGAGCTGGGCTTCACCGCGGAGCAGGCTGCGCTCGAGGTTCAGCGCTGCCTGAACTGCGACGTGCAGACGGTGTTCTCCGCAAAGCTGTGCATCGAATGCGACGCCTGCATCGACATTTGTCCGGTCGACTGCCTCACCATCGCGCCGAACGGCACGGAGGCGCAACTGCGCTCGCGCCTCAAGGCGCCGGCGCGAAATGCAAGCCAGGCGCTGTTCGTGTCGAGCGCGCTGCCGCACACCGGGCGGGTCATGGTCAAGGACGAGGATGTGTGCGTGCACTGCGGCCTGTGCGCCGAGCGCTGCCCCACCGCCGCCTGGGATATGCAAAAATCAACCATCAAGATTCCGCTCGCGTCGGATGAGGACGCCGCGACGGTCGAGGACGCGACATGCCGAGTCTAATCAGTGCGCCGGATCGAGTGAACGATTTCGTCGTCAAGTTCGCAAACGTCAACGGCACGGGTTCCGCGAGCGCGAACTCGCTCATCATGAAGGCCATCTTCCGCATGGGCGTGCCGGTCACCGGCAAGAATTACTTTCCCTCGAACATTCAGGGGCTGCCCACCTGGTACGAAATTCGAGTGACCCGCGACGCGTACGCCGCGCGCGCCGGCCGGGTCGACATCATGGTGGCGATGAACGCGGAGACCTACACCAAGGACGTGCGTGAAGTCGTCTCCGGCGGGTATTTGATCTACGACTCCACCTGGCCTCGAAGCGCGCTGCTGCAGCGCGGCGACATCACGGTCATCGGCGTGCCGCTGGCGCAGCTGGTGAATGAAAGCTTCGATGGGGTGCGCAACCGCATCCTTCTCAAGAACATCGCCTACGCAGGCGTTCTGGCCGCCTTGCTCGATGTCGATCTCGAGGTCATCAGCGGTCTGATGCGTGAAAGCTACGGCAAGAAGCCGAAGCTCCTCGACTCGAACACGAAGGCGCTGCGCCTCGGCTACGATCATGCCAAGCAGCATCTGGATTGCCCGCTGCCGCTGCGCGTGGCGCGCATGGACCGCACGCGCGGGCACATCATGATCGACGGCAACACCGCCGCCGGGCTCGGATGCGTGTACGCCGGTGCGACCGTCGGCGCGTGGTATCCGATCACGCCGTCCACGTCGTTGATGGATGCGTTCAAGGGATTTTGCGAGCGCTATCGAGTAGATTCCGCCACCGGCGAGCGCAACTACGCCGTGATCCAGGCGGAAGATGAACTCGCGGCGATCGGCATGGTGCTGGGCGCCGCCTGGAACGGCGCGCGCGCCTTCACGCCCACCAGCGGACCGGGGATTTCGCTGATGAACGAATTCGTGGGCCTCGCGTACTACGCAGAGGTGCCGTGCGTGATCTTCGATGTGCAGAGAGTCGGCCCCTCGACCGGCATGCCGACGCGCACGCAGCAGGCGGATATCATGCTGTGCGCCTATGCCTCGCACGGCGACACCCGCCACGTGCTGCTGTTCCCGGCGAATCCCGAGGAATGCTTCTACATGGCCGTACAGGCATTCGATCTGGCCGAACGGCTGCAAACTCCGGTGTTCGTGCTCTCGGATCTCGACATCGGCATGAACGACTGGATGTGCCGCGAACTGAAGTGGGACGAGGCCTATCGGCCCGACCGCGGCAAGATGCTGTCGACCGAGGAGTTGGCCGGACTGGACAAGTTCTATCGCTACGTGGACCGCGACGACGATGCCATCACCTACCGCACGCTGCCCGGCGTGAATCCGAAGGGCGCCTATTTCACCCGCGGCTCGGGCCACAACCAGTACGGGGGCTACACCGAGGATTCGACCGAATACCAGGTGGTATTGGATCGGCTGAAGCGCAAATTCTCCACCGCCGCCAAGTACGTGCCCAAGCCCGAATTGATTGGCAAGGGAGACAGCAAGATCGGCATTCTGAGCGTCGGCAGCTGCGACGGCGCCGTGCGCGAAGCGATCGATGTGCTCGCCCGCCAGAACATCCACGTCGATTACCTGCGCGTGAGGGCCTTCCCGTTCGGGCTCGAAGTCGAAAGCTTCCTGAGCCTGCATGCCACGATTTTCATCGTCGAGCAGAACCGCGATGCGCAACTACGCGCGCTGCTGACCCTGGAGACCGCCGTGGACAAATCCAAGCTCAAGTCCATTTTGAGCTACAGCGGGTTTCCCATGTCCTGCGAACCCATCGTCGATGGCATCAGGGCGACTCTTCCCGATGCGCCGCGGCTGGCGGCCGTCACCGCCAAGAGCACGCGCTGACCGGCGCGAATCGAGTACAGCATGTCGTTCATCAACAAACCGAAAGTCACCCATCCTTCGCTGCCCACCAACGCGCTCGGCCTGACGCGCCGCCAATACGAAGGCAGCATGTCGACCCTGTGCGCGGGCTGCGGACACGATTCGATCACCGCCGCGATCATCGAGGCGTGCTGGGCCCTCAACATGCGGCCCGAACAATTGGCGAAGCTTTCCGGCATCGGCTGCTCGTCCAAGACCACGGCTTATTTCGTCAGCGGTGCGCACGGCTTCAATTCCGTGCACGGGCGCATGCCCTCGATCGCCAGCGGCGCAAATGCGGCGAATCGGAATCTTACCTACATCGGCATTTCGGGGGACGGGGATTCTCTGTCGATCGGGCTCGGCCAGTTGGTGCATGCCATCCGGCGCAACGTCAACATGCTGTATCTCATCGAGAACAACGGCGTTTACGGCCTCACCAAGGGCCAGTTCTCGGCGTCCGCGGACATCGGTACGCAGGCGAAGCGGGGCGATGTGAACCAGACTCCGCCCATCGATCCGGTGCTGCTCGCGCTGTCGCTCGGCGCCACATTCGTTGCGCGCAGCTTCTCGGGCGACAAGGCGCAGCTCGTGCCGCTGATCCAGGCCGGAATGCGCCACAACGGCTTCGCGCTGATCGACGTGCTGTCGCCATGCGTCACGTTCAACGATCATGAAGGCTCCACCAAGAGCTACACGTTCACGCGCGAGCACTACCATGCCGCCATGGAGGCGGATTTCGTAGCACCCGCCGACGCGATCGCCGTCGATTATCCGCACGGCGAGTCGATACCGGTGCGGCTGCACGACGGCAGCCGCGTCCTGCTGCGCAAGCTCGGGGCGAGCTACGACCCCACCGATCGCAGCGCGGCCTATGCCTTCATCGAGCAGAAGCTCAAGCAGAACGAGTACGTCACCGGATTGATCCACATCGACGAGAGCGGCAGCACGGAGTTCCACACACTCAACAAGTCGAGCAGCGTGCCGCTGAACCGCATCCCGTACGAGAAGCTCTCGCCCGGGAGCGCCGCTCTCGAAAAGCTGATGGGGCGCTATCGCTGACCGCGGCCGCTTCGACGCCTCCCGGCCCGCTCCTACGCCAATTTTCCCGGCCTTGCGCGACGCAACCTTATAGGATGCGTCAAGAACTATGCCGGCGGGGCCTGCCTCGGTGCCCCGACGCCCGGCCTGCAACTTTTTCGGCGCAGCCGTGTTATGGGTCTAAACGAACACATCGCCGTGCAAACGCCATCTACGGAGCCCAGCCGCTCAACCGAGTTCACGACGTTCATGCGTGCCTATCAAGACATGGTTTTCTCGACCGCCGCCCGGTTGGCGGGCAACGACTCGCAGGCGCAGGATATCGCCCAGGAAGCGTTCATCAGGGCCTTCGAGCACTTCGATGAGCTGCGTTCGAGCCCGGCCGCGGGCGGCTGGCTGAAGACCGTCACCACCAACTTGGCGCTGAATCACCTCACGCGCTACCGCGGGCGCTGGCGGTTGTTCTCCGAAATGACGACCGGTACGGCGGAGGAAGACTCACCGGAGGTGCAGCTGCCGCTGCCCGACCGGCTGCTCGAGAATTTGGGCAAGGAGCAGCAGCGGGCAGCGATCGACGCCGCGCTGCGGCGGCTGCCCGAGCATCAGCGAGTGCCGCTGGTGCTGTATCACTTCGAGGATCTGTCCTATCAGGAGATCGCCGAACGCCTGCGAGTCTCTCTCGCCAAGGTCAAGACCGACATCCGCCGCGCCCGAGCCGCGATGCTGCCCCTGCTGAGGTCCGCCGGTCACGCCGGCGGTGAATGGCAGGACTGAGCCCGTCATGAGCGAACCTTTCGATGAGGAGCAAGGACTGGAACGGCTGCTGGACCGCACGCTGCGCGAGCTGCCGCTGCGCCGGGCGCCGCCGAGCCTCGAGGCGCGCGTGTTAGCCGAATTGCGGCGGCGCGCAGCGCTGCCGTGGTGGCGCCGCAGCTTCACCTACTGGCCGCTGTTCGCGCGCGCCGGCTTCCTGGCGACGTGCATGGCGCTGGTCGGGCTCGCGTTGCTGGGAGGCGCATGGGCCGTCGCCCGCCTGACCGCGTTCAATGCATCCGGCGCGCCCTCGATGTTCTGGGTGCGCCAGGCGCTGGCCGCCTTGGGCGGCGCCGGCAAATTGGCGGCGCTCATCGCCGGCGCCGTTCCGCCGCAGTGGCTGTATGCGGGCATTGCCGTCAGCGCCGCGCTGTATGCCGCGCTGTTCGGGCTCGGTGCCGCGGCCTACCGCACGCTTTATCTGAATCCCACAATCGCTGGAGATCCGTAGAACATGACCATTGACCGATCGCGCCGCTTCGCCTCCTCGCTCGTGGCGCTGCTGGGCGTCGCACTGCTGGCCGTCACGGGCGCGCTCGCCCATGCACAGCCCGCGGCGCAGCCCGCGCCGCCGGCACCCGGGGCGCCGCCCGCCGCGCAGGATGCCGCGAGCGCAGCGGCATCCGCGGCGGCTGCGATTGCCTCCGACGCGCTGAGGAGCGCGGCGGGGGACGAATCCGCCCGGCAGGAGGGGTCCGACCGGCATGAAAGATCCGGCCGGCGGCGCCACCGCAACGACGTGGTCAGCATCGGGCGCGATTCGGACTTGCCCGCCGGGGAGCGTGCCGACTCCGTCGTGTCGATCCTCGGGTCCTCGACCAGTGCGGGTGAGGCGCGCGATGTGGTCTCGATTCTCGGCACCACGCGGGTCAGCGGACCGGTTCAGGAGAGCGCGGTTGCCATCCTGGGCAACACGATCGTCGACAGCGCGATTCACGGCGATGCGGTCGCCGTGCTGGGCAATGTCGAATTGGGACCCCACGCGGACGTCGAGGGCGATGTGGTTGCGGTCGGCGGCAAGGTGCTGCGGGACCCAAGCGCCGTCATTCACGGCGATGTGCGCAGCGTCGGCGCCGCAGCGCCCGGCTTCGGCTGGCTGCGGCCGTGGATCGATCACTGCCTGTTCTATGGCCGGCCGCTTGCACTGGTATCGGGAATTGGCTGGGCGTGGGTTCTCGCGCTCGCCTTCTTGGCGCTGTACGCCTGCCTCGCGCTGCTGTTTCGCCAGGCAGTCGAAGAGTGCGTACGCACCGTCGACACCCAACCCGGACTGACGGCGCTCGCCGCGCTGCTCACCCTGCTGTTGACGCCCTTGCTGGTGACGCTGCTGTTCGTCACGCTCATTGGCATTGCCGCCGTGCCTTTCATCGTGGCGGCGCTTTTCTGTGCCGGCATTTTTGGTAAGGCCGTGATGCTGGCGTGGCTGGGCAGGCGAGTCATGGGCGCGCGCTCCGTCGGGCCGCTGGGCCACCCGGCGACCGCGGTGCTGGTCGGCGGGGCCATCGTGCTGGCGCTCTACCTCGTGCCGTTCATCGGCTTCGTGGTCTACAAGGTGCTGGACCTGTTCGGGCTCGGCGCCGTTGCTTACACCTTGGTGCGCAGCGCGCAGGACTGGCGGGCGGCCCGGCGTGATGCCGCCGCGCCGGCGCCCGGCACTGCGGCAGCGACTGCGCCCGCGCCCGCCACTGCGACTGCGCCCGCGACAGCGGCGGCCGCCGCCGCAGCGCCGGCCACAGCACCAGCCGCAACACCAGCCGCGCCTTCAGCCACACCAACACCCGCAGCGTCTGCGGCGCCGCCAGCCGAAGGCGCTGCTCCCGCCGCCGATGGCTCCGCGGCCGCCGCCCCGCCTCCGGCGACGCCAGCGACGCCGGCTGTGAGCGCGGCGCTGCCGCGCGCCGGCTTCTGGATTCGCATGGCGGCGCTGTTGCTCGATGCGTTGCTGGTGGGGTTTGTCACGCACATCCTGCATTCTTCTCATCTGGAGCTGCTGCTGCTGGCCGTGTACGGCGCAGTGATGTGGAAGCTGCGCGGCTCGACCATCGGCGGCACCGTGTTCGATCTGCAGGTGGTGCGCCTGGATGGGCGGCCTATCGACTGGGAGACGGCAATCGTGCGCGCGCTCGGCTGCTTCCTATCGCTGGCGGTTGGCGGCCTCGGGTTTTTCTGGATTGCGTTCGACCATGGCAAGCAGGCCTGGCACGACAAGATCGCCGGCACCGCGGTGGTGCGCGCACCGAAAGGCGTACCGCTGGTGTGATGCCGAAGGCGGGGCGGGCAGCCGCCGGACCGACCTAGCTCTCGAAGAACCCCATTTTCACGCCCGCCAGCTGCACCACATCGTTATCGTTGAGCCGCCGGGCCTGCGGTCCGATGGGCACACCGTTGACCTGCGGGTAGTCGTTTTCCTTGCCGCTGTCCACGTGCACGATGAAGTAGCCTTCCGAGCGGCGCGTGATGGCGGCGACTTGCACTCCCGGCCGTCCGAGGGTAGTGAGCGCCTTGGTCAGCTCGAGCTCGCGGCCGGCGAAGGCGCCGCTGAGAACCTGCAGTTTTGCCTTGGGCAGAGCGGTGGCGTTCTCGGGTAGGCCGCTCGGCGTGGCACGCTTGGCGGCGACGGCCTTTGCCGCCTGGTCCACCGCGACGCCGACGCGCCGGATGCGCTCCTCACCCTGCGAACTGGGGGTGATGACCATGGTCTTCTCGAACTCGTCCTGCTCCGCGTCCCCGTCCTGACTATCAACGAAGCGCAGCTGGTGGTGTCCAACCGTGATCACATCGCCATGCTGCATCGCATGCTTCTTGATCAGCTTGCCGTTGACGTAGGTGCCATTGGTGCTGTTCAAGTCCTCCAGAAAGGAGTCGTTGAGAATGTTGATGATGAGCGAGTGATGTCCGCTCACCGCCGGATTATCGATCCGGATGTCATTGTCCGGAAGGCGCCCTATCGTGTAGCGCTCCTTGTTCATGTTGTATTCTGCGAGGATTTGACCATCCAAGCTCAGCATCAGGCGTGCCATTCAGACTCCATCATTCTTAGCCGAACCATCCCAATATTTTGTCAAATATACGCCGATGTGCGGGGAACGGCTCAGCTACGTGCGCCATGATGACCGACACGTTGTCCCGCCCGCCATTATCATTCGACAGCTGAATCAATTGCTTAGCAACCATATCAAGATTAGCACTAAAGGTGCTGATTGTTAAGTGAATATCCTCATCTTCGATCATGTCCGAGAGACCGTCGGAACATAGCACGTAGTAATCGCTCTTCTGCACCGGCTCCTCGTGGATCTCCACCTCGACATTCTGCTCGACTCCGAGGGCCCGTGTAACATAATTCTTGTTGGTCGCACGCTGCGCCTCCTGCTGGGAGTAAAAGCCGCGGTCGACCAGCTCCTGCAGCAGCGAATGATCCAGGGTCATCTGCTCGAATCGGTTGTCGCGGAGCCGATACAGGCGCGAATCGCCCACGTGCGCGATGGACATCTTGTTGTCGTGAAACAAGCACGCTACGACGGTAGTACCCATCCCCTCACATTGAGGCTGCGTCTTGGATGTGTGGTAGATGATTTTGTTGGCTCTGTGAATCGCGTCACGCAAGATGATGCTCGGGCGCGTAAGGCCCGTCTCCGGGTCGCGCACGGTCAAATCCTCGCGCGCCACCGCATCGCGCACCAGGTTGATGATGGTCTTGACCGCGATGCCGCTCGCGACCTCGCCGGCGTTGTAACCGCCCATGCCATCGGCCAGGACGAACAGCCCGATGTCCGACTCGGTACCGATCATGTCCTCGTTGTGTTCGCGGACCTTGCCCGTATCGGTGAGCGCTACGCTCGCGATTTTGCCGCGCAAACTCATAATCGCATATTCGCTTCTAGAGCCTTGTCTCGAATGTCGATCATGGCAGTCCGCTCGCTATGCGCGACCGACAGTCCTCCAAGGCGGCCGCCATTTGGGCGCCGGAGTCGAACCGCGCATCGGGATTCTTGGCCAGCGCACGATCGATGACGTTCTCGACGCAGGCCGGCAAATCCGGACGGAAGGCGCGCAGTGGCGGGTGCGGCGCCTCTGCGATCTGCTGCATCAATGCGGTCATCGAGTCAGCGACGAACGGTAGCTGGCCCGTCAACAATTGAAACAGGCTAACACCCAGGGAGAACAAGTCCGAGTGACCGGTCACAGTTCGTCCTTCGAGCTGCTCGGGCGACATAAAGGAGGGTGTGCCCAGCACGATGCCGGTGCGAGTGCTGCCGGCGCCCGTCAAGCGCGCGATGCCGAAGTCCGTGATTTTCAGCACATCGGTGCTGGGGTCGTACATAATGTTCGCGGGCTTGATGTCCCGGTGCACGACTTGCTGCTTGTGCGCGAAGCCGAGGGCCTGGGCCGTTCGCGCCATCAGATCAAGCACTTTGCGCGGTTCCATCAGAGTACTGGACGTTGCATATTCGCTCAAATGGCGGCCCTTCAAATATTCCATCGCGATATAGGCGAGTCCGCGTTCCTCGCCCACATCATAGATCGTCACGATATTCGGATGATTGAGGCGCCCCGCAGTTTCGGCCTCCCGAAAGAACCGGGTTCTCGCTTCAGCAAGCTCCGAATCGCTGAACTCGCTGGCGAGCGGGATGGCTTTGATCGCGACCAAGCGATTGATGGCGGTATCTCGTCCCAGGTAGACGACGCCCATGGCGCCGCGGCCGATTTCGCGCTCGAGCTGGTAGCGGCCGAGCCGCTGCGTGTCATTGCCGTCGCCGGCGGCGGCGGCCGCCCCGGGCTTGGCCGCTGCCACGGGCGCCGCCGCCGCACGCGCGGACGCGGTAGGTGATGCCGCGGGCCTCGGCGCAGGGGTGCCCGCCGCCGCGCGCGCCGCCGCCGGGGTCGCGGCCTTCGATTTGATGTGTTCGGCGTCCATCAGACGCCTCAACCGCAGGGCGACATCGCGGTAGGTATTGTCGATGCGCGCCAGATGTCGGTACACGGCGGTCGCCTGGACGGAGCGGCCGCGCTGTTCCAGCTGCGTGCCGAGCGAATACAGATCGCCCAAAACGGTGGAACTCGCCTTGCGGCCCTTGAGCTCGGCAAAGCGCTGTTCGAAGTTGTCCAGCAGCCGCGCGGTATCGGTACCGGGGGGGTTCGACATTTTGGGCGCTGGGGCCACGGATGCGGCGGAGGACCAGCGCGACCATAGGAACAGGGCACTGCCGCCGCTCAGCAGTACCGCGCCCGGAATCCAGGCCCAAGCGCTCAAATTAATGAGTCCCCGCAGCAATAGGTCCAGCCCCAGGACCCCAAAGCCCGCGATCGCCGCGATCAGCCCGATTTTGCGCATGCAATAGACATAATCCGCATCCTTAAAGCCCGGCAGTATAGGGGATCGGGCGGCCCTGACTGCAATGCTAAGCTCACAAAATCATTCCGTAAGGTGAGTCAATGCCCAAACTCCGAGAGGTTTTCGTTTGCCAGAACTGCGGAGCCTCTTCGCCGAAGTGGCAGGGTCAGTGCGCAGCTTGCGGCGAATGGAACACCTTGCTGGCCGAGATCCAGCCGAATCCGCGCAGTGCGGTGAAGGCGAGGGCGAGTGCCGCCAGGGCGGACGCCTCTTTCTCGCTGGCCGCGGAGGCCGCTCTCGAACAACCGCGCCTCGCCACCGGCTCGGCGGAACTCGATCGGGTGCTCGGCGGCGGCTTGGTTGCGGGGTCGGTGGCCTTGATCGGCGGCGATCCGGGGATCGGCAAATCCACTCTGATGCTGCAGGCGGCGGCCGCACTCAATTCGGCGGGCCCCGTGCTCTACGCCACCGGCGAGGAATCCCTCAGGCAGGTCGCCATGCGGGCGCGCCGCCTGGGCCTTTCCTCCACCGCCGCCCGGCTGATCGCCGAGACCCAGGTCGAGCAGATCGTGGCCGTTGCCACGGCCGTCAAGGCCCGCGTGCTCATCGTCGATTCGATTCAGACGATGTATTCGGAGCGCATCGAGGCCGCGCCCGGCGCCGTATCGCAGCTGCGCGAATGCACCGCCGAACTGGTCCGCTTCGCCAAGGGCAGCGGCACCGCGGTATTGCTGGTGGGCCACGTCACCAAGGAGGGGCAGATCGCCGGACCACGCGTACTCGAACACATGGTCGACACCGTGCTGTATTTCGAAAGCGACACCGGCAGCCGCTTTCGCGTGCTGCGTTCGGTCAAGAATCGCTTCGGCGCCGCCAATGAGATCGGCGTGTTCGCCATGGTGGAGCAGGGGCTGCGGGAGGTGGCCAACCCCTCAGCGATCTTTCTCTCGCGGCACCCGGAGCCGGTTCCGGGCAGCGTCATTACGGTCATGCGCGAAGGCACACGCTGCTTGCTGATCGAGGTACAAGTGCTGGCCGATGCCAGCCTCGGCGCCAATCCGCGCCGCGTGGCCGTCGGCATCGACGGCAACCGGCTGACCATGCTGCTCGCGGTGGCCCACCGGCACGGCGGGCTGCTGCTGCAGGGTCAAGACGTATTCGCCAACGTCGTCGGCGGCGTGCGGCTCGCGGAAACCGCCGGGGATCTGGCGATCGTGCTGGCGGCCCGCTCGAGTTTGCACGATCTGCCGCTGCCACATTCGCTGATCGCATTTGGTGAATTGGGGCTCGCGGGAGAGATCCGGCCCGTGCCGTTCGGCGAGGAGCGGCTGCGCGAGGCGGCCAAGCACGGATTCAAGCTGGCGCTGGTGCCGGAAGCGAACGTGCCCAAGCGCCCGCCCGAGGGCATGACGGTGCGCGGCGTGGCGCGCTTGAGCCAAGCGCTCGATGCGTTCTGACACGTGCTTGGCGATGTCACGCTGGGTCGACTCGGCCGCCGCCGCAGGGGACCGTGATGCGAGCGTCATTGCTACAGCCCGTGGGCCGCGAAATACTCGCCGGCGACCGCCACGTCTGACGCCTTGGAGGAGCGGGCGGGCCAGTTCGACTGGGTCGAGCGAAGCGAAGCTCTTAATCCATGTTGGGCTGGAGCATTGGCCCGATCAGCTATTTATCGCCCCTGCCGGCCACGCCCGTCAAGCGATCAAACCGATGCATTCATCGAGAAAGACGACGCGGTATTGCGGTTCGAACACCTTGTCATCGCGCACAGCGGTCATCGCGCACAGCGGGAGCCAAAATCGGCGCCGCTTCACGGCATGGTGATCTTAAGGGGCGGATATTCGCGGCACCGGAAAAGCTGGCGGAGAGACTTCGGAACGCCTCGTCGATTAGCGGGCCTCGGCGCGCTGAAGCGCCGCGGCGATGTCCGGCCGGCGGGCGGCCATGGCGGCTTGTAGAGGCGTGGTGCCGCGTGAGTCCGCCGCGTTCGGGTCGGCGCCGCGCGCGAGCAATGCATCGACGGCGCGCGCCTGGCCGTGCACTATCGCCAGCATCAAGGCCGTGCGGCCGCTCGCATCGCGCGAATCGAGGTCGATCTGTCCCTTGAGCAGCGCTTGCAGGGCCCCGACATCGCCGGTTTCTGCCGCTCGCCGCAGCGCTGCGCCGGGATCGAGGGGGCGCGCCGTTTGGACCAGGGATCTCGCCGCGGCACTGCGTGGCGGCGGAGCGGCGCCGTCATTGGCACTGTCGCCGGGCGCTCGTTGTTCCGCCGACGCCCCGGTTGAGGTTCGCGCGGAAATGGGGCGGGGTGGCGATGCTTCGCGAGCGGGCGATGGCTCCGCAGGCGGCGATGGCTGCGGAGCGGGAGCCGGTGTCTCGGGGGATGCCGCCAACGCGGGCGACGCCGCCGGGCGCGAAACGGGCGCGCGCGGCGCTAGAAAATGCGGCGTCACCAACAGTCCGGCGAGCGCGGCGGCGGCGAGCGTGCCGAAAATGGCGGGCCGCCAGCGCCGCCGCTCGGCGGCGGTTCGCCCGGCGGCGGATCGCCGGGCGGTGCGCTCGGCGGCCAGCTGCGCCGCATGATTGAGCACCGTTCGGCGCACCGACTCGCTCGGGCGGCTTGGGTCGAGACGTGAGACGCGCCGGTAGTACTCGTCGAAATCCTCCGGGGGGTCTCGGCTCGGCGGTACGTCGTTCATGCGTACTCCCTGAGCAGCTCGCGCAGCTTGGTTCGCGCATAGCGCAGACGGCTCTTGGTCGTCTCGAAGCTGCTGCGGGTGATCGTCGCAATCTCCTCGACGCTCAGGTCGCCCTCGATTTGCAGCAAAAACGCATCGCGCTGCTCGCTCGGCAGTTGCTCGATGGCTTGACTGAGCGCTGCTCTCTGATCCCGCGCGACCGCCGCCGCGAGCGGACCTAAGGCGGGGTCGGAGGTGAGCTGCTCCTTCTCTAAGCTCAAGTGTTCTCGTTTCGCTCGCATCGCGTCGATCATCCGGTTGTGGGCGATCGTGAACAGCCAGGTCGTGAACCGCGCCGTGGGCGCGTAGCGTTCGGCGTCTCGCGCGACCGCGATCCAGACCTCTTGCATCAGCTCGTCCGCCGTCGCCCGGTTGCCCACATGCCGTTCAAGATAACGCCAAATGCGCATCTCATGCCGCCGATACAGCCGCTCGAATGCCGCGGCGTCGCCGCGGGCGTAGCGCCCGATCAGAGCCTCGTCACTGTCGGCCGAGTCCGTCATGCAGGCATTATCGCAGTTCGCCGGTGCTCATCCCGGGGGATCCGGCACGTACTGGGGCTCGGGCGAGACGGGGAATGGATTGGGCGTGGGCGGCGCCGCGCGCGGTCGCGTGATGATGCCCATCGCGAGCAGGTTGTCGAGACTGTCATAGCGAATGCGGACGATCTCGTTCGGCTGCGGCTGCATTCGCAGGAATTCGGTGTGCGCGACGTACGAGTATTCGCGCTCGCCGTGGCCGGTGCCGAGCTTCGGCGAGAGCGCCGGCGGCGCTACCGAGGGCGCCATCTGAGCCCTCGCTACGGAGTCGCCGGACAGTGGAGCGGACTCGTATGCGCGCGGGGCCGGGGCTGGCGATTGGCCGATTGGCGGCGACGCATAGACCGGTTGCGGTTGGCGCTCGCGAAACACCGCCACTCCGACGACGCCGACGTTCGCGGGCCGTCCGGTGCGCTGTGCGTACGAATTGGGCGAGTCGGTGAACGTGAATGCGGCCACTTCGGCGTCGGTCTTGCGCCAACCCGTGATTTGGTAGCTCTCGCCGGGACTGAACACATAGCCGGCTTGATCCCACGCGGCGGTCTCGCCGGAGAGGACGTTCACGCCGTCGACCGACGTCACGGCGAGCAGGCGCCCGCCGAGGCGATTGCGGATCCGGATCGCATAGCGGGCGCCGGGTGTCCCGGCGACCCAATACTCGCCGTGGTAATAATACGTGTACAGGGCGGCCCCGCTGTCTCGGTCCACGATCGTAACGTCGGCAATGGTTCCCGCGGCGCGCGCATCGCAGCTCGCGGCGGCCAGCGCGGCACATAGCGTGAAATACGGAAGGCGTCCCATCTCGGCTCCGATTTGAGGAACTCACGGACTTGAAGCGAGACAGCGGCTCAAATGGGGTTAAATTGGCGAGAACTTCATCTTCTTAAGGAGCGGCGGGATGGTCAGAGCGGAGTTTGCCGGCGGCTGCGTGCTGCTGTGGGCGGTGGCGGGCTATTGGCCGGTGGCGACGGCCCAGCCGGCCGCCGCTCACCCCATCGTCCTGCATGCCGCGCATCTGCTCGAAGTCGATAGCGGGCGCACCGTCACGCCGGGCGAGATTCTGGTCGAGGGCGATCGCATCACGGCGGTAGGCACTTCTGTGCAGCATCCGGCGGGCGCCGAACTCATCGATCTCGGCGATGCCACGCTGCTGCCGGGCCTCATCGATGCGCATGTGCATCTGTTTCTGCACCCGGGTGCAGAGGATCTGCAGACCGTCGAAGAATCGGTGCCGCAACGCACGGTCGAGGCGACGCTCGCGGCCCGGGCCGATCTTCTGGCCGGCTTCACCGCGGAGCGCGACATGGGTACCGAGGGCGCAGGATCGGCCGATACCGCGGTGCGCGACGCCATCGACAGGGGCCTGATCCCCGGGCCGCGGCTACGCATCTGCGGCAACGCGATCGACATTCTTGGCGGCCATGAGGATGCCAACGGCTTCAACCCCGCGCAGCACGTGCTGTCGAACGCCACTTACGCCAATACCGCCGATGAGCTCGTTGCCGCCATCCGCCAGCAGCACAAGGACGGCGCGGACTTTGCGAAGATCTATGAAACGGGTGCGGACAAGATGCGCGACGGCGTACTGCACACTCCGTACCAGTACACGGCCGCGCAGCTCTCGGCCGCCGTCGAAGAGGCCGCCCGCCTGGGCGGCCGCGTCGCCGTGCACGCCACGGGCGAGCCCGGGACGCTCTTTGCGGCGCAAGCCGGCGTCGCCTCCATCGATCACGCCACGCAGCTGAGCGCCGAGACCATGCGGATCATGAAGGCGAAGTACATTCCCGCAGTGCCGACGTTCACGGTCTTAGAGTACTTTGCACATCCGCCATCGGGCGATGCGCGGCCCACGGTGGCTCTGCTGCTCGATTACAAGATCAAGGAATTCAAGAAGCAGATTGCAGCGGGCATTCCATTCGCGGTGGGCTCCGACGTGGGCCCGTTTCCCCACGGAACTCAGGCGCGCGAATTCGAGCTCATGACCAAGTACGGCATGAAGCCTCTGGCCGTGCTGCAGGCCGACATGATCAACGGCGCGAAGCTGCTCGGATGGGAGGGCGAGATCGGCGCACTGAAGCCGGGCTACTATGCCGACATTGTCGCGGTCCGCGGCTCTCCTCTGGAGGATATCACCGTCCTCGAGCGCGTCGCGTTCGTGATGAAAGGCGGCATCGTCGAGAAGCCGCTCTCCGGCGTGCGCTGACCTCGCCTAGGGCAGCGCGGGGGGGCGAATGCGAACCGTCTTGATGGCGTTGTCGCCGGTTTGCAGAACCTCGAGCATGTAGTCCGCGAGCTTCAGCGTGGTGCCCGGTTCGGGGATGGTCTCCAGGAATTCGACGATCAGGCCGTTCAAGGTTTTCGGACCGTCCATCGGCAGGCTCCAGCGCATGGAGCGATTCAGCGCGCGAATCGTCGTCGAGGCGTTCACGACGAAACTGCCGTCGGCGTCTCGATGCACGTCCTTGTGCATCATGGTGGCCGGGTCGGTTGTGAACTCGCCGACGATCTCTTCGAGGATGTCCTCCAGCGTAACCAGGCCCTGAATGTCGCCGTATTCGTCCACGACGAACGCCATGCGCCGCTTGTCGCGCTGGAAATTCACCAGCTGCGTATTGAGTGTGGTGCCCGACGGGACGAAGTAGGCTTCGCGCGTGCTGGCCGCCTCGATCAAGCCGGTGCGATCCAGGCGGCCGCGCGCGAGCTCGTGCACGACGCGCTTCATGTGCAGCACACCCATGATGCGGTCGATGTCGCCCTCGTATACCGGCAAGCGCGTGTGCTGGCTTTGGCGCAGCTGATCGACGATCTTGTCCCAGTCATCCTCCACATCGATGCCGACGATTTCGGTGCGCGGCACCATGATGTCCTCCACCGTGGCCTTCTCCAGATCGAGAATGCTGACCAGCATCTGCTGATGGCGATGGGGAATCATGGCGCCCGCCTCCGCCACCACGGTGCGCAATTCCTCGCTGCTCAAGGAATGCGACGCCTGCTGCTGCGATACGCCCAGCAGACGCAGTACACCGTTCGCAAGCAGATTGGTGGCCAGCACGAACGGATACAGCAGCCACAGCAGCGGCGTGTACACGTACGCCGCCGGCAGCGCGAGACGCTCAGGATGCAGCGCGCCGAAGGTCTTGGGGGCGACTTCGCAGAAGATCAGGATGACGAAGGTCAGCGCGACGACCCCGAGGGCCACGAGGTAATCCCCGCCCAGGCGAAACGTGATGAGGCCCACCAGCGTCGGCGTCACGACGTTGACGATGGTGCTCAACAGCAGAATGAGCCCGATCAATCGGTCGGGGTGGGCGAGCAGGGCCTCGGCCAGCCGCGCGCCGCGATGTCCGGCCTTGGCCCGGTGCCGCAGCCGGTATCGATTCAGGCTCATGAGCGCGGTCTCGCTGCCTGCGAAGAAGGCGGCCAGAATCAGCAACGCGGCGAGTGCGCAGAACAGTGAACCGAGTGAGAGATGAGCCATTCTCGACCGTGCGGTCAGCCCCAATGCCGCCCGAGCAGAGATTCGAGGACGAATTTCGAGCCGAAATACGCCAGGACCAGGAAGCCGAAGCCCCACAAGGTCCAGCGCACGGCGGAGCGCCCGCGATAGCCGTAGCGGATGCGCGCTATCAGCAGCACGCCGAACAGCACCCAGGCGATGAGCGAGAGGATCGTTTTGTGCTCGAGGTGCTGTGCCCGCAGGTTCGTGACGAAGATGAAGCCGGTGAGCAGCGCGAGCGTCAGCAGCGCGAATCCCGCGCCGATCAATCGGAACATCACTTTCTCGAGCGCATCGAGCGGCGGTAGTGCCGTCGGCAGATTCGCGATCCGGTGGGCGCGCAGGCGCCGGTCAGAGTGCACCCACAACAGGGCCGTGACGGCGGCGGCGAACAGCAGCGCCGCCGCGCCCATGGACAGCAGGATGTGCGCGGTCAGCTCCCAGCCGGGCGTGCTCTCCACTGCATAGGCGTGTCCGGTGCCGGTCACGGCGGCCCCGAACGCCGCGCTCCCCAGCAGGATCGCCGCCAGGGCGCGATTCTGTCGCTCGATGGCGATGAAACCTGCGAGCACGCCCAGGGTCCACGCAAGAATCGAAACGGCATCGAACAGTCCGATCGAGAACGGCACGACGGAGCGCATCGTGTGCACGATGGCGCCGCTGTGCGCGACGATGGCGGTGAGGGTGATCGCCCAAGCGATCGGCTCCAGCCGTGGGCGGCTCATGCTTCGCAGCATCACCCAGGCACTGGCGGCGTAGAGCACAAACAGGGTAAGTGCGAGGATCACGGCTGCGTAAATCATGACACAAGTGGGATAATATTCGCATCATGTTCGACCGCCTCACCTCGGGCCTTGCCCGTGCACTGCAGACGCTATCCGGCCGCGGCCGCCTGAGCGAGGATAATATTGCCGACACCGTCCGGCAGGTTCGCCTCGCGCTGCTCGACGCCGATGTCGCACTTCCCGTCGTGAAGAGCTTCACCGATGCCATCAAGGCGCGCGCGATCGGCGTGGAGATCACCAAGAGCCTGACACCGGGGCAGGCGTTCATCAAAGTGGTGCACGAGGAGCTCGTGCGCCTCATGGGCGAAGCGAGTCCCGGCCTCAATCTGCGCGCTCAGCGTCCGGTCGTGGTGATGCTGGCAGGCTTGCAGGGCGCGGGTAAAACCACCACCGCCGGCAAACTCGCGCGTTGGCTCATCGAGAAGCAGAGCAAAAAAGTGCTGATGGTCAGCACCGACGTGTACCGGCCGGCGGCCATCCTGCAGCTGCAGACACTGGCCGCGCAGGTCGGCGCCGGATTCACGAACGCCGACATCCACGAAGCCCCCGTCCACATCGCCCAGCGTGCCTTCAGTGAGGCGGCGCTGCAGGCATATGACGTGCTGCTGATCGATACGGCGGGCCGCCTGCACATCGACGCCGAGATGATGGCCGAGGTGACGCAGCTGGAAGCGGCGCTTCATCCCCATGAGCGGCTGTTCGTAGTCGACAGCATGGCCGGCCAGGATGCGGTCAACGCCGCCAAGGCATTCAATGAGGCGCTGAGCTTGACCGGCGTGATCCTCACCAAGGCCGACGGCGATGCGCGCGGCGGGGCGGCCCTGTCGGTGAGACAGGTGACCGGCAAACCGATACTGTTCATCGGCACGGGCGAGAAATCCGAGGCGCTCGAGCTGTTTCAGCCGGAGCGGCTCGCCTCGCGCATCCTCGGGATGGGCGACGTGCTGTCGCTGGTCGAGCAGGTGCAGGAACAGGTCGACCAGGAAAAGGCGCAAGCGCTCGCCAAGAAGATCAGCAAGGGCAAATCCTTCGATCTGGCGGATCTTCGCGACCAGTTGAGTCAGCTGCAGAAAATGGGCGGCATGTCCGCGCTGCTCGACAAGTTGCCGGCGCAAATGCAGGCCAACGCCGCCGCCGCGGCCGGTGCGGCCAACCCCCAGCTGCTCAAACGCCAGATGGGGATCATCGATTCGATGACGCCGCGCGAGCGCCGGCGCCCGGAAATGATTGATGGATCGCGAAAGCGCCGCATCGCGGCGGGCGCCGGCGTGCAGCTGCCCGAGGTCAATCGCCTGCTGAAGCAGTTCGATCAAATGCAGAAAACCATGAAAAAGCTCGCCAAGGGTGGGATGCTGAAGAACATGATGCGGGGCATGGGCGGGCGTTTTCCGCCGGGATTCGGCCCGAAGTCTTGAGTTTAGGGCGCCGGCGTCCTTTTTGTTGCCCTGGTACCCTTAAATTCATTACAATTAGCGGCTAGGCATTGCAAGGTGAATCCAAGATGGTGACGATCCGTTTGACTCGACGCGGCGGCAAGAAGACGCCGTTTTATCACGTTGTGGTGACCGACAGCCGCAAACGCCAGGGAGGCACCAGCCTGGAGAGCGTGGGACTCTTCAATCCGGTGGCGCGCGGCGCCGAAATCAAGCTGCGTTTGAATGTGGCGCGGATCGAGCATTGGCTCAAGGAAGGCGCGCACATGTCAGATCGCGTCAAGCACCTGCTCACCGTCTTTCGCAAACAGGCCGCATAAGGACCACCGAACAGCAGACGGGGTGTGGCGATGGGCGGCGATTCATCTGCGCTCATCGAGCTTGGAATCGTGGGGGCCCCGTTTGGCGTTCGCGGTTGGGTCAAGCTTCGCTCTTATACGGAACCGCCGGACCGATTGCTGGAGCATCGAAGCCTGCAGCTGCGCCTGGGCGGCGCCTGGCGGGCCTACCAAGTCGAGGCCAGCGGCCGCAGCGGCGGGCAGCTGACCGTGAAGTTGATGGGAGTCGAGGATCGAGACGAGGCGCAGGCGCTCAGGGGCGCGCCGATCGGCGTACCGCGCAGTGAGCTGCCGGCGCGCGGCGCCAAGGACTTTTACCGCGCCGACTTGATCGGTTGCGAGGTGGTGAATCTTACGGGTGCGCGACTGGGGGTCGTGCAGCATTTTGTCGAGATTCCGGCGCACGCGCTGATGGTGGTGCGCGGGGAGCACGAATATTGGGTACCGGCGGTGCCGCAGCACCTGAGGCGGGTGGATTTGCAGGCACGGCGGGTCGTCGTGGACTGGGACGAGGAGGCCGTCTAAGCGCGCATGCGTATTGCGGTCGTGACTCTGTTTCCGCTGATGCTGCGCGAGGCGCTGGCGCACGGCGTGCTGGGGCGGGCGCTCGAGCGCGAGGTATTCGCGGTCGAGTACTTCGACCCGCGCGACTACACCACCGATCTGCACCGCACAGTGGACGATCGGCCCTACGGCGGGGGCCCCGGCATGGTGCTCAAAGTGGAGCCGTTGCGCGCCGCGTTGCAGGCCGCCCGGGCTGCGCTGCCGCCGGGCAGCCGGCGAGTGTATATGGGCGCGGACGGACTCAGGTTCGAGCAGAGTATGGCGCGCGAGGCGCGCGATTGGCCGGGTCTGATATTGGTCGCCGGGCGCTACGAAGGCGTCGACGAGCGGTTCATCGAAAGCGAGATCGACGAGCAGTGGTCGATCGGCGATTATGTGCTGACGGGCGGCGAGTTGCCCGCGCTGGTGGTGATCGACGCGATCGCGCGGCTGCTGCCCGGTGCGCTCGGCAGCGAGGAATCGGCGGTGCAGGAATCGTTTACGGACGGGCTGCTGGATTGGCCGCATTACACCCGGCCCGCCTCGGTGGACGGTCGTGCGGTGCCCGAGGTGCTGGCGTCCGGCGACCATGCGGCGATCCGCCGCTGGCGTCTGCAGCAGGCGCTGGGGCGCACTTGGCTGCGGCGGCCCGAGCTGCTCGAGCGGCGCGGCATGAACAGCGAGGAGCGGGCGCTGTTGGAGGAATTCAAGCGCACGTCGTGCGCGGGTCGGCGAGAGTTCGGTCATTGACGACAAGTTACGGTGAGAGGCGAGAACTATGAACAAGATCATTCAAGAATTGAACGGCGAGCGCGCGACGCGCAAAATTCCGGACTTCAACCCGGGCGACACCGTGGTCGTGCAGGTCAAGGTGACCGAAGGTGACCGCGAGCGCGTTCAGGCCTACGAGGGCGTGGTGATCGCCAAGAAAAATCGGGGGCTGAATTCCTCGTTCACGGTGCGCAAGATCTCGCATGGCGAGGGAGTGGAGCGCGTGTTCCAGACATTCAGTCCGTCGATCAGCGAGGTCAGCGTCAAACGCCGCGGAGCCGTACGGCGCGCCAAGCTGTATTACCTGCGTGATTTGTCCGGTAAGGCGGCACGCATCGACGAGAAAATCTGAGCCCCGGCCGCTGTCATGGATACACGCCGGCCGGGAGGCATTGAATGGGTGTCGGGTCGGCGCTAATGGGTTTCTTTGGCCTGGTGTGGCGGATTCTGGAGGGCATACGCAAGGTCCTTCACCTCGTTCTGCTGCTGGTCATCTTTGGCTTCATTCTCGCCGCGCTCCACACCTCTATTCCAATCGTGCCGCGCAGCGCCGCCCTGGTGATTGCGCCCGAGGGCGAGCTGGTCGAACAGCTCTCGAGCGACCCGCTGCGCCGCGCGGTCGGCCAAGCCTCCGGGGGCCCTGCGCCCGAGACTCTGCTCAAGGACGTGATCGATGCCATCGAGGCGGCCAAGAGCGACTCGCGCATCAAATTGATCGTCCTGGATGTCGGCAATCTGAGCGCTTCGGGCCTGTCCAAGTTGCAGGAAATCGGCGCGGCCCTGCGTGATTTTCGCGGCGCCGGCAAGCGCGTGGTGGTCGGCGCGGATTCTCTCGACCAGACGCAGTACTACCTCGCGGCCCAGGCGGGCGAGGTGTATCTGGATCCGCTCGGCCTGGTATTCGTGGACGGCTTCAGCTATTACCGCATGTTCCTGAAGGATGCGATCGACAAGCTCGGCGTCGACGTCAATGTTTTTCGGGCGGGCACCTTCAAGAGCTTTACCGACCAATTCTCGCGCAGCGACATGGCGCCGAGCGAGCGCGAAGAGAGCTCCGTGTGGCTCGAGGCGCTGTGGAGCGCCTACACCCAAGACGTCACTCGGGCGCGTTCCTTGCCCGCCAACGCGCTGAACGAGTACGTTGCGGATGCGCCCGCGTCGCTGGCCGCCGTGAACGGCGATGCCGCGAAGCTGGCGCTGCAGCGCGGCTTGGTGACCGGATTGAAGAGCCGCCGGCAGCTGGCCGACGAATTGAAGAGCCTGGTGGGCGAGGACCAAGACTCGCACTCGTTCAATTCCATCGGGATGAATCAATATCTCGCGTCGGTGCGCTCCAAGCGCGTGCTGAGATCCAAATCGGACGCCAAGGTCGGCATCGTGGTCGCCTCCGGCGAGATTCTCGACGGCCACCAGCCGCCGGGCACGATCGGGGGCGACAGCACCGCGGATCTGCTGCGCCAGGCGCGCTACGACAACACCATCAAGGCGGTGGTTTTGCGCGTCGACAGCCCCGGCGGCAGCATGTTCGCCTCGGAGCAGATTCTTCGCGAGGTGCAGACGCTGCGCAAAGCCGGCAAGCCCGTCGTGGTGTCCATGAGCAGCTATGCGGCATCCGGCGGATACTACATTTCGGCCGCCGCCAATCAAATCTTCGCCAGCCCGACCACCTTGACGGGCTCCATCGGGGTTTTCTCGGTGGTGCCGACCTTCCAGCGCACCCTGGATAAACTCGGCGTCAAGGTGGATGGGATCGGCACCACACCGCTCGCGGGGAACTTGCACCTGGATCGAGCGCTGCTTCCCGCGTCGCGGCAGATTCTTCAGAGTTCCGTCGATCACGCCTACGCGGAGTTTTTGCGGCGCGTGGGCGAGGGGCGCAAGAAGAGCGTCGAGGACGTGGATAAGATCGCACAGGGCCGCGTGTGGGCGGGCATCGATGCGCAGCGGATCGGCTTGGTGGATCACCTCGGCGGCCTCAAGGACGCCACGGACGCGGCGGCAAAGCTCGCCGAGCTCGGTCCCAACTACGATGTGGACTACATCGAGTCGGAACTCACGCTGCGCGAACAGCTGCTGATGCAATTGCGTTCCCAGGCGCTGCGCATGGGGCAGATGGCCGGTCTGATCCCGACGCGCAGCGAGGTCGAGAAGGTTTTGGATCCGCTGCTCGAGCAGGCGCGCGCGATTGCGCGGCTCAACGACCCCCGCGGGCTTTACGCGTACTGCTGGTGCAAGGAGCCGCCCACGCCCCGAAGAGTGCTCGTTTCGCGTTAGTCCTCTCGCGCTTCAGATCTAGGGCGAACCCTGAATCTTCCCATACTCACGGAACTTGCAAACGAGCGGGTAGGTCTCCTCACCTTCGCCGGTGAACTTAGGAATCAGAGTGCCTGCAGGTGACGGAACCATGTTGCCGCTCGCGTCGCTCGATCTATCGCTGCTGCAGGCGTGGACCGATGTCGTGGAGCATATGCCGGATGCGGTGTTCATCATCGCCGGGTCCGAGGGCGCCGGCCAAATTCTGTATGCGAATTCGCACGCGTGCCGGATGTTCGGCTATGAGCGGTGCGAAATCCTCAATCGGCCGATGGATATGTTGTTGTTCAGGCAGGCGGACCCGCGCTGCGCCTTGCATGGTCGCCGCCGCGATGGCAGCGAATTTCCGATCGATCTCATGCGTACGCCTGCCGCGGCTCAGGATGCTCCCGCCGCGATTTTGATCGTTCGCAGCGCGGAGCAGTCTCGGGCCGTCCCGGAGGCACAAGTTGCCTCGCGTGCGCGGCCGGCCGCTGCCCTCATCAAGGTGCTGCACATCGAGGACGACCCCAGAGTGGCCCGATCCATGGCCCGGCTGCTGCGCCTCAGAGGATTCGAGGTGGTGAGCGCGGCGACCCGCGAGGAAGTCCGGCAGCATATGGAAGTCGGCGGTCTGCGCCCCGATTTGATACTGACCGATTTTCAGCTTGCCTTGGGATTGACGAGCGATGAGATCATCGCCGACATCGCGGCGCGCCTGCAATTCAAACCGCCCACGATCGTGCTGTCGGGCGGCGCAACGGGTCGGCACGCCGCGAAAATCAATTCAATCGCCGACCGGATTCTGCCCAAACCGGTGGACATCGCGACGCTTCTGCACGAGATCGACGAGTTGCTCCGGCTGCGGCATTGAAGGCCGGACAGTGTCCGTGCGTCTCATGACATACTATGGCTCGTGAGCACCACCGATCTTGCCGAATGCTCCGCCACTGAGCTTTTGGCGCTGTACCGTTCCGGCCAGGCCTCGCCGGTGGAGGCGACAAAGGCCGCGCTGGAGCGCATCGACAGGTTGAACCCGACGCTGCGGGCCTTCAGCTTCGTGGCCGCCGACGATGCACTGGCGGCCTCCCGGCTGAGCGAGGCGCGCTGGAGGCGCGGCGAGCCGTGTGGAGCGCTCGATGGCGTGCCGGCGTCCATCAAGGACCTGATTCTTACCCGCGGCATGCCGACGCTGCGAGGCAGCCGCACCGTCGAACCGCATCAGCCATGGGAGATCGACGCCCCGGCCACCGCCCGCCTGCGCGAGGCCGGCGCCGTGCTGCTGGGCAAGACCGCCACGCCTGAGTTCGGCTGCAAGGGCGAAACCAATTCCCCGTTGACCGGGATCACGCGAAATCCCTGGAATCCCAGCAAAACCCCGGGCGGCTCCTCGGGCGGCACCGCGGTCGCGGTGGCGGCCGGCATGGGGCCGGTTTCGGTCGGCACTGACGGCGCCGGCAGTGTGCGCATTCCAGCGGCATTCTGCGGCAACGTCGGCCTGAAGCCCAGCTTCGGCCGCGTGCCGGCATATCCGCTTTCGCCGTTCGGCACGGTCTCGCATCTCGGGCCGCACACGATGAGCGTGCGCGATGCCGCCTTGATGCTGAGCGTGCTGTCTCAGCCCGACGCACGCGATTGGACCTCGCTCCCAGCCGATGGCCGAGATTACGGCGTCGGGCTCGAAGATGGTATCCGGGGCCTGCGCATCGCTTGGTCGCCGACACTCGGCTATGCCCAGGGCGTCGATTTCGAGGTGGCGGCGGCGTGCGCGCGCGCCGCGCAGCAGCTGGTCGAGCTCGGTGCCCGCGTCGAGCAGACCGATCCCGGCATCGAGGATCCGCTGGAGATCACCTGCGGTCTGTGGTTCGTGGGTGCCTGGACGCTGTGGAACACGCTCACCGCCCAGCAGCAGACCCTCACCGACCCTGATTTCGCCGCCGAAGCCCAGCTCGGTGCGGGCTTCAGCGCGCTCGAGGTGCAGCGGCTCGTCCTGCGCCGTGGCGCGCTCGGCTCGCACCTGCGCCAGTTCATGCAGCGCTTCGACCTGCTGGTCACGCCGACCGTTGCCGTGCCGGCCTTCGACGCGCGGCCGGCCGGGCAGGGCGAGATGTCGTCCGCGGCGCTGCTTGGCTGGACGCCGTTCAGCTACCCGTTCAATCTGACCCAGCAGCCGGCCTGCACGGTGCCCTGTGGGTTGACCGCCGCCGGCTTGCCGATCGGCCTGCAGTTCGTCGGTCCGATGTTCGGCGATGCGCTGGTGCTGCGCGCCGCGCGCGCCTATGAAAGCGTGCAGCCGATCCCGCGGCCGGTCACAGCCCCGCGCCCCAGCGGTACTGCCACGCAATCCCATAGACCTTGAAGTCCGTTCCGGTGCGCGCGATCAAACCCGAGCTGAAATAAAACTTCACCGAGTTGCGCCGGGTGAACGTATAGCCTGTCGTTGCACCCCAGCGCGAATCGTGCTCCAGGTTTTCGTTCAAGGTTCCATTCACCGAGGTGCGGCCGCCGGTGTAGTAGGTCGCATCGAGCGCGGCCCACAGCTTCGGGTTGAAGTTGTAGATCACGTGCCCCTGCGTCGAGAACAGCGGGTCCTGGCGGCGCACGTTGTTGCCGAAGAACTCCTCGTTGGCGGTGAAGAACTGCACGCCGGCGGCCACCTCGAGCGTCCAGTTCCCGACCGCCTTGGACATGCCGGCCTGGGGCAGGAAGGACCAGCGGTTGGTGCCGATGTTGACCAGCTTCGCCGCGTCGTACTGCCCGGAAGGGGCCGTCACCTGAAGCGACACCCCGATGATCACGTCTTGCTGGTAGTTCGCGAATTGCTTCAAATCGACCGCCGGCGCTCCATACAGGTTGACGGCGAAACGCAGGGCAAGATCGCCGAGCCCGTCGCGGGTGACGCTTCGGGATTGCTCGAACACGTCCCCGCTGGCCGTCGCATGGGCGTAGGGGAGCGCCAGCTGAACGCTTCCCGAATCGCCCCAGCAGTCGATGGCGCGGCTGTAGGCGACGGCGGCGGTATCGACGGTCGCGCTGACGTTGGATATCGGCAGCGAGGTATCGACCAGGACACTGCCCGTCTGGTAGGCAAACGTGTTGATCAGGAAATTGAGGCCGACCGGCGCATTGGAGTAAAGGCGCGGCTCCATCGACTGGCCTTGGGCGATCGAATCGGCGCCAAGCGCGATCGCAAGAATCGAAAGCGAACTAAAGGAGGTGCACCGAGGACGCATGCTCGCTACGGCGGGTCGGACGGCGGATGCTCAATCACATGCGCAGGCTAGCCGCCGATATGCGCGTGCACCATGGGCCATTGGTCCAAGTGCCTTCAAGCCGGTGACCGCCCAAAAGGCGGCCGGGCGCGCAGCCCGGCCGCCATGCAGTGGCCGGCCCCCGCTATTTGAGGTTCAGCACCTGCATCGTCGATGAGCCGAGAACGCGCCGGATCTTGGCGCGGTCGGCTTGTGCCTGATTGGATGCCGACACAGAGCCCTCGACCTGCTTGGCGACCGCGTCGTTCTTCTCGATGGCTCCGTCCAATGCCGCCCAATTCTTGTAGGTGACCATCAGCAAAAGATCCGCATCGTCGGGTCCGCGCGGCTCGATCTGCATGACCTGATAGCTGAGAATGTAGCCGGCCTTCTTGGCGGCCTCTTGTTCCTGTTTCCAGGTGGTGCTGAGCCATTTCATGTAATCGTCAAAATGGCCGTCCACCGTTCGAATCCGGCCCACGTTGACGACAGGCCCTTCGCTGTAAGAATGATCATCAGCGAGCGCGCTGACGCCGGTACACGCGAGAAGGCAAAACGCCGCATAACCGGCGAACCGATGCTTGATCGACATATATGAAACTCCTGATTTTTTTTGAGATTTATGGTTATTGATTCACACGTGAACGCAGCGCCTCACGTGCGAGCCGCTGTTGCGGTGCCCGCATGATACGCTTTTGACGCACCCGGGGCGATTTCGCCTTGGGGTCAGGAGTGCTCGGCGGCCAGCTCGCGCAGGTACCAATCGACGAAACGCCTGGCATACGGCTCCTGCAGCGAATACGGTCCCGGCTCGAAGAAGCGCGAATTGACGCCCTCCTGGTTCAATTCGATGATCTTCTTGTCCTCCACGCTCGTGACGTTCCACAGCCAGGCCAGCCGGTCGACATCGTAGTCCTTCCCCTCGACCGCGTCCTCGTGCACGAGCCAGATGACTTCCATCTCCGTATGCAGCGCGGCGCGCGGCACGAAGCGGTAGATGACCCCGTGATCCGCGTAGGCGAGAAAGTCGCTCAGCGGACCGATGTCGAAGTAAGTTGAATTTCCGTCATAACCCGTGAAGTCGCCCATCAATCGCGCGATGGGCCGGCTGTCGGCCGTTGCGCTATCGACGCCCTCGTACAGGGCGCTGCGAAACACCGACACCGACTCGCAGCCGGGCTTCGCGGCGCAGGCGTACTGATCGACGTCCTCGATGAAGATGCCGAGTGCCTCGGCCCGCCGACGGCCGGCTTGCTCGAGCTGCTCGCCTTGCTTTGCCGGTCGCGCATAAACGTGTCTCTTCGAGTATTCCGTGTGCGCCGGCTTGCAGTGGTAGCACTCCATGTAGTTCTCGATGGCGAGCTTCCAGTTGGCCTTGATCGAATACACGTTTCGGTGCGCGACCTTCGCGCTGGCCCAGCCGTGCACCCGGGCGGTGCGCGACAGCGCCTCCTGCGCCGGGGCGAAGTCGAGCGGCCGCTCGGCAAAGGTCGTGAAGATCAGGCCCTCGACGACCCGCACCGCGAGGGACTTGAGGCCTCGCGACGCGCGATCGAACGACTCGGGCATCTGCTGGGCGACAATGAGCCGGCCGTCCAGATCGTAGCTCCACGCATGGTAGGGGCAGGTGAGGCGACCCGCGGCAGCCCTTCCCGAGCGCGCCGTGCAGATGCGCGATCCGCGATGACGGCAGACGTTCAGCAGCGCTTTGATCTCCCCCTGTTGGGTGCGAATGATGATCACCGACTCCGATCCGAGGTCGACCACCAGGAACTCGCCCGGCCGCGATACGCTGCTAACGTGCCCCGCGCAGAACCAGTGCCGCAGCAGCACGCGCTGCATGTCGAGCTCGAATATTTGCGGCTCCGAGTAGAACTCCCGCTCGAGCGCGTGCCCCGGCGAATGGCGGCGAATCAGCGCCGCCAGATCGAGCGGCGGCGCTCTGCCAATCGCTTCATTTGCTGCCGCCTCGCTCATGCCCCCGCTCACAGCGCAGACCAGTCGAGGACGATCTTGCCGGACTTGCCGGAATTCATGATTTCGAAGCCTTCAAGGTAGTCGTTCACGCCCAAGCGATGAGTGATCACGGGCCGCACGTTCAATCCGCTCTGCAACATGCTCGCCATCTTGTACCAGGTCTCGAACATCTCGCGGCCGTAGATGCCCTTGATCACCAGGCCCTTGAAAATGACCTGGTTCCAATCGATGGCGGTCTCGCCGGGCGGAATGCCGAGCATCGAGATGCTCCCGCCGTGATTCATCGTGCGCAGCATTTCCTTGAGCGCCGCGGCGTTGCCCGACATTTCGAACCCGACATCGAAGCCTTCCTCCATGCCAAGCTCGCGCATCGCATCGTCGAGCGACTCGCGCGCCACGTTGAGAGCCCGCGAAGCCCCCATCGCCGCCGCCAGGGAGAGCCGGTAATCGTTCACGTCGGTGATGACCACGTGGCGCGCTCCGCAGTGGCGCGCGATCGCCACGGCCATGATGCCGATCGGGCCTGCGCCCGTGATGAGCACGTCCTCGCCGACGACGTTGAATGCCAGCGCCGTGTGCGTAGCGTTGCCGAACGGGTCGAGGATGGATGCAATCTCATCGTCGATGGCCGGCGACAGCTTGAACACGTTGACCGCTGGGATCGTCAGATATTCTGCGAACGCTCCGGCGCGATTCACGCCCACGCCCAACGTGTTGCGGCACAGGTGGCGGCGGCCGGCGCGGCAGTTGCGGCAGTGCCCGCAGGTGATGTGCCCCTCGCCGGAAACGCGGTCCCCGACCTTCACGCCGCGGACTTCGCCGCCCACCTCGACGATCTCGCCGGAGTACTCGTGTCCCACGGCCATGGGCACCGGCACCGTCTTCTGTGCCCAGGCATCCCAATTGAAAATGTGCATGTCGGTGCCGCAAATGGCGGAGCGGTGCACCTTGATCAGAACGTCATTGTGTCCCACGGAGGGTTCAGGCACGTCCTGCATCCAAATTCCGGGCTCTGCACGAGCCTTGACCAGCGCTTTCATACTCGTCCTTATCGAATGATGCCCAGTTCGCGGCCCGCGCCGGCGAACGCCTTGACCGCCTGGTTGATCTGCGCGGTCGAATGCGCGGCGCTCAATTGCGTGCGTATCCGCGCTTTTCCATGGGGTACGACCGGGTAGGCGAACGCGACGACGAACACGCCCTCGGCCTGCATGCGTTCGGCGAGCCGCACCGCGAGCGGAGCCTCGCCGAGCATGATGGGTACGATGGGGTGCTCGCCGGGCAGCAGGTCGTAGCCCAAATTCTGCATCTGCTCGCGAAAGTACCGTGCGTTCGCGTGCACGCGGTCGCGCAGTTCCTGCGAACCCTCCAGCAGATCGAGCACCCGCAGCGTCGCCGCCGCGACCGGCGGGGCGATGCTGTTCGAGAACAGGTACGGCCGCGAGCGCTGGCGCAGCCAGCCGACGATTTCCTTGCGCGCAGCCACATAGCCGCCGCTCGCGCCGCCCAGCGCCTTGCCCAGCGTTCCCGTCATGATATCGACCCGGTCCATGACGCCGCGCAGTTCGTGCGAGCCTCGGCCGCGCGCGCCGATGAATCCGGTGGCGTGCGAATCGTCCACCATCACCAGGGCGCCATAGCGGTCCGCCAGTTCACAAATCTCCCCGAGCTTGGCGATCGAGCCGTCCATCGAGAACACGCCGTCGGTGGCGATCAGGCGCACGCGCGCGTCCCGTGAATCCTTCAACGCCCGCTCGAGCTCGTTCATGTCGTTGTTCGCGTAGCGCAGGCGGCGCGCTTTGCAGAGCCGTATACCGTCGATGATGCTGGCGTGATTGAGCGCGTCGCTGATGACGGCATCCTCTGCATCGAGCAGCGTTTCGAACAGGCCGCCGTTCGCATCGAAACAGGACGAATACAGAATCGTATCCTCCATTCCCAGATAGACGCTCAGGCGCTCCTCCAACTGGCGGTGTACGCTCTGCGTACCGCAGATGAAACGCACCGATGCGACGCCGTAGCCGAAGCTCGACAGCGCATCGTGCGCCGCTTTCAGCACCGCCGGATGGTTCGCCAATCCCAGGTAGTTGTTGGCGCACAGATTGATCATCTCTGTGCCGTCGGCGAGCTTTACGACCGGCCCTTGGGCCGAGCCGATGATCCGCTCGCGCTTCATGAGGCCGGCGGCTTCGAGCGCCTGGGTCTCGCGCTCGAGTCGATCACGGAACTCCCTTAGCATCTGCATGCCGCATTATAGCGCCGCGCGGCCCTTCGGATATGATGCCGCGGCATGACGACGGACGAAAAAAGCGACGCTCAGCGACTGGATAAATGGCTGTGGCATGCGCGTTTTTACAAAACCCGCAGCCTGGCGACCGCCGCCATCGTCGGCGGCAAAGTCCACTTGAATGCGGAACGCGTGAAGCCGGCACATCGGGTGCGCATCGGCGATAGGCTCAGTCTGTCCTTGCAGGGAATCGTCGCCGAGTTCGAAGTACTGGGGCTCCCGCTGCGCCGCGGCCCCGCCGCCGAGGCGCAAGCGTACTATCGAGAGACGCCTGCGAGCGCCCTGCGGCGCTCGAATTTGCGCGAGCAGCACAGATTGGCGCAGCTGTCGCGGCCGCGGTCCGAGGCGCGGCCGGACAAGCGCGATCGGCGCCGCCTGCTGCGCTTGCAGCGCGATCAAACTTGAGAGCCCCCGTCAGATCCAAAGATCCGCCGTGTTTTCGGGGTCGTCCAACTCGCAGGTGCTGGCGGTCTCCGGCTGCAGCGTATCCCACTGCGCGTTTTGCCAGACTGCCGTGGCAAGTCCGCCGGTAGGAAGGTTGCGACGCTCCGGCCTGGGGCCCAGGCGACTCGCGAGCTGGCTCAGGCCAGGATTGTGGCCGCAGATCAAAATATGGCGCAGGGCCGAGTCGCGCCGCGCGAGCAGCCGCCAGGTCGCTTCGGGCGTCGCCAGATACAGCTCGCGCGCGCATTGCAAGTGCTTGCTGTCAAGTTCGCAGGCGCTCGCGAGAATCTCGGCGGTGCTCCACGCGCGCTCGGCCGGACTGACCAGGATCAAGTCAGGCACCAGATTGCGATGCACGAGGCGCGAGGCCATTTCTTGAGCCTCTATGGTGCCGCGGCGAGTCAGCGCGCGCTCGAAGTCCTCCGTGCAGGCGTCGATGGTCTGCGCCTGCCCGTGGCGCAGCAGCGTCAGTCTGCGCGTACCCACAGGTGCCCACCGTCGATCTTCATTGCGAACACGCGGACCGGCTCATAGGCAGGAGGCGTCAGCGCCTGTCCCGTTCGCAGACAAAATCGCGCGCCATGTCGCGGACAGACGATTTCGGCTCCCTCGATCTCCCCGCCGGTGAGCTCCGCGCCGTCGTGAGTGCACAGATCCTCGATGGCGAAGTACTCCTCGCCGCTGCGCACCACGGCGACCATGCGCCGGCCCACGGCCACCGACACGGCTTGCCCATCAGCCAGGGCCGACGCGGGTCCGGCATCGATCCAGGTCACCGGCTTCATCACATCATACCGGTTTGCAGGCGAGCCTCTTCCGACATCATGGTGTGGTTCCACGGCGGATCAAACACCAGCTCGACATTTGCGCGAGCAACGGTCGGCACGATCTGCACCTTTTCCCGCACGTCTTGAACCAGTATTTCGCCCATGCCACAGCCGGGAGCGGTGAGTGTCATCTTGATGTCGACCGTGCGAGTCTCGTCCTCGTTCTTGGTCACGTCACATTCGTAGACCAGTCCCAGATCGACGATGTTTACCGGGATCTCCGGATCATAGCAAGTCTTCAGCTGCTGCCACACCACGGCCCTGATGTCCTCCTCGGATGCGCCGGGCGGAACCTCGGGTGCCTTTGCCGCGGTTTTACCGATGGCGTCCGCATCCTGGCCGGCGATCCGGAACAGATTGCCGTCGATGTACACCGTGAAGCTGCCGCCCAGCGCCTGGGTGATGTAGCCCACGGATCCTAATTTCAAATTGACCTCGACGCCGGCCGGTATGGCGACGGCCTTGACCTCGCGCTGCACGACGATGGGCTCGTTGTCGTAACGGTGCATGCTCAATTGCTCACTCGGTGGAAACCGCCGGCGATGTGCTGGCCGCGGGCGATTGCAGCGCGGAGGACAGAGTGTGCCAACACAGGCTCGCGCACTTGACCCGCGCCGGAAACTCGCGAACACCGGACAGCGCGGCAAGCTTGCCGAGATCCTCGCCGAGCACGGCATCGTCGGTCAATAAACCGTGAACGCGGCCGAACAGCCGCAGCGCCTCTGCCCGCGTCTTGCCCTTGACGGCCTCGGTCATCAGCGACGCGGAGGCAGTGGAAATCGCGCAGCCCTGGCCTTCGAAGCGAATATCCTCAATCCGGTCGCCCGCGAGCTTCAACCGCAGTGTGAGGCGGTCGCCGCACATGGGATTGAAGCCCTCGGCGCTGGCATCGGCCGCTTCCAGCGGACCGAAATTGCGCGGCCGGCGATTGTGGTCGAGGATGACGTCGCGGTAGAGCTCGTTGAGTTCCATGATCGGCTCTTCAGGCAAAAATCGCCCGCGCACGCGCAACGGCGGCGGCAAGCCGATCGACCTCCTCGATCGTGTTGTAGAACGCGAATGAGGCGCGCGCGGTGGCGGGCACGTTGAAGAACTCCATCACCGGCATGGCGCAATGGTGGCCGGTGCGAATGGCGATGCCGTCCTCGTCGAGAATGGTGCCGAGATCGTGGGGATGTACACCCTCGACCACGAAAGAGATCAAGCTCGCCTTGTCGCCGGCCGTGCCGATGATCCGCAGCCCATCGATCGTGCTCAAGGTACGGGTCGCATGGTCGAGCAGCGAGTGCTCGTGAGCCCGTGCGCCGTGAAGGTCGAGCGACCGCAAGTAATCGATCGCGGCGCCCAGGCCGATGGCGCCGGAAATATTGGGCGTTCCGGCTTCGAATTTATACGGCAGGCTGTTGTATATCGTCCCCTCGAAGCTCACCGCGAGAATCATGTCGCCGCCGCCCTGCCACGGCGGCATCCGCTCGAGCAGCGCCTCGCGGCCGTAGAGCACGCCGATGCCGGTAGGGCCGAACAATTTGTGTCCGGAAAAGGCGTAGAAATCGCAGTCCAGCTCCTGCACATCGACGGCCATGTGCGGGACCGCCTGTGCGCCGTCGATCAGCGTGGCGATTCCGCGCGACTTGGCCGCAGCGACCAGGCGCCGGATGGGCAGCACGGTGCCCAGCGCATTCGATACATGCGCGCAGGCGAAAAGGCGGGTGCGCGGACCCATCAGCGCTTCGACCGCCTCGGCGTGGATCTCGCCCCGCTTATCCATGGGCGCGACCACGAGCCTAGCGCCCGTCTGTCCGCACAGGATCTGCCAAGGCACGATGTTCGCGTGATGCTCCAGGTGGGTGATGAGCACTTCATCGCCGGCCTGGAGCAGAGGCCGCGCGTAGCTTTGCGCCACCAGGTTGATCGCCTCCGTCGTGCCGCGCACGAAGATCAGCTCGTGGCGCGAGCGCGCATTGATGAACCGCACCAATCGGTCGCGCGCCCCTTCATAGAGGGCCGTGGCCTCCTGGCTCAAGGTGTGTACGCCGCGATGAATGTTCGCGTGGTGGCGCCGCTCGTAGTCATCGACCGCATCGATGACCGCATTCGGACGCTGCGCCGATGCGCCGTTGTCCAGGTAGGTCAGCGGCTTGCCGTGCACGACGCGGGCCAGCACCGGGAAATCGCGGCGTACGTCGAGCACGTCGAACGGTGCAATCTCATCGAGTAGGGCCATGTTCTTCATCGGAATTTCTGCAGCAGCTGCGAATCGGGCAATTGAGCGATCAAGGCGTCCTCTATCGCGGCGCGAGCCGTTGGTACCGACATGCCGGTCAGCACATCGGCGAGGAAGGCGTACACCAGCAGGCTTTGGGCGGACTCGCGGTCAAGTCCGCGCGACAGCATGTAAAAGAGCATGTCAGGGTCGAGACGGCCGGTGGTCGCGCCGTGGGCGCACTTGACCTCGTCGGCGTGAATTTCCAGCTGGGGCCGCGAATCGATTTCAGCGGAGGGCGACAGCAGCAGCCCGCGGCAGGACTGCTGGGAATCCGACCGCACGGCGCCCGTCTGCACGACGACCTTGCTGTTGAAGATCACTCGGCTGGTGCCGCTTGCGATGGCGCGAGCCGTTTGCCGGCTGCGGGTGTCCGTCGCGCCGTGAGTGACGACGTTCACGCAATCGACGTGCCGCTCCTCGTGGCCCACCAACATCGAATAGCTGTCCAGGTGCGCCCCGGGTTCGATCAAGCGCGCGTCGAGCGATGCGCGCACCAGCCCGCCGCCGAGGACGATGGTGAACTGCCTGCAGCCGCTGTCGCGTTCCTGGCAGACGTCCAGGGAATCGATGTGCGTGGTTTGCGGGTCGGTTGAAATGACGCGATAGTGCTCGATCTGCGCATCCCGTTTGAGCACGATGCGTGTGGCCGAATTGCACAGCGGCGTCTGCGCGCCCTGCCGGATGTGATGTTCGATGATCGTGGCGCTCGATCCGGGGTCAGCTTCGATGATGACTCGCGGGTAGGCGACCGTATCGGGACCATCGGCTGTCGCGAGATGCAAAATGACGAGCGGCGCGGCGACGTGCGTCTTGATCTTCAGATAGAGCCCGTCGATGAACAAGGCCGTATTGAGCAGCTCCCAGCGCGCTTCGGCGGCGTCGGACAAGGGCTGCAGGTGGCGTGAGAGCAATGTCGGGTTATTTCGAGATAATGATTTTAAGCTACTGATTTCTATCGATTTATATGTCGATTCGGTGCTCGCGGGCAATACCGGATGGCCGTTCACCATCAGCACCGTTGCCGCGCGCTCCGGGACGCCCAAAGGGCGTAGCGACTCGAGGGCCAGATCGCCGGCCGGCGCGCGCGGCGCATCGACAAAGCTGCGGGCGGCCAAGGCCTTGAGATTGGTGTAGCGCCAGCTCTCATCGCGCGTGGTCGGCAGCCCCAGGCTCACGAACCGCTCCATGGCACGTTCGCGAAGCGCCGACAATGAATCGGCCTCGCGCGCGAGCCACTGCGCCTCAAAGGACTGCAGCGCTGTGGATTTCGATGCCGTGGTGGAACGCGGCTGCGCGCTCATGCGACCCGGCTCTCTTTCACCCAGTCGTAGCCGCGCCGCTCGAGCTCGAGCGCGAGCGAGCGGTCGCCGGACTTCAAAATTCGCCCCCCGGAAAGAACGTGCACCTTGTCCGGGACGATGTACTCGAGCAGTCGCTGGTAGTGCGTCACCAGCACCACGGCGCGCCCGGGGTCGCGCAGGCTGTTCACGCCCTTGGACACCACCTTGAGCGCGTCGATATCGAGTCCCGAGTCCGTCTCATCGAGGATGGCGAGCTTCGGCTCCAGGACCAGCATCTGCAGAACTTCGTTGCGCTTTTTTTCCCCGCCTGAGAAGCCCTCGTTGACCCCGCGCGTAAGGAAGGACTCGCTCATCTGCATGAGCTTCATCTTTTCCTTGACCAGCCCCAGAAACTCGTATGCGTCGACCTCCGGTTCACCCGCGGCTTTGCGCTTGGCGTTCAGGGCCGCCTTGAGCAGATAGACGTTGTTGACGCCGGGGATCTCGACCGGGTATTGAAATCCCAGAAACAGTCCGGCGCGCGCGCGCTCCTCGGCGGCCATGGCCAAAAGATCGCGGCCCTCGAAGCTGACCGAACCGCCCGTCACCTCATAATCCTCGCGCCCGGCCAATACCTGGGCGAGGGTGCTCTTGCCCGAGCCGTTCGGGCCCATGATGGCGTGCACCTCGCCCGCGGCGACCTCGAGGTCGATCCCGTTGAGGATCGCCTTGCCCGCCACCCGGGCGCTCAATTCAGAAATTTTCAGCAACATGTTTCCCTTCAATCCTAAGTCAGCCGACCGCGCCTTCCAAACTCACGCTCAATAAATTCTGAGCCTCCACCGCGAACTCCATCGGCAGCTCCTTGAAAACGACCTTGCAGAAGCCGCTGACGATCATATTCACGGCGTCTTCCGCCGAAATGCCCCTCTGCAGGCAGTAAAACAGCTGATCCTCGCCGATTTTCGAGGTGCTCGCCTCGTGCTCGACGGTCGCCGTGGGATTCCTCACCTCCATGTAGGGAAATGTGTGCGCCGCGCATTTGCTGCCCATCAGCAACGAGTCGCATTGGGTGAAGTTGCGCGCGCCCGCCGCGCTCGGCAAAATCCTCACGAGACCGCGATAGGAATTCTCGGCATGGCCCGCCGAGATGCCCTTGGAGACGATCGTGCTCCTGGTATTGCGGCCGATGTGAATCATCTTCGTGCCGGTGTCGGCCTGCTGATAATTGTTCGCGACCGCCACGGAGTAAAACTCCCCGATCGAATTTTCGCCTTTCAAAATACAGCTCGGGTATTTCCAGGTGATGGCCGATCCGGTCTCGACCTGCGTCCAGGAGATCTTGGAATTGCGGCCCCGGCACTCGCCGCGCTTGGTCACGAAATTGTAGATCCCGCCCACCCCGTGCTCGTCCCCCGGATACCAGTTTTGCACGGTCGAGTATTTGATCTGCGCGTCATCGAGCGCCACCAGTTCCACCACTGCCGCATGCAGCTGGTTCTCGTCGCGCATCGGGGCGGTGCAGCCTTCCAGGTAGCTGACCGAAGCGCCTTCCGCCGCGATGATCAAAGTGCGCTCGAATTGGCCGGTTTTGGCGGCGTTGATGCGAAAATACGTCGACAGCTCCATCGGGCAGCGAACGCCGGGCGGCACGTATACGAAGGAGCCGTCGGAGAACACGGCCGAATTGAGCGCCGCGAAAAAATTGTCCCCCGCCGGCACCACCGTTCCCAGATAGCGCTCGATGAGCTGCGGATGGTCGCGAACCGCATCCGAGAACGAGCAGAAGATGACCCCCGCCTTGGCGAGCTTCTCCTTGAAGGTCGTTGCCACCGATACGCTGTCGAATACCGCATCGACGGCGACCCCCGCGAGGCGCGCGCGTTCGTGCAGCGGTATGCCGAGCTTGGCATAGGTGGCGAGCAGCTTGGGATCCACCTCATCGATGCTCTTCGGCGCATTGAGGGGCGTGCGCGGCGCGGAATAATAGGAAATGTCCTGGTAGTCGATGGGCTTGTAGTGCACCCGCGCCCAAGCCGGCTCCAGCATGGTTTGCCAGTGCCGAAACGCCTTCAGACGCCAGTCGAGCAGGAACTGCGGCTCGTTTTTCTTCAGCGATATCGCGCGTACCACGTCCTCGTCGAGTCCCGGCGGTAAACTGTCGGACTCGATATCCGTGACGAAGCCATGGCGGTACTTCTGGCCGATCAGTGCTTCGACGTCTTGTGATTTGCTTGACACGATATCTAGTTTCCGTTGCGTTGCGCCGCGATTCGATGGTCCGTCGCGCCGGCGCTCAAAGCGCGGGGCGGCGTACGTCCAGCGCCAGGTTCGGTATGCGCACAACCGGCGATTCGAGTCCAGCAAGCTGCTGCAGCGTCACCTCTTCCAATGCCCGGCGGATGGCGGCGTTGATGCGCTGCCACGCGCCGCCGACGCGGCACATGCGCTCGATGCCGCACTGGCTCGCGGCGCCGCTGCATTCGGTGATGGCGATGGGGCCTTCGAACACATCGAGAATTTGCGCTGCGGTGATGTGCTCCGGGCCGCGCGCGAGCCGATAGCCGCCCTGTGAACCGCGAGAGGAAATCACCATGCCGGCGCGCTGCAGGCCCTTCAAAACCTTGCTGACCGTGGGCCGGCTGATGCGTGTGCGCTCGGCGAGTTCCGCGGCTGCGCGGTGCCGCATCGGGTCTTGCGCTAAACTCGCCAAGACCACGGTTGCGTAGTCGGTCAATTTGCCCATTCGCAGCATGCTCAAATACCTTCGCCGAGCGCTCCTACATGTGGGACAAGTTTAGTCCTATTTGAGACCAAGGTCCACCCCCCGCCGCGGAGGCAGCGCGGTTTTCTTTTGTTATCCTTGTTGCATAGTCCTCGTCCGTTATTCATGAGAGAGACCGGTCAGTCATGATGAACACTTCAGAGCTCGCCGCCACGGCGCAGGCATTAGTGGCAAAACACCGAGGTATCTTGGCCGCCGACGAGAGCACCGGCACCATCGCCAAGCGATTCGGCACCATCAAGCTGGAATCGACGGAGGAAAACCGCCGCTCGTACCGCGAAATGCTGTTCACCACACCGGGGGTCAGCGAATTCGTCAGCGGCGTCATTTTGTACGACGAGACGGTGCGTCAGAAGACCAAGGATGGCCAGCCCTTCCCGGGGTATCTGAGCCAGCACGGCATGATACCGGGGATCAAAGTCGACACCGGCGCGAAGCCTTTGGCCGGATTTCCCGGCGAAACAATCACCGAGGGGCTCGATGGTCTGCGCGAACGCTTCGCCGAGTACCACAAATTGGGCGCCCGATTCGCCAAATGGCGCGCGGTGATCGATATCGGTGCGGGTATTCCGACCTCCTATGCGATCGAGGCGAATGCACAGGCGCTGGCGCGCTATGCGGCGCTGTGTCAGGAGGCGGGCATCGTTCCGATTGTCGAGCCCGAGGTTCTTATGGACGGGGATCACCCGTTGGGGCGCTGCGAGGAGGTGACCAACAGGGTGCTCCAGACCGTGTTTTCGCATCTGTTTGCCGCCCGCATCTTCTTGGAGGGCATGGTGCTCAAGCCGAACATGGTGGTGGCGGGCAAGAAGTGCGCTCAAAAGGCATCCGCGGAACAGGTCGCGGAGGCGACGGTGCGGACGCTGAAGCGTCACGTGCCGTCCGCGGTACCGGGCATCGCCTTTCTGTCGGGCGGCCAGAGCCCGACAGAGGCGACCGTACATCTGAATTTGATGAATACGGCCGGTCCTCTGCCCTGGGCGCTCACGTTCAGCTACGGACGCGCACTGCAGGATAATGCGCTTCGCGCCTGGGGCGGCAACCCGGCGGCCTTCTCGATGGGGCAAAAAGCGCTGTTCAATCGCGCCAAGCTCAACGGGTTGGCTGCGGGCGGCGTCTACAAGGCGTCGATGGAAAGCTCCGCGACTTGAAATTTCGCCACTCTTAAGGGACGCCACGCCGGCAGCGCCGGCGGGGAACCCGCTTAAACGAACCAAACCTTTTGAATCAAGCCGCCCCCATCGTCGAGATCCGCAATCTCCACTTTGCCGTGGCCAGCCGGGAGGTGTTTTCCGGCCTGGATATGGAGATTGCGCGCGGCCGGGTGACGGCCGTCATGGGCCCGAGCGGCACAGGCAAGACCACTCTGCTGCGGCTGATCACCGGCCAGCTGTCGGCGGACAGCGGCTCGATACAGGTGGCGGGCCAGGATATGCGCACCGTGAGCCGCACAGCCCTGTATGTGCTGCGCAGGCGCATGGGTATGCTGTTCCAGAACGGCGCGCTGCTCACCGATCTGGACGTGTTTGAAAACGTCGCCTTCCCGCTGCGCGAGCACACGAATCTTCCGGAGCGGCTGATCCGCGTACTGGTGCTCACGAAGCTGCAGGCGGTCGGTCTGCGCGGTGCCGCGGAGTTGATGCCCGCGGAGCTTTCGGGCGGCATGGCTCGGCGCGTCGCGCTGGCGCGGGCGATCGTGATGGACCCGCAGATCCTGATCTACGACGAGCCCTTCGTCGGCCTGGACCCGATCTCGATGGGCGTCATCTTGCGCCTCATTCGCCGCTTGAACGACGCGCTCGGCCTCACCAGCATCGTGGTGTCGCACGACGTGCCGCAGATCACGAGTGTGGCGGATACGGTGTATCTTCTGTCCGGCGGCAAGGTCGTGGCGCGCGGTACGCCGCAAGAGATGCAAAGCTTCCCGTCGGAGATCGTGCGGCAGTTCATCGGCGGATTGGCCGACGGGCCGGTGCCGTTTCATTATCCGGCTCCGGACTATTTCGGCGAGCTCCTCTCGCGCGGCGAGGACCATTGACACTCATCAAAGAGCTTTGGGCAAGCCTCCTCGAATCACTGAAGGGCCTGGGTGATGTCACCCGGTTCCTGCTGCGCCTGATCGTCTACTCGCCGCGCGCGCTCCTGCGGTTCGATTTGATCGTGCAGCAGATCTTCAATTCCGGTGCGCTGTCGCTGGTCATCATCATGTTGTCCGGACTGTTCGTCGGCATGGTCCTCGGCCTGCAGGGCTTTCAGCTGCTGGAGCGTTTCGGTTCGGCGGAGGCATTGGGCGAAGCGTCGGCGATCGGACTGGTCAGAGAGCTGGGGCCGGTGATCACGGCGCTGCTGTTTGCAGGGCGCGCCGGCACCGCGCTCGCCTCCGAACTCGGATTGATGCGCGCCACCGACCAATTGTCGGCCATGGAAATGATGGCGGTCGACCCGATTCGGCGAGTGGTCGTGCCGCGCTTCTTGGGCGGCGTCATTACAATGCCGATGCTTGCGGCCATCTTCAGCGTGATCGGTATCTACGGTGCGCAGCTCGTGGGCGTGCAGCTCATGGGCGTGGATTCGGGCAGCTTCTGGTCGCAGATGCGCGCCGGGGTCGAGCTGCGCGACGTCGACGAGGGCATCGTCAAAAGCTGCGTGTTCGGCATCGCTTGCAGCCTGATCGCCGTGTACGAGGGCTATTTTGCGACGCCCACGGCGGAGGGTGTGGGCCGGGCGACCACACGCACGGTGGTCACCTCGGCCGTCGTCATTTTGTTCTTGGACTATCTGCTCACGGCAGCGTTTTTGTACTAGAGGGCATTCCTATGCGCAGTTCGAGTACGTTGAATCTGGGGACGGGAACCTTTGTTTTGCTCGGCTTCGCCGCATTGGCATTTCTGACCACGCAAACCACGAGTAGCGGTCTGCACTTCACCAGCCCGCCACACTACACAGTGACGGCGAAATTCGACAATATCGGTGACTTGAAGGTGGGTGCGCCGGTCTCGATGTCGGGGGTCGAGATCGGGCGCGTGTCGCGCATCGACCTCGACAGAAAGGAATTCAAAGCGGTTGTGACGATGAGTTTGCTCTCCAAGTACAATGAGATCCCAATCGACAGCGATGCGAGCATCTACACGCAGGGTCTGCTCGGGGGCAAGTATATCGGCCTGACTGCCGGCGGCTCCGACACTTATCTAAAGAGCCAGGATCACATAGACTTCACGCAGTCGGCGTTCGTACTCGAGAATCTGATCGGTGAAATGCTCGCGAGTTTTACGAAGAGTGCGGCAGGACCGAATACGGCGCCCGCGGAGAAAACGAAATGAGAGCAGCTAAATGGCGGTTCCACGCGCGGCTTGCGCTAGCCCTCGGATTGACGTTCGCCGCAGGTTCGCTCGGGGCCATCCGCACGCACGCGCAGGCGCCCGGCGCAGCCTCGAGCGCGCCGGCCGCGGCTGCGCCGTCTGCTGCCCCGAACACCCTGGGGCCGCAGGAGCTGGTGGAGGATTCCGCGAAACGGATGCTCGCCGAGCTCGACGCGCATCGCGACATGTATGCGAAAGACCCGGCGAAACTCGATTCGCTGGTGGCCAACGTGCTGCTGCCGAATTTCGACAGTGAATACGCAGCCAGACTGGTATTGGGCCAGACCTGGCGCACGGCCACGCCGGAACAGCGGAAGCGCTTCGTCGACGGGTTCTATCATTCGTTGCTCAGAAATTACGGCAACGCGCTGCTGAACTTCACCGCAGATCGATTCGTGATTCTGCCCTACCGGGGAGATCCGTCGGATACTTCGGCGACCGTGCGCACCGAGGTGAAGAAATCCTCGGGCGAGAAGGTGCCGGTCAATTTCAGCCTGCGCAAGACCGACACGGGCTGGAAGGCCTGGGACGTCGTCATCGAGGGCATCTCGTATGTGAAGAGCTTTCGGACCGACTTCGCGACAGAAATTCAGCAGAAGGGTCTGGATGAAGTCATCGCTCGGCTCGAGAAGGAAGGCAACGTGCGCGCCGACGGAGTCGCCGGCGGTGACCGCCATTGAAACACTCGGCGAATGAGCCGGCCTCTTTCGAAGTGTTGGCGGATAAGCGTTCGCGCGTCGTGGGCTCGCTGGTTTTCGCCACCGTGAGTGCGCTGCTGGCCGTGGGCAGCGCGGCGATCCATAGCGGGCAGGCGGATGTCATCGACCTGTCCGGCGTCACGGCCAGCGACAGCTCGGGTCTTGCGCTGTTGATCGAGTGGCTGAGCGTGGCGAAGGACGCGCGCCGCACCCTGCGCTATGAAAACGTGCCGCCGCAGCTGCAACAGCTTGCCCGGCTCAGCGAAATCGAAGAGCTGCTTGCCGCCGGTTGATGCCCCGGCCCGGCGCTCGCCGATTATTGCGGAGGCTCGTCGGGAGGTGTCGGCTCTGTCGAGGGCGAGGGCGAGGGCGAGGGCGAGGGCGAGGGCG
>JBKQOZ010000066.1:0-24312 GCA_052326345.1 Steroidobacteraceae bacterium | reverse complement strand
AGATCCGAGGACTTCCACTAAACCCGCATAAGACGCGGGTTTTTTTATGCCGTGAACTGTTGAGGTATGAAATGCGGACGCAAGATGAATTGCATCGAGCGTTCTAACTGGTGACGGCGAACGTCGGGCGACGACGAGTTGACCGTCGACCACCGTCGCCCGGGACATTGATATGAATGCTATTGCTACAGCGCGGTGGCGGAGACGTGCATGTCGGTAACCGCAATGTCTCACGCCTTGGAGGAACTTGTCGGTCAGTTCGACTGGGTCCAGCGAAGTCCGCTTTCATCTGTGTCGGGCTGGAGCAGGGTACCAATCAGCGTTATATATCGCCCTTGCCCGCCATTCGGTCAAGCTCGCAAATCAGCGTATTCGTTGCGAAAGACGCGGCCTCTTGGTGGTTTGCTTACTGACCCGCCCCCAGGGGCAACTTCGGGGGCAACTGTTATGCTTGGATTTCGGATATCATATTGCTATCAATGGGTTCCGCGGTTTTTGGTTAGCCCCCGGCCGTTTGAATGAAGGCTGCGCAGTCATGACGCGAATCGAAGTGCCTAATTCCTCGCGTCGGCGCCCACCCCGGCGGGCTCCGCGCCTGTTGCTGATCCTGCTGCTGCTCGTCGTCGCCGGCTTCTGCCTTTGGACCTGGCTCACGCTGACGTGGGCCTATTCGGACGGCGAACGCGCCGGCGTGCTGCAGAAATTCTCGCGCAAGGGATGGATCTGCAAGACGAGGGAGGGCGAACTCGCCCAATTCGTGGTCGCCGGCGTATCGCCGCAGATCTGGCAGTTCAGCGTGCGCGATCCTAAGGTGGCGGCGCAGCTCGACAAGGCCGTCGGCGAGCGCGTGCAGTTGCATTACACCGAACATCGCGGGCTACCGACCGAGTGCTTCGCTGAGACCAGCTACTTCGTCGACCGCGTCACCGTCAAGGCTGAGCCGGCGCCCGGCGCTCAACCGGCGGTGAATCCCGCTCCGTCGGGCGCGGCCTCGAGCGCAACCCCGCCAAAGCCCTAGGATGGATTGGCCGCAAAGCCGGCCCGCGAGCTCGCCACTTGCTCGGCGATGGTCACGGCGGTGCGCAGCGCCTTGAGGCCGTCTTCGCCGCTCACCGGCGGCGGCCGGCCGCTCGCCGCGGCGTCTAAGAACGCTTCGATTTCCGCTTTGAGCGCATCGCCCTGATCGTAGCTGGTCTCCTCGATGTCGACCCGGGGCATGCCGTCGGCCCCCATGCCCGCGACCTTGCGGATCACGGTCAGCACTTTTTGATGCAGATCCACCGAGACGTAGGCATCGTCTTGAAACAGCCGCAGGCGCCGCTCCGTCTTCAAACTGACTCGGCTGGCCGTAGCATTGGCCACGCAGCCGTTCGCGAACCTAAGTCTGGCATTGGCGATGTCGATTTCGTTGGAAAAAACACTGCTGCCGATGGCATCGACCGATGTCACGGGCGAGCGCACGATGCTTAAGATGAGGTCGATGTCGTGAATCATCAGGTCGAGCACCACGTCGACATCGGTGCCGCGGTGCTTGAACGGCGCAAGTCGCGCCGACTCGATGAAGCGCGGCACGGTGAGAATCGGCTGCACGGCCTGAACCGCCGCGTTGAATCGCTCCAGATGGCCGACCTGCAGAATTCGATTCGCACACCGCGCCGCCTCGATGAGGCTTTCGCCCTCCGCCACGGTGGCGGTCATGGGCTTCTCGACCAGTACGTGCGCGCCGGTCTCGAGGAATTCCCTGGCGAGCTCATAATGCAGCGGCGTGGGCGTCACGATGCTGACGGCATCGACGGTTCCCAACAGCGCGCGATAATCGGCGTGCGCCGGCACGCCGAGTTCCGCCGCTACCGCCTCGCGCGCGGCGGGCGACGGATCGGCGATTCCCACCAGGCGCGAATTGGGCAGGCTCGAGTATTTCTGCGCATGGAATCGGCCCAAATAGCCTACGCCGACGACGGCGGTGCGCATCAAGGGGGCATCTCGCGCCGCCATTTGCTTCGAGCGCGGTAATCTTGCCGCATTTGCAGCGTAGCGCCGCCGATGATGGCGAGCGCCGCGCCGGCGAACATCAGCAATCCGCGCCACACGGTCCAGTATCCCGCCGCCAGCGACCACGCCGTCGCGCCGATGGCCAACACCGCTCCCATGCCGATCATGGTCCAGGGTTTCGCGTCGTAAAGCGTTTGCGGGGTCCAGGAGCGCATAGCGCTAGTCTACAGCCATGGGCGGCCGGCGACGCGTTTCGATACAATGACGCAGTATGCGTTTTTCGCAAATTTTCAAGCGTATGGGCCTCTCTCGCGGCTGGTCCCGCGAACTGTGGCTGACCGCGATCGCTCTGGTCATCGGCTTGGCCGGAATGCCGGCGCTCATTTTCTACACCGGCGCCTCGCTGCTGGGGCGCTACGAGGGCGCCAGCCCGGTGCGCATATACGAGAGCGTCTACGGCGGCCTCAAGACCGGCTCGGTGGCCTCCTGGATCGTGATCCTCGGCCCCTACGGCCTGTATCTGACCCTCAGGGCCCTTAAGGGCTGGTGGCGGCTCGGCGCCAAGCCGGCCTAAGGATAACCCCTAAAGCGCGACTTAAGTTATGTGCGGCGCGGACGCTAACTCCTCAATAGCGGATTGAATCCTCCGTCGAATTTGGGAGTGCTGCGCGTGAATCCTGAGATCGAAGCTCATCTTCGCTCGTTGGTGAGCTTCCCGTCCCCGCCCGGCGTGGCCACGCACATCATTGAACTGGCGCGCGATCCGGACATCGAGATGGGCAAGGTCGCCAAGGCGTTGAGCATGGATTCGGCCCTCGCCACCAAGATCCTGCGCATCGCCAATTCCCCGCTCTACGCCCAGCGGCGCAAAAGCGAAAACCTTCGCCAGGCCCTGGTCGTGCTCGGCCTGAACGCCACGCTGACTCTTGCGCTGAGCTTCTCGCTGGTCAAATCGCTGCGCACCGGCAAGGCCAACGGCATCAGCTATCCGCTCTATTGGCGGCGCGCGCTGATCGCGGCCACCGCATCTCGTGCGCTCGGCGACGCCATGCATCAGCCGATGGCCGAAGAGATCTTCCTCGCCGCTCTGCTTCAGGATGTGGGCATCCTCGCCCTGGACAAGGCGCTGCCGGATATCTATCGCGACGCCGCCTCCTTGCAGAGCGACCACGCCGCCCTCGCCGCGCACGAAAAGAAGCGCCTGCAGGTCGATCATGCCGAGATCGGCGGCTGGCTGATGCGGACCTGGAATTTGCCCGAAAGACTGTATCGCGCGATCGAGCACAGCCACCTCGTCGATTTCAGCGTGACCACCGAACCGGGCAAGATCTTCGAGCGCTGCGTCGCCCTGTCGGGGCCGGTGGCCGATCTGTTCCTGCGCGATCCGCCGCACCGGCGCTTCGCCGAGACCGCGCTGTGCGCCGAGCGCAGCTTGGGAATGGACAAGATGGCCTTCGGGCAGGTGCTCGGAACGGTGGGCTCCATGCTGCCGGAGACAGAGGCCATTTTCGAGACCAACCTGTTGACCGAGCAGCACCCGGAGCTGATCCTCGAGCAGGCCCGCGAGGCGCTGATGCTGCGCAGCCTGCATGCCCTGCGAGAGATCAACACGCTGCGTGCCGTCGCCGAGATCTCCAGTTCGCGCGCACTCGAGCTCGAGGAGGAAACGCGCCGCGACGCCATGACCGGCGTGTACAACCGCGCCTATCTAGATCAGGTTCTGGCGCGCGAGTTCGAGCATTCGACCCGCCACAAATGGCCGCTCTCCGTCGCATTCGCGGATCTCGACAACTTCAAGAGCGTCAACGACAAGTTCGGACATCAAGCCGGCGACCGGATTCTGCAGGCGACCGCGCGTATTCTGCGCAGCAACACTCGCGAAACCGATTTGATCGCCCGCTACGGCGGCGAGGAGTTCGTGGTGGTGCTGCCCGCCACCGACGCCGACACCGCGCGCAGCATCTGCGAACGCATCGTCATGGCGTTCCAGAACACCGGCCACGTCATCGGATCCGACAACGCCCACGTGACCGTCTCCGTCGGCTGCGCCACGCACGGCAGCCAGATCTCCTTCGCCAATGTCGCCGAATTCGTCAAGGCCGCCGATCAGGCCCTCTACACCGCGAAGCTTCGCGGCCGCAACCGCACCGTGCCCTACGACAAGCAACTCCCCAGCGTGCTCGGGAACGCCGCGCCTAGATCCGCCTCCACCGGTGCCTGAGGCCGCGCGGCGCCTCAGGAGCGGGCGGTACCCTACACGCGATCGAATTAAGTCTTGTGCCGCCGGCATTAAGTCTTCCGTGATTTGACGCGCGTCACAGTTTTGGCTTTTCTTGCACCAGTGATTGTCGCAATTTGGGAACATCTCGTCGAAGCGAGATTCAAAGTATAAGAACATGGCGAAGATGAGATTGAGCGTGATTTTTCGGCGAGGGAAGAGCGATGGCGAACGAGGGCAAGTCTCAGGACACGAAAATCAATCCGGCTATGCGCGAAGCGAAGCAGTCCCAGCCGACGCGCGGCGCTTCTGCGAACCTGCTCGGAGTGGCCGGGCAGCAGCAGCCCAAAGCGGCGAACGAAGCGCGCGGCTTCGATCCGTACAATACCTCGGGCAGTTTCGACCGCAGGAAGCACTGGGTGCGGGTCGGCAAGCGCTAGTACCTCCAGCTACTGGCTCAAGTCCTCCCGGCTGTGGCTTGAGCTGAATTCGCTGCTCGGGTACCAGCGCGGGAAGCGCCGGGTGCTCGCCAGCCGGTCACCGACTTCGTAGTAGAGCGAAAGATCGTCGATTGCGCCGCGCACGTCCCAGTCTTCCGAGTATTTGTCGCCCGGCTGGCGATAGCGGTGCGCCATGTAGTCTTCGAGCTGCGCCCGGCCCGAGGCGGGTCCGCGCGCCGAATCATCGATGCCCGCTTTGACATAAAGCGATGGCACGCCGTGGAGTGCAAAATTGAGTTGCGCGGAGCCGTAATAAAGGCCCTGTTCAGGATAGGGCTCGGGCCGAACTTCCCGCCCTTGCAGCAGCGCCGCTGAGCGCACGTACTCTTCGAGTTCCGAATTGCCCGCGCCGAACAGCACCACGTCGCGAGTCCGCCCGCCGATGTGCAGACCGTCCAGATTGAGCACTGCGGCGGTGTCCCGCAGCGGGAAAACCGGGTTGTCGGCGTAGTACGCCGATCCCAGCAGCGCCGTTTCATCGGCGGTGAAGGCGATGAACACGATCGACCGGTCCAGCCGAGGGTGCGTGCGGCTGAAGGACTGCGCCAGCATCAGCAGTCCCGCGACTCCAGTCGCGTTGTCGACCGCGCCGTTGTAAATGGCGCCCGCGGTATCGCGGCCCAGATGATCCCAATGGGCCGTGTACAGGATGTATTCGTGCTTGCGCTCGGCGCCCGGCAACAGCGCGATGATATTGGGGGAACTGATGCGCCGGACGGTATTGTGGAGCTGGGCATCGACGTCGAGGCCCATGGCAACGGCTTTGAAGCCCGCGTGCGCGGCGCCGGCCGTCAGAGCGTCATAATCGAGCCCTGCTTGGGTGAACAGGCCCCGGCCGGCCTCGGCGCTAATCCAGCCCTCGACGGCCGCTCGGCCCGCGTTGTCGTCCGCCGTCGCCCGCTCGAACTGCGGTCCGGTCCAGGTGCTCGTCACCACGTTCCAGCCGTAGCCCGCCGCCCGCGCGTCGTGGATCAGCAGCACGCCGGCGGCGCCGTGACGGGCGGCCTCCTCGAACTTGTAGCTCGAGCTGCCGTAGTAGGACAATGCCTTGCCCTTGAACAGCGCCGGATCGTTGCCGGCCACACCCGGGTCGCTCATCATGACCAGCGCCGTCTTGCCGCGAACATCGACGTGCGCGTAGTCATTCCAGCCATACGCGGGCGCGACGATGCCGTAGCCGACGAAAACGAGTTCACTGTGCTGCAGCTGCGCTGTGGGAGCCGCGCGCTTGCTCCACACCACCATGTCTTTCCCGTAGCGCAGTATCCTGGCGCCACCGGGCCCGGCGACCGACAATACGGCATCGCCGGCGAGAGTCTCGACCAGCGGGACTTGCTGCGCGAAGCTCTCCCCGTTGCCGGGCTTCAAACCCAACTTGCGAAACTGCCCGATCAGAAAGGCAGTGGTTTTATCCTCGCCCGGGGTTCCCGGTCGGCGCCCCTCATACTGATCGGACGCCAATACTCGCACGTCGTCCCTGAAACCCGTCTCATCGATATCGGTCGACGGCGGCGGAGCCCGATGCTGCGACGTGCCGCAGCCGCCGAGCAGGGTCACCAGACCGGCCCACAGCGCGAGCCGACCCCACGCCGCCGCGCCGCGACTTCGGACTCGCATGTGCTTATCCACGGCGTCAGGCGCGCCAGGGCCGGTCTTGGCGCCGCCCGGGGAAACTACCCCCGCTCACCACGGTCAAAGAAACCGATGCCGCCAAGCAAGGCGCCAGCCGCGGCGATTCGTGCGGCGAGCCCGGGTACCGTGCCGCAGTGAGGCAAAAGGCGATCGGTGCGGGCATACGCGACACGATACCGTTCAGAACCGTGAACGAACGCATATCTTTAGGCTCGTATACACTTGGCTTGCGGCATAGGCTCGTCTAGCCTTGGGTTTATTCGGGCCAGGCAGTTTACAGGAGAATGGGTACCTTGATGACTAACAGGCCTTGGGCCAAGCGCTCGCGCTGGCTTAACTTGGTTGCCGTCTGCGCAAGTGCGGTCGGACTCGCGGCGTTGCTCGGCGCCGCCATGGCGCCGCCCTCCCCGGCCCCGGCCGCGGCCACGGCCGCTGGCGCCGTGCTGGCGCCCACGGAACAGGAGAATTATGTCGCGCGCCGCGTCAGCGACATCGTTGCCCGCGAGCACTACCGGCGGGCGCCGCTCGACGATCGTCTGTCGAGCCTGATTCTGGACCGCTACCTGGACGCGATCGACGGCGGCAGAAGCTATTTTTACGCCAGCGATATCGCCGAGTTCGAGCGCTATCGCTACCAGCTCGACGATGCCATCAAATCGGGCGAAGTCGAACCGGCGTTCGTCATTTTCCGGCGCTTTCAACAGCGCAGCCGCGAGCGCATGAACTATGCGATCGAGCTGCTCGCGAAGAAGCCGGATTTCGATGTCGACGAGTCCTTCAACTTCGACCGGGAAAAGGAACCGTGGCCGGCGAACACCGCCGAGATGAATGAGCTGTGGCGAAAACGCGTCAAGAACGACGCACTGTCGCTGATCACCGCGGGCAAGCAGTGGCCAGAAGTCGCGGACATCTTGCACAAGCGCTACGAACACGTGGCGAAGCGGATGGATCAGAGCAAATCCGAAGATGTGTTCGAAGCCTTCATGAATGCCTTCGTGCTGTCGCTGGATCCGCACTCGAACTATTTCTCCGCGCGCAATTCGGAGGAATACAACATCCAGATGAGCCTAAGCTACGAGGGCATCGGCGCGTCGCTGCAGTTGACCGACGACTACGTTACCGTCATCGACGTGATCGCGGGCGGCCCCGCCGCCGTCAGCGGCAAGCTCGCGGCCAACGACCGCATCACCGCTGTCGGCGAAGGCAAGACCGGAGAGCTCGTCGATGTGATCGGCTGGCGCCTGGACGACGTGGTGCAGAAGATACGCGGGCCGGGCGGCACGCTCGTGCGCCTGCAGTTGCTGCCCTCCGGTGCCGCGCCCGGTTCGCCGCAGAAGATCGTCGAATTCACCCGCAACCGGGTGTCGCTCGAAGCGCAGGCCTCCCACAAAGCGATGCGCACCGTCCAGCGCAACGGCCGCGACGTCAAAGTCGGCATCATCACGGTGCCGAGTTTCTATCAGGACTACGACGCCAGCCGTGCCGGCGCCAAGGATTTTCGCAGCACGACCCGCGACGTGCAGCGCCTGATCGGCGAGCTGCGCAAGGACGGCATGGAAGTCCTGATCATGGATCTGCGCGCCAACGGCGGAGGCTACTTGCCGGAAGCGGAATCGTTGACCGGCCTTTTCATCGACCGTGGTCCGGTGGTTCAACTGCGCGACACGACCGGCCGCATCGAGGTCGACGACGATCCGGATCCGGCGATCTTCTACGGCGGTCCTTTGATCGTGCTGGTGGATCGGTTCAGCGCATCGGCGTCCGAGATCTTTGCCGGCGCCATCCAGGATTACGGCCGCGGCCTCATCGTCGGGCAACAGACCTACGGCAAGGGTACGGTGCAGAACGCCCACCCCCTCAACTACACGATCTTCGGCCGCAAGCCCGAGCTCGGCCAGCTCAACGTGACCATCGGCAAGTACTACCGCATTACGGGCGAAAGCACCCAGGATCGGGGCGTCACCCCTGACATCTCGCTGCCCTCGCTGATCGATGCCAATGAGGTCGGCGAAAGCACCCGCGATCGCGCGCTGCCGTGGGATCACATTGAACCGGCCACCTTCAAAGTCGAGGGCGATCTGAAGCCGATCACCGCGACGCTGGAAAAACTGCACGAAGACCGCACCGCGGACAGCGCCGACTTCAAGTACCTGCACGACGACATCGCCGCGCTCGAGGCGATGCGCAATCAGAAGACCCTGTCGCTCAACCTGAAGACCCGCGAGACTGAGCGCAAGCGTCAGGAAAGCGAGCGGCTGGCCCGCGAGAACGCCTGGCGCTCGGCTCACAATGTGCCGCCCGCGAAGTCGCTGGAGGATATCAAGGACGACGCCGCGGCGGGCATCATTCTCGACGAGGCGGCACAGATTTCGGCGGATTTGGCCGTGGTCTCGGCGCATAAGGTCGGCCCCACGCAGGCGAGGCGCACCGACCTTCATTAGCGGACTATCGCAGCAGTAGCGTGTACAGGTCCCAATAGTCCTCGGCGAGGACGTTCCAGTTCGCCGGTCCGCTCTCCGCGCTCGCCGCTGCGAGCGAGTCGGCGGTCGGCACGGTATCGGCCGTGTTGCGGTACTCGCACGCCGCGCGCAGCCGCTCGAGCTTGACTCGCACGGCAGCGGTGATCTGCTTGTGATTGGCGATCGCGGCCTGCGCCTTCTGGACGCGCTGCATGTAGCCCTCGCAGTCCGCGCGCGAACCAAAGCTCATCTCGTGCACGCGCCGCGCGACCGCCTCCTTGGTCCGTGCCGTCAGACCGAACGCGTCCACGTGCTCGCACAGCGACTCTGCATAGCTGATGATGGCCAGATTGATGTTGCGGCGCGCGCCCAATGAGATGCCCGGAAAATCGCCCAGCGCCTCCGTGCTAATCGCGGTGCGCTCGGCGTGCAGATCCCCGACCGCCGCATCGGCGAGCACAACCTGCTGGCGCAGGGCCTCGAGCGACTTCTGGCGCCGGCGGCGCGCGAAGTAATGCCAAAATGCGGTCAGCCGCTGCAGTTCGCCCTGCGCGCTGCTCAGCCGCTCGCGCTGCGCATCGGCCTCGGCCGCGGCGGCCTGCAAACGATGGTCCACATCGGCCAGCCGCGCGTTCTTCGCGGCCTCGCAATCGGCCATGTGCTTCGCCGTCTCGCGCTGCTCCTGCTGACGCGTGATGTCAGAGGCGAATCCGGAGAGCTGCTGATGACAGAGCTTCCATAGGCCGCGCAGCTGGAAGAATACGAGGGCGCCGAAGCCCGTGCGCGGGTCGGCGAGCAGATCGCCGAGCCCGTCCAGCTGCTCCTGGACGCGGATGGTCGCTCCTTCCTGCTGTTTCAGCCGATCGCGCAGCAGGTGGAATTCGTCCTTAAGATCTGCGTAGGCCTTTTTCAAGCCCGCGCGATTCTGAAAGAGCTGCATGAGCCGCTCTTCGTCGGCGCTCACGCCAGCCCCATCCGAACCGACCTTGAGGAAACTCAGCTTGTCGATCAAAGTCCCGCCTCGAGTCTTAAGTAAACTTGCGGGACACCAAGGGGGTTCTACCCACTAAAAGCGATGCCCCCGCTCGGCACAGTATTCCAGCCATTTATTTAACAGCATGTTGCGGGTCCAGCGCTGATCCAGTTCACGCTTGAGTCCAGACTGCAGCCTGGCGAGCTGCGGATGGCGCTGGAAGCCGCGAAAGCTGCGAACCTCCGCGAGCCGCGCATCGTGATACACGCACACTTCCAAATCCGGGTCCCGTATGCACACGGCTCCGACTTGGAATTCATATGTGAGGCGAAACACGGTCGTGTACGGCGCCAGTTCCAGGGGTGTGAGATAGAGATCACAGTCCGAGCCGACCGTCGATACGCAGCGCGCGTCGATCGCGCGCAGATCGCTCGCCAGCCAGCCGAGCCGGACGAAATTGCTCTCGTAAAGCGTCATCAAGCTGACGAAGCTGCCGGGCTTGGCCCGCCACGACGCCCTGCACCATTGATCCGCAATCATGCTTCGACTATACCATGCAGCCGCGAGTTGTCAGGGCCGCAAGCGCCGCTCGATGCCTGTGCGATCGAGTATTCTGCTCGATATTTCTTCAATGGAGCATTCGGTCGCGTCGATCATCGGAATGCCGTGGCGCTCGAACAATGACTCCGCCGCGCGAACTTCGAAGGCGACCTGACTCGGCGATGAATAGCGGCTGTCCGGTCGCCGCTCGTTGCGGATCTGTTGCAGACGGTCGGCCTTGATCGTCAGGCCGAACAGCTTGCGCGAGTGCTGCTCGAGCCCGCGCGGCAGCTTTCTGGATTCCAAATCATCCTCCGTCAGCGGATAGTTGGCGGCGAAGATGCCGTATTGCATCGCCAGATAAAGGCAGGTGGGGGTCTTGCCGGAGCGCGACACGCCGACCAGGATGACGTCGGCGCGCTCGTAATCGCGAAGCACCGAGCCGTCGTCATTGGCGAGCGCGAAATTGGTGGCGTCGATGCGCATCGCATAGGAGTGGGTGTCCGCATTGCGATGAGTCCTGCTCATCGCATGGGACGATTGCGTGTTGAGTTCGTTCTCGAGCGGTGATAAGAAAGGGTCGAAAAAATCCAGGAAAAATGCGCTGCTGCCACGTACGACGTTGCGCACGTCCTCCTGGACCAGGGTGCTGAAAATGATCGGCCGCACCCCTTCGTGCTTGCCGACGAGGTCGATTTTGCGGACCGCTTCCATCGCCTTGTCAACGGTGGAGATAAATGGCACAGTCACTTGGCGAAATTGTATGCCGTCAAACTGTGTCATAAGGCTGTGGCCCAACGTCTCTGCGGTGATACCTGTCTGGTCTGATACAAAAAACACGGTTCGTTTGATCACGGTAGTTCCAATTGTCGGCGCCTGGTTGGCGCCAAAGTGTTTCACTTAACGAATCGTCGGACAAGCCAAGAGTCATGATTCCCTACATCATTCCGTTCGAGAAGTTGAAGAACAAGGATGTCGAGCTGGTCGGAGGTAAAAACGCCTCGATCGGCGAAATGATTTCCGGCCTCGCGAGCTTGGGGGTGTCGGTACCGGGCGGTTTTGCGACCACCGCGCATGCGTATCGCGATTTTTTGGCGCAGGGCGCGCTCAATGAGCGCATTCGCGCCGCCCTCGTCTCGCTCGATGTGGACGATGTGGAGAGGCTCGCCGTCATCGGCAAGCAGATTCGCGGCTGGATTCTCGCCACCCCCTTCCCGGGCAGGCTGCAGGATGAAGTGCTCGAGGCTTGGCGCAAGATGGGCGGCGGCGAGGAATTCGCCGTCGCCGTGCGCTCATCGGCGACCGCCGAGGATCTCCCGGAAGCTTCCTTCGCCGGCCAGCAGGAAACCTTTCTGAACGTGCGCGGCGAGGAACACCTGCTCGGCTGCATGCACGAGGTGTATGCCTCTCTTTTCAACGACCGCGCGATTGCGTATCGCGTGCACAGCAATTTCGATCACAACGCGGTGGCCCTCTCGGTCGGCGTGCAGCACATGGTGCGCAGCGATCTGGGCGCCGCAGGCGTCATGTTCACGCTCGATACGGATTCGGGCTTTCGTGAGGTGGTCTTCATCACCTCGTCATACGGCCTCGGCGAGACCATCGTGCAGGGCGCGGTCAATCCGGACGAGTTCTACGTCTACAAGCCCGCACTGCGCGCCGGCCGCCGTTCGGTGCTGCGCAAAAACCTGGGGCAGAAGGCCGTCAAGATGATATACGGCGCGCACGGGGGACCGGAGCGGGTGCGCACCGTCGAGGTTGCCGCCGCAGACCGCCAGCGCTTTTCGCTCGACGAGGCGGACATCGTGTCATTGGCAAAGCAGGCGCTGATCATCGAGCAGCACTACGGCACGCCGATGGATATCGAATGGGGCAAGGACGGCGACACCGGCATGCTGTACATCCTGCAGGCGCGGCCGGAAACGGTGCAGAGCCGCGCCGGGCGGTCGATCCAGCGCTTCACGCTCAAGGCCCGCTCCGCCTTGCTCGTGAGCGGGCGCAGCATCGGGCAGCGCATCGGGGCCGGACATGCGCGCGTCATCAGAGACGTGAAGGAAATGTCCCGCGTGCGGGCGGGCGATGTGCTGGTTGCCGACATGACCGATCCGGATTGGGAGCCCGTGATGAAGCGGGCCGCAGCGATCGTCACCAATCGAGGCGGCCGGACCTGCCATGCGGCCATCATTGCGCGCGAGCTCGGTATTCCGGCAGTGGTCGGCTGCGTCACCGCCACCAGCGTGATTCGAGAAAATCAGGCGGTGACCGTCTCCTGCGCGGAAGGGGACACCGGTCATGTGTACGACGGTATGCTGGATTTCGATCAGCGCAACATAGAAGTGGATTCGCTGCCCGATCTCCCCGTTAAAATCATGATGAACATCGGCAATCCCGACCGGGCGTTCGATTTCGCCGGCCTACCGAACAAGGGCGTAGGTCTGGCGCGGCTCGAATTCATCATCAATCGCATGATCGGCGTGCATCCGCGCGCCCTGCTGGAATTCGACAAGCAAAGTCCGGAGCTCAAGGAGACGATCACTCAGCAGATTGCGGGCTATCCGGATCCGGTCAGCTTTTATGTCGACAAGCTGGCGGAAGGCATCGCGCAGATCGCCGCGGCGTTTGCGCCCGAGCCGGTCATCGTACGTCTTTCGGATTTCAAATCGAACGAGTATGCGAACTTGATCGGCGGCAAGCACTACGAGCCGCACGAGGAAAACCCGATGCTCGGCTTTCGCGGCGCTGCGCGTTACATCGACAAGGCCTTCAGACCCTGCTTCGAGCTCGAATGCCGTGCGCTCAAGCGCGTGCGCGATGAGATGGGCCTCGACAACGTGCAGGTGATGGTACCCTTCGTGCGCACGCTGCTCGAAGCGAGAACAGTGACGCAGCTGCTCGCCGACAACGGACTCAAGCGCGGCGAGAATGGCCTAAAGCACATCATGATGTGCGAATTGCCGACCAACGCCGTGCTCGCCGACCGGTATCTCGAATATTTCGACGGCATGTCGATCGGCTCGAACGACATGACGCAGCTCGCCCTGGGCCTCGACCGCGATTCCGGCGTGGTCGCAAAGCTATTCGACGAGCGCGACGATGCCGTCAAGGTACTGATGTCCATGGCGATCAAGGCGTGCAAGGCGCAGGGCAGGTACGTGGGCATCTGCGGCCAGGGCCCCTCCGATCACCCGGAGCTCGCCCGCTGGCTGGTCGATCAGGGCATCGACAGCCTGTCCTTGAATCCCGATACGGTCGTGGAAACCTGGATGTTTCTCGCGGCCGAGTGCCCTGTCTGACGGTGGCTGGCTCGCCTCTAGAACGGGCGCAGCAGCCGCTCGCGATAGAACTTCAGCTCGCGTATCGACTCGTGCACATCGTCCAGCGCCAAGTGGGTCGAGTTTTTCTGGAATTCCTGCGCGATGTGCGGCGCCCAGCGCTGCGCCAATTCCTTCAGGGTGCTCACATCCAGGTTTCGGTAGTGGAAAAAGCGCTCGAGTGCCGGCATGTGGCGCGCCAGAAAACGCCGATCCTGGCAAATGCTGTTGCCGCACATGGGCGAGCGTCCCCGCTCGGCCCATGATTCGAGAAATGCGAGCGTTTCGCGTTCGGCGGCGGCGGCGTCTATGCGGCTCGCCAGGACTCGGGCCGTCAATCCCGATCCGCCGTGCTGCTTGCGGTTCCAGTCGTCCATCGCGGCGAGCACCGCCTCGCTCTGGTGCACGGCAAATACCGGACCTTCTGCGAGCACCGTCAGATGTTTGTCGGTTACGATCGTTGCAATCTCAATGATGAGGTCGGTGTCCGGCTGCAGACCGGTCATCTCAAGATCGATCCAAACGAGATTCTCGGGAGATTTCATCGTGTCGTCGAGCGCGCAAAAGCTTATGGTAGCAGAGCGGCGACATTGAGAGAGCAGCTCGGCAGCGGCATCGTCCTCGCGAACTACGGCCGCGGCGTGCTGGTGCAGTCGCAGGCGAGCACCCTGCACTGCGCCTTGAAGGGGCGCAAGCAGCGGATCGTATGCGGCGATCGCATCACCTGGGCGAGTGCGCAGTCGGGCGGCGGCCCGACGGTCGAGGCGGTCGAGCCGCGGCGCAACCTGGTAGAGCGCATAGATGCGCGCGGCCGCCCCGAGCCGGTCGCCGCCAACATCGACCGGCTGGCCGTGGTGGTCGCGCCTGAACCGGCCCCCGACTGGTTCCTGGTCGACCGCTATTGGGCCGGCGCGCACATCAAGGACATCGCGGCGCTGCTGATCGTCAACAAATCCGACCTCGGCACTGCTGCGCTTCAAGCCGAATTGTCCACGTACCGCGCCCTCGGTCTGCGCTGCCAGGAGGTGGCGTCGCTCACGGGTGAGGGCATCGCCGACCTGCGCGCCGCGCTTGCCGGCAGCGCCACGCTGCTCGTCGGACAATCGGGCGTCGGCAAGTCATCGATCGTCAACGCGCTTGCGCCGGCGGCGGCGGCGCAGACCGCCGAATTGACGCGAGACGTCGAGGGGCGGCACACCACGACGACGGCTCGATGGTACCGCTTGGGACCGGCGGCGGACTGCGCCATCGTCGATGCACCGGGGGTGCGCGATTTCGCCCCGCCGGCCAGCATCGTGCGGGCGGCGGAGCGCGGTTTTGTCGAGATCCACGAGTTCGGCGCCAATTGCCGCTTCAACGACTGCCGCCACATGGAGGAGCCCGGTTGTGCAGTGCGCGCGGCGGTGTCGACCGGGCAAATTGCCGCGCGGCGCTACGAAAGCTACCGGCGGCTGTGTCGCCTGTACGAAAAACTCGCGCCGCCCTGAGCCGGGCGCGCATCAGGAGACGCTGGTACGGCCCGCCAGTGCGTGAGCCAGGGTGCCGCCGTCGACGTATTCGAGCTCCCCGCCCACGGGCACCCCGTGCGCAATTCGCGACGCCTTGAGCCCCATGCGCAGCGCCAGATCTCCCAGGTAATGCGCAGTCGCCTCGCCCTCCACGGTGGGATTGGTGGCGAGAATCACTTCGCGCACCTCTCCATCGCCGAGCAGCCGCTCGAATTCATCCAATCCGAGCTCTGCCGGTCCAATTCCATCGAGGGGCGAAAGGTGTCCCATCAGCACGAAGTAGCGGCCGCGAAACCCGCCCGATTGCTCGATGGCGACGACGTCCGCAGGCGATTCGACCACGCAGAGCTGCGCGACGTCGCGCTGACTCGACGCGCAGATGCTGCACAGCTCGCTCTCCGTGAGCATGCGGCAGCGCTTGCAGTGGCCGACGTGCAGGAGCGCTTCGGACAGCGCTTGACTGAGCGCCCGTCCGCCGTCACGGTCGCGCTCCAACAGATAAAAGGCCATGCGCTGCGCGGATTTCGGGCCGACACCCGGCAGGCAGCGCAGCGAATCGATCAGCCGAGCGAGAGCGGGCGTGTACTTCATCGACGGGCTGCGCTCAAAACGGCAGCTTCATGCCTGGCGGCAGATTCAATCCGGACATGAGTCCCGCATACTTCTCCTGGCTGCGCGCGGTGATTTTCCGCACCGCATCGTTGACGGCCGCGACCACCAGGTCCTCGAGCAACCCCAGATCCTCGCCGATGAGTTTCGGCTCGATCGTCACTTTCTTCGCCTCGTGGCGCCCGTTCAACACGATTTTCACCATGCCGGCACCGGACTCCCCGGTCACTTCGAGATCCGCGAGCTCCGCCTGGGCCTTCTGCATCGTCTCCTGCATCTGCTGTGCTTGGCGCATCAGATTTCCGAGTCCGCCTTTCATCATGATATCTCCTGCAATGTCAGTTAGTCGGCTTCACCGAGGCGGCATCCACCTCGGCTCCGAAGCGCTCCCTCAAGCCCTTGACCGCGGGATCCTCCTCGAAGGCGGCCGCGGCCTGCAGCACCTTGTCCTGCTCCGCCATGACGCGCTGCCGCGCCGGGGTTGCCAGGCCGGCAGATGACACTTCATAGACGATGCGAATGTCGCGGCCGAGATACTTCGAGAGGCCTTGCGCGAGCTTGTCCTCGATGGCGCGAGTACGCCGCTCCGCCACCGACGCATCGAGCCGCAGCTGCAGCGCGTCGCTCTCGAAGGAGGCCGGAACGCAGTTCAGGGCAAATTGCCGCACCATACCGCTCAAATTGGCCGCATTAACCACATCCGGCCAGGTACGCGCGTCGATCGACAGCCGAGCCGCCGTCGTGAGCGGCAGGGGCGCTGCCGGCGCGACGGGCGCTGCCGGCAGGGCGGGCGCTTGCGGCACGGCGGGCGGGCGCAGCTCCCGGCGGACCGCGCCGGCGGAAGCGTGGCTCGAGGTCTCGGCCATGGCTGGCGCATCCGGGCGAAAGGCCAGCATTCTCAGCAGGGTCATCTCAAATCCAAGCCTCGGTTCCGGAGTCATGGGCAAATCGCGCCGGCCGGCGAGCGCCATCTGGTAATAGAGCTGTACATCCTCCGCCGCCATGGCTCCGCCCAATCGAATCAGCGATTGCGCATCGAACTCCTCATCCTGCTGTGCCGCCTCCGGCACGATCTGCACGATCGCGATGCGCTGCAGGAGCGCGGCCAAATCGACGAGCGCGCGGTCATAGTCGGGCGCGTCGCGATCCATCTCACGCGCTTGCGCGAGCAATGCCGGCCCGTCCGCGCGTGACAATGCCTCGACGATTCGCATCACGTGGCCGCGATCGATGGTGCCCAGCATCGACCGTGCATTCGCCTCGGTCAGCGCACCGCCGCTGAAGGCTATCAGCTGATCAAGCAGACTCAGGCCATCGCGCATGCTTCCGTCGGCGGCGCGCGCGAGCAGCGCGAGCGCCGCCGGCTCGTTGTCGAGCTTCTCCTCCGTCGCGATGAGCTTCAGGCGTTCGCCGATGAGGCTCGCCGACAGGCGTTTGAGGCTGAACTGCAGGCAGCGCGAAAGCACGGTGACCGGCAGTTTCTGCGGGTCGGTCGTCGCCAGGAGGAATTTGACGTGCGGCGGCGGCTCTTCGAGCGTTTTCAGCAAGGCGTTGAACGAATGATTCGACAGCATGTGCACTTCGTCGATGAGGTACACCTTGTAGCGCCCGCGAGTCGGCGCGTACTGCACGTTGTCCAGCAGTTCGCGGGTATCGTCGACCTTGGTGCGCGATGCCGCGTCCACTTCGATCAGATCGACGAAGCGCCCCTCGTCGATCTCTCGACAGGCGGCGCAGATACCGCAGGGATTCGAACTGACGCCGGTTTCGCAGTTGAGCGACTTCGCAAGGATGCGCGCGACCGTCGTCTTGCCGACACCGCGAGTGCCGCTGAACAGGAAGGCGTGATGAACCTTGCCGCTGTCGAGGGCATTGCTCAATGCGCGCAGCACGTGCTCCTGGCCGACCATCTCGGCGAAGCGTTTGGGGCGCCATTTGCGCGCTAATACGATATAGCTCATACAATCAGTTTAGCCATAAGCAGTGGGACACGCGTGACTAGGAGGCGGCCCGCGCCAGCAGGACTTCGGCGCCCGACTTAAAGCCTCTACCGCTGCTCCCTTCCGGGCCTGACGGGGTTCGTGGCCAGTCGTCGCGAAGATGCAAACGCGAGCCGCCATTGACTCATTGCGGCTGTTGGCGGAGAGGGAGGGATTCGAACCCTCGAACACCTTTTGGGATGTTACTCACTTTCCAGGCGAGCGCCTTCGACCACTCGGCCACCTCTCCACTCGATCCTCTAAACCCGAACCAAAAGCGGGCCCGCAAGGGTACCGGAGGCGGGCCAAACGATCAAATCGGACGCCGCAGCCGCAGCCGCCGCCGTCCCGCTCAACTGCTCGCCGCCGCCTTGTTGGGCGGGGCAGGTTTATAGCGGGGCGGCGTATCAAGGCAGGCGTCGTGCGGGCCCGGCGGCGGGGGGGCAAGCTCCACCGTGGGAATGGCCAGCGCACCCTGCGTATTCGGCGAATCCAGCCCCGGCGGGACCTTCAGCGGCGCCACCTGCGCGGCGCGCTGATATTCCTGCGGCCGATGACACTCGGCCGTCCTATGACTGAACATATGACATCCGCTCATGAGCGTTGCCGCGGCAATCATCAAAATAGCTCGGTCACGACTCATGCTGCTCGGTCCTCAAGTGTAACTCCCGCCGCCCGCATTGCCCGGACAACCGTCTCGTGGTGGGCGGGCGACAATTCGACCAGCGGCAGGCGTATGGTGTTCCCGATGAGGCCCATTCTCGCAACCGCCCATTTTACGGGTATGGGGCTGGCCTCCACGAACAGATCCCTGTGCAAGGCCTGCAAACCGGCATCGACGGCTCGCGCTGCCGCCAGATCTCCGCGCAGTGCGGCCATGCAGGCCTCGTGCATGCGACGCGGGGCAACATTGGCCGACACCGAGATGACTCCCCGGGCGCCGGCGCCCATCCAATCGATGGCGGTGGCATCGTCCCCGGACAGTACCGTAAACTCCGCAGGGCACGCCCCCAACAGCTCGCGCAGCCGGTTCATGTCCGCGCTTGCGTCCTTGACCGCCACGATTCTCGGATGCCGTGCGAGCCGCGCGATGGTGGACGGCAGCAAGTCCACCGCGGTGCGACTCGGCACGTTGTAAAGAATGATCGGAACCGCCGAGGCATCGGCAGCCGCCATGAAGTGTCTGTAGAGGCCCTCCTGGGGCGGTTTATTGTAGTAAGGAGTCACCAGCATGACGGCGTCGACACCCAACTGCGACAGAGTACGCGTACGCGCCACGGTGCTCGAGGTCGCATGAGTGCCGGCGCCGACGATCACCTTCAGCTTTCCGCTGCAGCGTGTCACTGCCCGGCGGGTCAACTCCTCGATTTCATCGAGCGCCAGAACGGGCGACTCGCCCGTGGTGCCTGCGATCACGACGCCGTCGCTGCCCTCGCGCAAGTGAAAGTCGAGCAACCGGTCCCACGCCGACCAGTCCAGGCTGCCATCGGCAGTCATCGGCGTGACTATAGCAACCAGGCTTCCGCGAAACATTCAAGTAACTCCGAAAAGGCAATAATCGCTACCTTAAGTGGCGGACATGCACCCTGGCAAGCGCCCATCCGGTAGAATTTGCACCGATGAAACAACATATCGTGATTTGCGCGGTCGGCGGGGACCGCGTCGGCATGGTCCACGAGCTGTCCAAGGCCGTTGCCGACTGCGGAGGAAGCATAAGCGAAAGCCGCATGACCTCGCTCGGCAATGAGTTTGCCATGCTGCTGCTGGTGAACGGCAACTGGCATACGCTTGCAAAGCTGGAGGGTGAGTTCAAGAAGCTGGCAGATGCCACCGGAATGAACATCCAGCTGCGGCGTACCGAGGAGCGCGCCGCACGCAACGACATGCTGCCCTACTCCATCGATGTCGTGTGTCTCGACCAGACCGGCATCGTCGCGGGGCTTTCGGGCTTTTTCTCGCAGCGCGGCGTCGACATTGCCGAGTTGTCCACGCGCTCTTATGCGGCTGCGCACACTGGCGCGCCGATGTTCTCAGTGCAGATGATCGTGAACGTCCCGAGCCGCTTGCACATCGGGGTGTTGCGGGAGGAATTCATGGACTTCTGCGATCACTTGAATTTGGACGCTATTTTCGAGCCCGTAAAGAATTGAGCCTCATACTATGAGCCCACGCACATGAGCAAGATCGCAGTCGGCACGCCGGCGCCGCCCTTCACATTGCAGGGTACCGGCGGCTCATGGTCGCTGAAAGATGCCGCCGGCGGCAGCGCGGTCGTTTACTTCTATCCGCGCGACAACACTCCGGGATGCACGCAGGAGGGCGAGAGCTTTGCCGAGGCGCATGCTCGATTCAAAAGATGCAAAGCGCTGATCGTCGGCATCTCGCCGGACACCGTACAGAGCCATGAAAAATTCAAGCAGAAGATGGGCTTCCCATTCGAACTGCTGAGCGACCCCGATCAAAGGGTCTGCAAGCTGTACGATGTGATTCGAGAGAAGAGCATGTACGGCAAGAAGTACATGGGCGTGGAGCGCAGCACGTTTCTGATCGATGCGCACGGAGTGCTGCGCCAGGAATGGCGCAAAGTGAAGGTGACCGGGCACGCCGAGGCGGTTCTCGCAGCGGTGAAGGCCCTGTGACCGGCACGTTGCGGCCGGTCACAGCCTCTGTTGCGAAGGGGCGCCAGGCCAGGCAGGAGCAGCGGCGCATATTCGTGCTCGACACGAACGTCCTCATGCACGATCCGACCGCGATCTTTCGCTTCGAAGAGCACGACATCTACATACCGATGACCGTGCTCGAAGAGTTGGACGCCGGCAAAAAGGGCCTGTCGGAGTCCGCACGGAACGTGCGCCAAGTCAGCCGTTTTCTCGACGAACTGATGCGCAACGCGACCAAGAAGCAGATTGATCGCGGGCTTTCGCTGCCGACTGCGGTGCCGATCAATCACGGAAAACGCCCGCCCGGCGGGCGGCTGTTCTTTCAGACTCAGCTGCTGGAGTCCGCCCTGCCGGACGGCCTGCCCGGCCACGGCGCCGATAACGCGATTCTCGCCGACACCCTGGCATTGCAGCAGAAGTTCCCGACCACCCGGGTCACCCTGGTCTCGAAAGACATCAATCTGCGCATCAAGGCGGCGATTGTCGGCGTGCAAGCCGAGGATTATTCGAGCGACAAGACGATCGAGGATGCGGATCTGCTGATCAGCGGCGTGCAGCGCTTGCCGCCCAATTTCTGGGAGAAGCACGGCAAGGGCATGGAGTCCTGGCAGCAGCAAAGCCGGACCTTCTATCGAGTCCGCGGACCGCTGGTGCGAGAATGGCAGACCAATCAGTTCGTGTACGATCCGGGAGACAACGGCGTCGAAGCCATAGTGCGCAAGCTCGAGGGCGAGTCGGCCATTCTCGAGCTCACCATCGATTACCGTACCGAGCGCAACAATGTCTGGGGCGTGAGCTCACGCAATCGCGAGCAGAATCTCGCGCTGAATCTGCTGATGGATCCGGAAATTGACTTCGTGACGGTCCTCGGCCCCGCGGGCACCGGCAAGACCCTGCTGACGCTGGCCGCCGGCCTCGCGCAAACCTTGGACCACAATCGCTTCAGCGAAATCATCATGACGCGGGTGACGATTCCGCTGGGCGAGGACATCGGCTTCCTACCGGGCACCGAAGAGGAAAAGATGGAACCCTGGATGGGTGCGCTGATGGACAACCTGGAGGTGCTGACGCAGAGCCAATCCGGAGGAACCTGGGGACGCGGGGCCACCACCGATCTGCTGCGCCATCGAATCAAGATCAGATCGCTGAACTTCATGCGCGGGCGCACATTCTTGAACCGCTTCATCATCATCGATGAGGCGCAGAACCTCACGCCGAAGCAGATGAAGGCGCTCGTAACGCGCGCCGGCCCGGGCACCAAGATGATCTGTCTGGGCAACATCGCCCAGATCGATACGCCGTATCTCACCGAGACCACGACCGGGCTCACTTATGTCGTCAATCGATTCCACGGATGGGCCTATTCGGGACATATTACGCTCGTGCGCGGCGAGCGGTCGCGTCTGGCAGACTATGCCTCTGAAGTGCTATGAAATGACCCCCAGCGGGGTTTTCGCCGTACGGATGGGCGAACTTTGAGGTGTCTCGGGCACTCCAAGGATGTTTACGGAGGCTAAATGAGGCTCTTGAAATCATTGACTTTATTCTGCGCCACCGTCGCATTTACGGTGGGCGCGGGCCTCAACGTGGCTTGGGCGGCCGGCCCAAGTGCGGCCGAGCAGGAGCTGCCAGACCTCGGAAGCCCCGCCACCGCCGCGGTGTCACTCGAAGAGGAGTACCAGGTCGGCCAGATGTGGGCGCGCCAAATGCGCGCGCAGGGCCTCGTTCTGGAGGATCCCGAGGTCAGCGATTACATCCAGGAAATCGGCCACAGCCTCTCGAGCCACGCCGAGGAGGGCCAGCATCAATTCAATTACTTCGTGGTGCGCGACCCCGTCATCAACGCCTTCGCGATGCCCGGCGGCTTTATCGCCATCAATAGCGGGTTGATGCTGGCGACGCGCAACGAAAACGAGCTCGCCGGCGTCATGGCGCACGAGACGGCGCACGTGACCCAGCGGCATCTGGTGCGCGGCATGATCGATCAAACGCATGCCGGCCTGGTGTCGACCGCTGCGATGTTGGCCGCCATTCTTCTGGGGGCGACTGCAGGCCGCGGCGACCCCGGCGCGATGGAAGGAGCCATCCTGGCGACCCAGAGCGCCGCCATTCAGCATCAAATCAACTACACGCGGACTCAAGAATTCGAGGCCGACCGGATCGGCATCGGCACGATGGCGAGCGCCGGCTACGATCCTTTGGGCATGGCGACCATGTTCGAGGAGCTCAATCGCAACACCCCCGATCCGAGCCGCGTGAAGGCGATCGAATTCTTGATCGATCACCCGCTTTCGGCGGAGCGCGTCGCCGAGGCGCGCAATCGGGCGGCGCAGATCGGCCGCATCTACCATGCGGATTCGCTGACCTACAAGCTGATGCGCGAGCGGCTCAGATCCTTAGCCGGAAATCCGCAGGTCGCACGCGATTACTACGCCAGTCTTGAAAAAAATGGCGCCGGTCTGACCGTCGAAATCCGCTACGGAGAGGCGGTCGCGGCCATCAACGCGCGCGATCCGGCCGCCGCCATTCCCGACCTGCAGGCCTTGCTGATCGAATATCCGAAAGTGACCCAGTTTTACGGCGCGTTGGGGCAGGCATACCTCGCGAACGGGCAGCTCAAGGAATCGCAGGCGGTGCTCGATAAAGGGATTTCTCTGTTTCCGCGCAATGCACCGCTTACGATCCGGTTGGCGGATACTTTGATGCACGAGGGCGACAACAACCGCGCGCAGCTGATCCTGGACGATTTGTTCAATCAGGTCGAGCCGACGCCCAACCAGGCCAAGTTGATCGCCAAAGCCGCGAATGCGGCGGGCAATATAGCCGACTCTTACTATTACATGGCCGACTACTACCTCATGAACGGCGATCTCGTGATGGCCTCGAACCAGCTGCAGCTCGGTTTGGGGCTGCCGAATCTTAACCCCATCCAGCGCGCCCGCATCAGTGCAATGTTAGAAGAAGTACGTGCAGCCATGCCGAAAAATCGCAAGAATACGGTTGCAGACGACAACGGGGGCGCAAGCGGTCGCCATTGATCGCGCAGTATTTTCTTTAGTACCGGGTTGGCGGCGCGATGCCGGCGTCATCCAAATCAAGGGAGAGCGATAAAAACATGGTCAAGCAAGGGTATGCGCGCGCGGCACCCATGGTACGCGCGGCACTCATCGCCGTGGTTGCGGGAGCATTGAGCGCCTGCGTCACCTTGCCGCCGAACGCCAAGCGCTCACCTCAGGATCCCTGGGAATCCTGGAATCGCGGAGTCTATAAATTCAATGACGCCCTGGACCGGGCGGTCGCCAAACCGGTGGCCCGCACCTATGTGCGCGTAGTGCCCCAGGCCATCCGCACGGGAGTGAGCAACTTTTTCTCCAATCTGCACATGCCGACGGTGATGATCAATGACGCGCTGGAGGGAAAATTCCTGGCTGCCGCCAATGATCTCGGGCGCTTCGTGCTCAATACCACGGTCGGTGTGGGCGGCCTGCTGGATCCGGCGACTTCCGCCGGGTTGGACAAGAACGATGCGGATTTCGGCCTCACCCTCGGCCATTGGGGCGTGCACCCAGGCCCGTTCGTGGAGCTGCCGATCCTCGGGCCTTCGGACGTGCGCGACACGACCGGCAAAGTGGCCGACACGTACACGAATCCGCAGCATTACGTCAAGAACGCCTGGATAGAGTACGGCCTGTATTTGCCGTATTTTATCGACCGCCGCGCCTCGCTGCTGCCGCTCGATGAGACCCTGAAGAACACCTATGATCCATATGTCTTCATCCGCGACGCCTACCTCGCGCGCCGCGCGTATCTCATAACGGGCAAGGTAGCCGACGATCAGCCCCTGGTCGACCCTGACGCGGATCTTCCGCCCTCGCTACCCCCGCACTCAACTGCGCCCTCGCCCTCGCCCTCGCCCTCGCCCTCGCCCTCG
>JBKQOZ010000065.1:0-58556 GCA_052326345.1 Steroidobacteraceae bacterium | reverse complement strand
GACTTAAAATCCGTCGGTTAACAGCCATCCCGGTTCGAGTCCGGGCGAGGGCACCAACGAGACGCCAAGCCTACTTCTGCTCCGCGTAGATCTTCACCAGGCGATACAGAAACTCGCGGCCCTCGAGCAGCGAGGTTACGCCGACGTATTCGTTGAGGCCGTGAATATGGCCGAGATCGGGGCCGAGGAACACCGGTTCCACCCCGTAGGTCGGGATCCCGACGGCGTTGGTGAACTCGCCGTCGGTGGCGCCCGCCTGCAGGATCGGCAGCACCGGCACGCCCGGCCAGAATTGCTCAGTGAGCTTCTCGATCGGCCCGAGTACCGCGGGCGTCAGCGGCGGTGGCGCCGCAGTCGGGCCGCGCGTCTCGAGCGCCGTGACCTTGACCGCCGGGTCTGCAACCAGCTCCTCGAGCCTTGCGCGTACGGTCTCGGTGGTAACACCCGGAAAGATGCGGCAGTTGATGATCGCCCGGGCACGCTGCGGCAGTGCATTCGTGGCATGGCCGGCGTCGAGCATCGTCGCCACGCAGGTCGTGCGCAGCGTCGCGTTCCAGCTCGGGTCCTTGCTCGAGACGAGTGCGATCGCCTGTGCATCGCCGGGGTTGCGCAGGAAGGCATTCATGGCGTTTGCCACCTCGGTCTCGCCCTTCGCGGCCTGGATTTTCGCCATGCCGGTGAAGTACGCGCGATTGGCGTCGTTGAACTGCGCCGGGAAATCGTAGTCGCCGATCCGGATGAGCCCGGCCGCGAGACGGTAGATCGCATTGTCCTTCACCGGCCGCGAGCTGTGTCCGCCGGGGTTCGTCACCTCGAGCCGATAGTTCTGCGGGAACTTCTCGCCCGCCTCGACATCGAGGGAGACCCGGCGCCCGCTCGCATCGAGTTCTCCCCAGCCGCCTTCATTGAGCGCGAAAGCCGCGTCGATGAGATCCCGGCGGTTCTGCGTGAGCCATTGGGCGCCGTTGAACGCGCCCGCCGTCTCTTCACCGCAGGTGAGCGCCAACTTGAGCGTGCGCAGCGGCCGGTAGTTCTCGGTCCGGTAGCGGATCAGCAGGTCGACCCAGATGGACGCCTCGGCCTTGTCGTCCATCGCACCGCGCGCATAGAAGGAGCCGTTTTCCTCGACGAGCGTGAACGGATCCCGTGTCCAGTCCTCGCGCTTGGCCTCCACGACATCGATGTGCGCGAGCAGCAGGATCGCCTTGAGCTTTGGGTCCCGGCCCGGATAGACAGCGACGAGGCCGCCGTCCTTGGGGTGCTCGGGTGCGGCGAACGGGTGCAGGTCGCTGTCCGGGAAACCCGCCGCCTTCAGCCGCGCGGCCATGCGCTCGGCGGCGAGAGTACAGCTACCCGCAGACAGACTGGTGTTCGTCTCGACCAGCTCCTTGTACAGCTCGCGGAAACGCTGCTCGCCCGCTGCGTTGTCCCGGGGTGGGGCTGCGCACGCGGAAAATGCGGTTATCGCGGCCGCGACGGCGAGGACATACTTCATGGCGAACTCCGCTAGGGGGGGAATACAAAGATTCTTATTTGTTGGAGCGGGCCATAGGATGCAGGAGAGGGACTTTCCGCGCAATGCCTGACCGTCACGGCCGGCCCTTGACAGCGCCGCGCGATGAGGTCCATATATAAATGAATCCGCCGTCAGGAGCGTTAACGATGTTCTACCAAGACAAGACCTTCACCGGCGAGCGCGTGGAATTGCAAGGCAACGCATTTCACGGCTGCACGTTCAAGAATTGCGAACTCGTTTATCGCGGTGAACCGTCGCCTAATTTTCAGGACAACAATCTCATCGATTCTATTTTCGTGTTCACCGATGCGGCGATCTGCACGCTGTATTTTCTTGCGAATGTGTATCATACCGGCCGCGGCGGCCAGGAAGTGGTTGAGAAAACCTTCGAGGATATCCGCCGGGGCGCCATTCACGGCCGGATCGCCAAGACCGTGCCGCCGCACACACCGGATCACAGCCTGCGGTAACCGTCATGCGGCCGCCGGCGCCGTGAACGTAAGGGCTCATAAGTTAGAACTCGATGACGCCGCGGGCGTTGCGGCCTGATTGAAGGTCGGCGAATGCCTGCGGCGCCTCATCGATCGTGTAACGGCGCGTGATCAGTTCGTCGAGCTTGAGCCGGCCGGCCATGTACAGCGCGAGCATGCGCGGGAAGTCGACGCGCGGCACGGACGAGCCGAAATAGCTGCCTTTGAGCGTCTTCTCCTCGAATGGCAAGGTCATGGTGCGCACCGAGGTTGAGTCGCTCGGCTTGGCGAGGCCGACCACCACGGCCGTGCCGCCGCGGCCGATGGCGCGAAAGCTGAGCGAGGCGAGCTCGCCGCTGCCCACGCATTCGAAGGCGTAATCCGGCCCGCCGCCGGTGAGCTTCTTGATCTGCTTGACGGGATCCTCCCCGGGCTGAGCGAGCAGAGTGTCGGTGGCGCCGAACTGCTTCGCCATCTCGAGCTTTGCCGCCAGCGTATCGATCGCCACGATGCGCCCCGCGCCGGCGATCCGCGCCCCCTGGACGACGTTGAGCCCGACTCCGCCGCAGCCGAACACGGCGACGCTCGAGCCGGGCACGACGCGCGCCGTGTTGAAAACCGCGCCGACGCCCGTGGTGACGGCGCAGCCCACCAGCGCCGCGCGGTCGAGCGGGACGGCGCGATCGATCTTGACGACGTTTTCGACCGAAAGCGTTGCGTATTCGGCCATCACTCCGCAGCCGGAGAAGACATAGAGCGCGCTGTCATCGGCGTCGCGCGTGCGCAGTGTCCCGTCGGGCAGCGTGGTAAGCGCCTTGCCCTGATCGACGCACAGCACCGGGCGTCCCATGGCGCAGAAGCGGCATTTGCCGCACATGTAGATGAAGGAGGAGACGACGTGATCTCCCCGGGCAAGCTCTTCGACACCTTCGCCGACCTCCACCACCTCGCCGGCCGCCTCGTGGCCGAGAATCAGCGGCAGCTGCATCGAGATGGTGCCATTGGTCGCCGAAAGGTCCGAATGGCACACGCCGCAGGCGGCGAGTTTGACCATCACTTCGCCGCGCTTCGGGGAGTCGACCACGATGCGTTCGACGACCACGGGCTCATTCAGCCTGCGACAGATCACGGCTCGGGCGGATTGCGCCATCGAAAGAATCTCCTCAGCGGCCGTGCCAGCGAAGATGTCAGGCCCCTGTTTTTCTGAGATCATACCGCATGCCCACTGCATGCGCCGCGCGCGCAACCGTTCGCTGATGCAGACTCCGCGGGAGCTGGCGGCTCGGCTCTGGCAGCAGCATCGAGAGCGCGCGCCATATCAATCGGTCAAGAGCCTGCTCCCGGGCGAGAATCTTAAGGCCGCCTATGCGGTGCAAGATGAGCTCGTACGGCTCATGGCTGCGACTGAGGGCGAACCGGTCGGCTACAAGATCGGGCTCACCTCGCTGCGCATGCAGCAGATGTGCGGACTCGACCAGCCGGTCGTCGGGCGGCTGCTCGAACGGCGCGTTCACCGCGGCGCCGCGCGCGTCGCTCTCGGCGATTTCGGCCGGCTCGGCGTGGAAAGCGAATTGTGCGTCATTCTCAAGCAGGATTTGCCGCTGCGGACGGTCCCTTACACGCGCGGGGAAATTGCCGGCGCGATCGGCGGCGTGGCAGCGGCGTTCGAGCTCATCGACGACCGGGGCGCCGATTACTCGCACCTCGATGCACTCTCGCTCATCGCCGACAACAGCTGGAATGCCGGCGTGGTGCAGGGTGTCAGCTCGCCGCCCGTGGATCTCGGTGCGCTCGCCGGGGCGCTGCATGTCGACGGCGAGCTGGTGGACAGCGGCAACAGCCGCGATGCGTTGAGCCATCCGCTGGCGGTGGTGCAGTGGCTCAGCGATCATCTGCGCGGATACGGATCGTACCTGCGCGCAGGCGAGCTGGTGATGACCGGCAGCATCGTGACGACGAGATTCGCGAAGGCGGGTGAACACTATCATTTTGAGCTGGCCGGCCTGCCGCCCGCGGAGCTTTGGGTGAACTGATCAAAACACCATCTGTTCGCACATTGCTGCCGAATCAGTGGCTGCAGCGTTTCGCGCTGAGCCCGACCGATCTGCTGCGCGATGCGACCTATCGACGCCTGTGGAGCTCGATTCTCATCTCCTCGTTCGGCGGACAGGTGACGCTGCTCGCTTTGCCGCTGTCGGCCGCGGTGCTGCTGCATGCCTCGCCCACCCAGATGGGCGTACTTACCGCCGCGGAACTGGTCCCCTTCGTGGTGTTTTCGCTGCCGACGGGCGTATGGCTCGACCGGGTGCGCAAATTGCCGGTGTATGTGGTGGGGGAGCTGTCGATCTCCGTGACCGTGGCGTCGGTGCCGCTTGCCTGGTGGCTCGGCTGGCTGTCGATGCACTGGCTTTACTTAGTCGGATTTTTGATCGGCGCGGTGAACACCACGGCGGGCAGCGCCGCGCAGATCGTGCTGACGCAGATAGTGCCCCGCGAGCGGCTGGTCGAAGCGCATGCGAAGAACGCGCTTGCCTCTTCGACCGCCGAAGTCACGGGGCCCGGGGCCGCGGGCGCCTTGATCAAGGTGACCGGCGCACCGCTCGCGCTGCTCGCAGATGCGTTGCTGCTGCTGGTCTCGGCAACGATCCTGCGCGGCGTAGCGGTGAAGGAAACGCCGAGCGCAACCAACGCCCCGTTTTGGCCCGCCATGCGCGCGGGCTTGAACTTCGTGCGCGGCCACAGCCTGCTGGTCACCATGGCCAGCTGCGTCGGCGTGTGGCAGCTGTGCAATCAAGCCGCGATGGTCGTGCAGATTCTGTTCGCAACGCGACAGCTGGGCTTGAACGAACGCGGCGTCGGTCTGTGCTATGTCGCGCTGGGAGCGGGAACGGTCGCCGCCAGCGCGCTCGGCTATCGGGTGGTGCGCCGGCTCGGACCGGGTCCGACTCTGGTGCTCGGCTTCGCCATCTGCGCCGGTGGCTGGCTGCTGCTCGCCGTTGCCCCGCTGAATCGCCTCGGCGTCGCCGCCTATGCGTTCATGCTGCTGTCGTACGGGATGGGTGCGGTGTTCATCTTCATCAACTTTCTCTCGCTGCGGCAATCCGTGACCCCGGCGCCGATGCTCGGCCGCATGACCAGCACGATGCGCTGGCTGATTCTGCTGCCCGCCGGCCCCGGGGCGCTGCTGGGAGGCTGGTTGGGCGAGCACGTCGGTCTGCGCGCCGCCCTTGGATTCGCCGGCGTCGCGGCGCTGCTGCTGGCGGGCGTCGCCTCACGCCTCAAGGTCATCCGCAGCGTCAAGACGCTGCCCACCTTGCGGGCCGAGGCCATCGCGCCTTATTCGGCCGAGATGGAAGCCGATTAGCTTGGCGGCGTGAAACGGGTCGCAGTCTTGCAGTCAGGGTGATGCGGTCAACCGAGCATAGGGTTTATCGTTGTACTCATGAGTTGTCGAAGGAGCTATCTGACATGAAAGATCGCCTACACGCCTTGCTGATGAGCCTGTGCATAGCTGGCGGCGCACTGCTCGTTCCCGTGGCCGCTCCGGCCGGGGTGGACATTGACATCAGCATTGCGCCGCCCGTCCCGCGCGTCGAGGTCGTACCGGCGCCGCGGCTCGGCTTCGTCTGGGCACCCGGCTATTGGGAGTGGCGCGGCAACGCGCACGTCTGGGTCGGCGGACGCTGGATCACGGCGCGTCCCGGCTACTACTGGGTTCCCGACCGTTGGGAGCAGCACGGACCGCACTGGCACCACTACCCCGGCCATTGGGCGCGCTAGCGTCGGGTTACGATCCCTCCGCCGGCGCAGCGGCGCCGGCAAAGCCCGCGATCGCATGCGGCTCTGAGCCTCAGCGGATGCAAAGCTGTGTCAAGATCTGCGAATGGCCCGCGAACGCGAAATAAGGGTGGGCTTGATCGCCGATACACACGGACTGCTGCGTCCGCAGGCGCGCTCGTTTCTCCTCGATTCGGACCTCATTGTGCATGCGGGAGACATCGGCGGGCGCGGCCTGCTCGAGCAGTTGCAGTCGATCGCTCCGGTCAGTGCGGTCCGCGGCAATAACGACACCGAACCGTGGGCTGCACAGCTGCCCGAACTGCAATTGATCGACGCCGGCGGGGTGCGTGTGCAGGTCATTCACAATCTGGCTGAGCTCAGCCTCGACCCGGCTGCCGGCGTGCAGGTGATCGTTTCGGGCCATTCGCACCGGCCGTTGCTCGAGCGGCGCGAGGGGGTGCTCTACGTGAATCCCGGAAGCGCCGGACCGCGACGCTTCAAACTGCCGATCGCGATCGGCGAGCTGCTCATCCGCGGGGGTGCGGTCAGCGCACGCATCGTCAATCTTACGGATGAGCGGCTTTTGGTAGCTTCAACCCCTTGATTTCGCTAAGCTCGCCGCCCCATGAGCAGCGCTGTAGACGGTCTTTGTGTCGAGAAGGTCCATGTTTGGCGCGGCGAGCGTCATGTCCTCAAGGGCGTGAGCCTCGAGCTTCGCCCGCGCGAACTGCTGCAGGTCTCGGGTCCCAACGGCACCGGCAAGACCACTTTGCTGCGGGTCGCCAGCGGCTTGCTCAGACCGGAACAAGGCGGCGTCGCATGGTTGGGCAAGCCGATTTCCAGCGTGCGGTCCGATTATCAATGCGCGCTCGCCTATGCGGCGCACGAGCCGGCCTTGAAGGCGGACCTGACGGCACTGGAAAATCTGCACTTCATGGTCGGTATGAAGCGCCGGGTGGCGCTCCCGGAGTTGCGGGCGGAGCTCGAGCGCACGGGCGTCGCGGGCTGTGCGGATCTGCCGGTGCGAGTGCTGTCGGCGGGTCAGCGTCGACGCGTCGTCATGGCGCGAGTGCTGGCCGCGCGGGCCGCACTCTGGCTGCTCGATGAGCCCTTCACCAATCTGGACGCCTCAGGATCGGAGCTGCTCTGCTCGCTGCTCGCGGAACATGTCAATGGTGGCGGATTGGCGCTGGTGGTCGCGCACCACGAGCTGAAGCTGGCGGCCGCCCTGCGGCGTCTGGAATTGACGGGATGAGCGATGCGGTTATGAGCGTCGGCGCCGGGCGTGCCATGGTCCTGGTCATCCACCGTGAACTGTGTCTCAGTTTCAGGCGGCCGGAGCAACTGCTGCAGCCCCTGGTGTTCTTCCTGATCGTGACCACCTTGTTTCCGCTCGGTTTGAGCTTGCAATTGTCGATGCTGCGGGACATGGCGCCGGGGGTACTGTGGGTGGCGGCGCTGCTGGCCTCGCTCCTGTCGCTCGATTCGCTGTTCAAGAGCGACGCGGATGACGGAACCTTGGAACAGTTGGCGCTGTCTGGACAGAGTCTGACCGTCATCGTGATGGCGAAGACCTTCGCGCACTGGCTGGTCAGCGGCGCCGCGCTGGTGCTGGTCTCGCCGGTGGTGGCCATGGCGCTCGGCATCCCGGTCACGGCGTTCGGCACCATGCTGCTTAGCCTGGCGTTGGGTACGATGACCTTGAGCTGGCTCGGTGCCATCGGCGCCGGGCTCACGGTGGGCCTGCGGCGCGGCAATGTGCTCTTGTCCCTGATCGTTCTGCCGCTGGCGATACCGCTGCTGATCTTCGGCGCCGGTGCGACGGATCGCGCGGTTTCCGGGACGAGCGCTGCCGGCGCGCTGTATTTTTTGGCTTCATTGTGCGTATTCACGTGTACTCTGGCGCCCTTCGCGGCGACGACTGCGCTGCGCATCACGCTTGAATAGCAGAGACGGGATTTATGTGGACCTGGTTTTATAGGCTTGCCTCGCCGCCCTACGTGTACCGGGTGACCGCGACGCTGGCGCCCTGGTTTTTGACGGCGGCGGCGATCGCCATCGGCTACGGTGCCATCGGCGGCCTGGTGTTCGCGCCGCCCGATTACCAGCAAGGCGACGCATTTCGGATCATCTATGTGCATGCCCCGAGCGGATGGATGTCGATGTTCGCCTTCACAACCATGGCGGTCGCGGGCGCGATCGGACTGATCTGGCGCATCAAGATGGGACATGCGGTGGCGGCCGCGATCGCCCCGATCGGCGCCTCCTTTACGTTGCTGGCGCTGGTTACCGGCTCGTTGTGGGGCCGGCCGATGTGGGGCACGTATTGGGCCTGGGACCCGCGTTTGACCTCGGAGCTGATCTTGTTGTTTCTATACGTCGGGGTGATGTCCCTGCGGCCGGCGTTCGAGGACCCCGGCCGGGGCGATCGGGCGGCCGCGTTGCTGGCCATCGTGGGCGTGGTGAACGTGCCGATCATTCATTATTCGGTGGTGTGGTGGAACTCACTGCATCAGGGGGCCACGGTTGCTAAGCTTGGCAGGCCGTCGATGCCGGGCAGCATGCTGTGGCCCTTGCTGTCCATGTTTCTGGGGTTCACGTGCTTTTTTGGGGCCGTGCTGTGCATGCGGCTGCGCGGCGAAGTGCTCAATCGAGAGCGGCAGGCGAACTGGGTGCGGGAGGCGGTAAAATCTTGAGCGGCGGGGCTTTTTGGTCCATGGGGGGTTATGCGCGTTATGTCTGGCCGTGCTTCGGGTTTGCCTGTACCGTGCTTGCCTGGAACCTGTGGGCGGCGCGCCGCTACCATGCCAAGGCAAGGCAGCGCGCGCAGCGCGCGCTGGCGATGAGTGAGTAAATTGAAATGACTCCACGTCGAAAACGCCTGTTCGTAGTGCTCGCAATCCTGGGCGGCGTGGCCGCCTCGGTGTCGCTCGCCGTGATGGCCTCGCGCGAGAACATCATGTTCTATTACGACCCCAGCCAGATTGCCGCCGGCAAGGCGCCCACCGCGAAGCGTTTTCGCGTCGGCGGCATGGTGGTGAAGGGCAGCGTGGTGCGCAAACCAGGAGATCTGCAGGTGAGATTCGTGCTGACCGACTTCGCCCACACGGTGCCCGTCGAGTATACCGGCGTGCTGCCCGATCTGTTTCGCGAGGGGCAGGGCATCATCGCGCACGGCACCATGGGCTCGAACGGTGCGTTCGTCGCCGACGAGGTGCTCGCCAAGCACGATGAGAAGTATATGCCCCCCGAGGTGGCCGCCTCGCTGAAGCAGAAGGCGGGCTACAAGACGCCCGCGGCGGGGCCGGCAGCCGGCACTGCGTCCGGGCCGACCGGTTAGGCGGGGCGCGCAGTGACACCGGAACTCGGGGAATTCGCTCTCATATTGGCCTTCGTGCTGAGCGTGTCGCAGGCCTTTTTCGGCCTGGCCGGCGCCTGGCGGGGTAATGCGGTCTGGATGAGCGTGGCGCGTCCCGCGGTCGCGGGGCAATTCGTGTTCGTCATCATGGCGTTTGCGTGCCTCGTGTATTCGTTCGTGAACAATGATTTTTCGGTGCTGTACGTGGCGCGCAATTCCAACTCGCAGCTGCCGCTGTTCTATCGCATCGCCGCGCTCTGGGGAGCGCACGAGGGCTCACTGCTGCTGTGGATCCTGATCCTGTCGATCTGGAGCGTGGCGGTGGCTGCGTTCAGCCGCCAGCTGCCGGCGAGCTTTGCGAGCCGGGTGCTCGGCGTGATGGGCCTGGTCAGCTGCGGCTTCATGCTGTTCACGCTGTGGACCTCGAATCCCTTTCTGCGGCTGATGCCCGCTGCGCGGGACGGGGCGGATCTGAATCCGGTGCTGCAGGATTTTGCGCTCGCGATACACCCGCCGATGCTGTACACCGGCTATGTTGGATTTTCGGTGGCGTTCGCATTCGCTTGCGCGGCGATGCTGGAAGGACGGCTGGATCAGGCATGGGCTAAATGGACCCGGCCGTGGACCATCTTCGCGTGGATATTCCAGACGATCGGGATCGCGCTCGGCAGCTGGTGGGCCTACTACGAGCTCGGCTGGGGCGGGTGGTGGTTCTGGGACCCGGTGGAGAATGCCTCCTTCATGCCATGGCTGGTCGGCACCGCCCTGATTCATTCCTTGAGCGTCACCGAGAAGCGCGGCATCTTCAAGAGCTGGACGCTGCTGCTCGCGATCTTTGCGTTTTCGCTGAGCCTGGTCGGCACGTTCCTGGTGCGCTCCGGGGTGCTCGTCTCGGTTCACTCATTCGCGACCGACCCGGCGCGCGGTCTGTACATTCTCGGGTTCCTGGTGATCACCATCGGCGGCTCTCTCACGCTGTACGCCTGGCGCGCACCGAAGCTGTATGTGCCCGGCGGCTTCGAGCCGTTCTCGCGCGAGTTTTTCCTGCTGGTCAACAACGTGATTCTGGTGTGCGTGGCCGGTCTGGTGCTGTGGGGAACGCTCTCGCCGCTGGTTTATGAGTTGCTGGGAATCGGCAAGATATCGGTCGGCCCGCCGGTATTCGCGCTGATGTTCCTGGTGCCGATGCTGCCGCTGATGGTGTTCCTCGCCATCGGCATGCATTCCTCGTGGCGGCGCGGCAAGCTCAGCCCGGCGGCGAAATCCTTAGGATGGCTGCTCGGCCTCGCCGTGCTGCTGTCCGTTGCCGTTCAATGGCTGGGGTACGGTGCGTTTCATTGGATCGGGCTCATCGGATTCAGCTTTGGGTTCTGGATCATTTTCTCGGCCCTGCTCGAACCCGTGCGCCGCTTCCGGCAGGGGCAGACCCTCACGGCGGGTCTGCTCGGCATGGCGATCGCACATCTCGGCGTCGGCATGTTCGCGATCGGAGCGAGCGGCGTGGAGAGCTACAAGATCGAGAAGGACGTGGCGCTCAAACCCGGCGGCACTTATACCATCGCCGGCTACGAGTTTCGCTTCGTCAACGCCGTCGACGTGCGCGGCCCGAACTATGACGCCGTGCAGGCGCTGGTGGAGGTCACGCGCGACGGTAAGCCGGTGACGATCCTGCTGCCGCAGAAGCGCCACTTCAGGGTGCAGCAGACCGACAACAGCAAGGCGGCGATCTCGGTGAACTGGTCGCGGGATCTGTTCGTGGCCATGGGCAATCCGTTGGGCGAGGGCGCCTGGAGCATGCGCATTCAATACAAACCGCTGGTGCGCTACATTTGGCTGGGCGCATTCGTCATGGCGGTCGGAGGATTGGTGGCGGCAACCGACCGGCGGTATCGCCTGCGTGTAAAGTCGACATCGCCCGATACGGTGGCGGCGCCGCCCGGCCCGGAGCCGCGACTTAGGTCAGCCTGATGTGGAAGTTCATACTGCCGTTCGCCGCGTTCATCGCGCTGGCGGTGCTGTTTGCGTTCGGCCTCAATCCGCACCGCGACATCCATGCCTTGCCGTCGCCCCTGATCGGCAAACCGGCGCCGCTGTTCAAACTCACTGACGTCGAGGATCCGGCGCGCATCGTCAGCAACGCCGATCTGAAAGGGCAGGTCTACGTGCTCAACGTGTGGGGAACATGGTGCGTCGCCTGCCGGCAGGAGCATGAGGCGCTGCTCGCCATCTCGCAGCAGCACGTCGTGCCGATCATCGGCCTCGACTACATGGACGAGCGCCCGAAGGCCAAACAATGGCTGGATCAATTGGGCAATCCGTATATGGCGGTTGCCTTCGACACCGACGGCCGCACCGCGATCGATTGGGGCGTGTACGGCGCGCCGGAAACGTTCCTGGTGGACGGCGGCGGGCGAGTGCTCTTCAAGTTCATTTCGCCCATGACGCCGGAGGTCTGGGAGCACGAGTTCCTGCCGCGAATCGCCGCTGCGCGCCGGGGCGGGGCATGAGCGGCGCGAGCGCGCGGCGCCAGCGCCGCTACACGGCAGCCGGTATTGCCGCGGGGCTGATGAGCGCGGCGTTTGCGCTGAACGGGGCGCTGCTGCATGCGGCACCGGCCACGACGCTGGACGATTATGGTCAGCTCGAAGATCCGGCGCTGCAGGCCCGCTACGAGCACATCACGCAGGATCTGCGCTGCCTGGTCTGCCAGAACGAATCGATCGCCGATTCGAACGTCGAGCTCGCCTCGGATTTGCGCCGCCAGGTGCGCGAAATGCTGGTGGCCGGCAAGAGCGACGATGCGATATTCGCATTCATGACGGACCGCTACGGCGAATTCGTGCGCTTCCGGCCGCCGCTGGAGCCGAAAACGCTGCTTATTTGGGGCGCCCCGTTTATCATGCTGCTGTTGGGTGGGGCTATCATTTATCGCGTGGTGCGCCAGCGCTCGCGCTTGCCGTTGGACGATGAGCCCTCTTGAGGGGCTGAAGTAATCAATGAACACATTTCTCGTCATCGCAGCATGCATGGCTGCGATTGCCGCGGCCGCCGTGGCATTGCCGCTGCTTCGCGATCGCCAGAGCCGCCTGATCGGCGCGGCGGCGGGCGTGCTCGTGATCGGGGCGGCGGCGGCCCTGTATCCGCTCTGGTCCAATTGGAACTGGCACGCGCCGGCGCAGCCGCAGGTGAGTCCGGACGTGCTGGCGATGGTCGCCAAGCTCGAGCAGCACATGCGCGATCGGCCAGATGACCTGAAAGGCTGGCTCATGCTGGGGCGCTCCTATGTGGCTCTCGAGCGCATGGACGATGCCGTGGTCGCCTACGATCACGCACACCGTCTCGATCCGAACAACGTGGACGCCATGCTTGGATTGGGCGAAGCGATGAGCATGGGCGCGGGCGGCGACATCACGCCGTCGGCGGCGGAGCTTTTCGAACGGGCGGTGACGCTGGCGCCCGACAATCCAAAGGCGTTGCTGTACGGCGGCTTCGCTGCCGCCGAGCGAGGCGACCGGGTAGTGGCGCGCAGCCGCTGGCTGGCGCTCAAGAGTCTGCATCCGCCGGCGGAAATCGACGCGATGCTGGATGAGCGAATTGCCGAACTGGGACCTGCCGGGCCGCCGGTGGCGGGCGGCGCACCGCCGATGGTGGGCGGCGGCTCACCGCCGGGCAGGGAAGCGCCGGGCGGCGCCGATTCGGATGCGGCCACGGCACAGGCGACGGTCAATCTGAGCATTTCTCCCGCCCTGAAATCCCGTTTGACGAGTGAGGCACAGCTGTTCGTGTTTGCGCGCGAACCCGGCAGCCAGGGCCCGCCGCTGGCGGCCAAGCGACTCTCCAGTTCCGCCATCGGCACGCAGATACATCTGTCCTCCGCGGATTCCATGATGCCCGGGCGAGCGCTGACCGCGGGCCAGCGGGTGTCCATCACGGCCCGGGTGTCCTTCAGCGGGCAGCCGCTGCCTGCCGCCGGCGATCTGTACGGCGAACTGACTTATGATGTGGGGCGCGACGGCGTGCGGGATCTGGTGATCGACCGGGTGGCGCAGTAGGTTAGCGATGTGAGCGTAGCAAAGAATCTATTGGCCGGGCGTATCGACGAGGAAGCGCTGTTCCCCTACCCGCACATGCGGGAGAAGGATCGCGAAGTTCTCGGGATGATGCTCGAGGCGATCGACCAGTTCTTGGGTCCCCATGATCAGGACTTCAAGCGCTGGGACCGCGACGCGGCACAGCCCGCCGAGTTCATCCAGGGCCTGCGCGATCTCGGCCTGTTCGGCCTCATCATTCCCGAGGAATACGGGGGTCTGGGGCTGTCGAATGCCGGCTATGCGCGCGTCTTGAGCCAGAGCAGCATGCACGACAGCTCGGCCTCGCTCACCTTCGGCGCCCACAGCTCGATTGGGATGAAGGGCATTTTGCTGTTCGGCACGGCCGAGCAGCGCGCGCGCTATCTTTCCAAACTCGCCAGCGGCGAGATGATCGCGGCATTCTGTCTGACCGAGTCCGGCGCGGGCTCCGATGCCGCATCCATCCGCACGCGTGCCGAGAAAAATGCCGACGGCACGTGGACGCTCAACGGCGAGAAGATCTGGATCACCAACGGCGGAATCGCCGACCTGTATACGGTGTTCGCGCGCACCGCGTCGGAGGCCGGCAAGATCACCGCCTTTCTGGTGGAAGCGCGCTGGCCGGGGGTGAGCCATGGCCAGCACGAGGACAAAATGGGCATCCGCGCCTCCTCGACCACGACCGTGAGCTTCCTCGACGTGAAGGTTCCGCCGCAAAACGTGCTCGACGTGGAGGGCAAGGGATTCAAGGTGGCCATGGCCATCCTGAACAACGGGCGCACCGGCCTCGGCGGCGGAGCCGTGGGCGGGATGAAAACGCTGATCGCGCTTGCGACTCAGCAGGCGCAAGCGCGCAAGCAGTTCGGCGAGCCCATCGCGCAGTATGGCTTGATCCGGGAAAAAATCGCACAAATGACGGTCGAGTGCTTCGCCGCTGAGAGTGTCGTGTGGATGGTCGCGCACTACATCGACTCCGGTCTCGACGATTACTCGATGGAAGCGGCGATCAGCAAGGTGTACGCGAGCGAAGCCGTCCAGCGAAGCGCGTACGAAGCGCTGCAAATCGCCGCCGGCAACGGCTTCATGCGCGATTATCCGTATGAGCGGGCGAGCCGCGACAGCCGCATCCTCAGCATCTTCGAAGGGACCAATGAGGTGCTGAGGCTGTACATCGCGCTGTCCGGACTGAAGGATCTCGGCAAGTCGCTCGGCGAGCTGAAGGTGGCGGTCGACGAGATCTTCAATCATCCGATCAAGGGTTTCGGCGTGCTCGCCGACTACGCGGAGAAGCGCCTGAGCCACGCCACGGGCGTCGGGCGCGACAAGATTCTCGGAAAAATACCGCCCGAGCTGCGCGAGGCCACCGCGGTGTTCGAAAAATACACCGTGGAGCTTGCCAAGGCGTCCGACTATCTGCTGCGCAAATACGGCAAGAGCATCGCCGGCCGGCAGCACGCGCTCAAGCGCGTGGCCGACATCAGCATCGATTTATTCGTCGGCTTGTGCGTGCTGTCGCGCGCCACCGCCCTCGCCGCCGAGCCGGGCGATGCGGGCAAGCGGGCCGTAGGCATCGGGCAGATCTTCGCGCGGCAGGCCAAGCGCCGGATGGCCAATCACGTTCGCCGCCTCACGCGCAATGAGGACGAGGAGATGGATCAACTGGCGGGCTTCGTCCTGGCGCAGGGGAGCTATCCGTGGGACGTGCTCGGATGAGGGCGGTGGTGACGACCGAGGCGCCTTTGGCCGGCACGTGGCTCACTGCGCGGCGCGCTGTCTGGCTGCTGGCGATCGTTGCGGCGGTGGTAGTCGCGCTTCTGGCGGTGCGCTTGACGCAATCGTTCATCGCAAGGAAGGCCGTTACCAACAAGGTCGGAATTCCGGTGGTGTCGGTCACCGAAGTGGGCCGAAGTGCGGTGCCGACCACGGTCAGCATCATCGGCACCATCGCCGCCCGCTACGATACGCCCATCGGAGTGGAAGGCGACGGCGGGCGGGTCGCGGCCATCTATGTGGAGGCGGGCGACCACGTCAAGCGCGGTCAAGTGCTGGCGCGGCTCGATGTGTCGGTGCTGCAGCCCCAGGTCGCCAACCTGCAGGCGGCCCTCGAGCTGTCCCGCGCGGAAGCGGACCTCGCCGCCGCCGAGTACCATCGAGCGGTCGCGGTCGGCGCATCGGGCGCGCTGTCGGCCGAGGAGACTGAGCGGCGCCGCTCCAGTTCGGTGACTGCGGTCGCCAAGGTCAAAGTGGCCGCGGCGCAATTGGCCGAGGCCGAGGCGCGCCTCGCACGCGCCGAAGTGCGCGCACCAGCCGATGGCCTCATCTTGACCCGCAGCGTCGAGGTCGGGCAAATGGCGGCTCCCGGCGGCGGTGTCTTGTTTCGCTTGGCCGAAGGCGGCGAGGTCGAGCTGCGCGGCCAGGTGGCCGAGCAAGACCTGCCGCTGCTTAAAGTCGGTCAGGCCGTGAACGTGCGCCTGACCGGTACAGCGAAGGTGTACCCCGGCCAGGTCCGCCTGCTGGGCGCGGTCATCGACCCGCAGACTCGGTTGGGACTGGTGCGAGTGGCGCTCGCCCCCGACCCGAACCTGCGGCCCGGCGCTTTCGCCCGCGCCGAAGTGACGGTGAGCAATGCCGCGCGAATCGTGCTGCCGCAAACCGCAGTGTTGGCGGACGACAAGGGCAGCTATGTATTGATCGTCAACGCCCAGAACAAGGTGGAACGGCGTGCCGTTCACGTGTCCGGCATGGTGGCGAACGGCATCACCATTGCGGACGGCCTCACAGACAGTGAGCTAGTCGTCGCCACCGCGGGCGCATTCTTGCAGGAGGGCGAAGTCGTGAAACCGGTCGCGAAGGCCGCGGACAGCTCGTGAAGAACATTTCCGCCTGGGCGATCCGCCACCCGATCACGCCGATTGTGCTGTTCGTGGTGCTGTTCTTCCTGGGCGTCGTCGCCTTCGTTCGCCTGCCCATCAATCTGAATCCGGACATCTCGTTTCCGTTCGTGAACGTGTACATCGCTCAGCCCGGCGCCGCGCCCACTGAGATGGAAACGCAGATCGCGCAGAAGGTCGAAGGCTCGATCTCGAACATCGGCAACGTGCGCAACATGACCACGTATATCGTGGAAGGAGCCGTGAACATCGGTCTGGAGTTCCAGATCGGCACGCCGATCGATCGTGCGGTGACGGACGTGCGCGATGCCATTGCCAAGGTGCGCAATGACTTGCCGCAGGGCATCATGGAGCCGCAGGTGACGCGGGAGACGGTGGATGGAGGCGCCATCTCCTACTACGCGGTCACCACCACTTCGTTCACCCCACAAGAGCTCAGTTGGTTCATCGACAACACCGTCACCAAGCGTCTGCTCGCCGTGCCCGGCGTCGCGCAGGTGTCGCGCAGCGGCGGCGTGGACCGGGAGATCCGCGTGGAGCTCGATCCGGCACGTCTTCAGGCCCTCGGGCTGACGGCGGTCGAGGTCAACGAGCAATTGCGCGAGTTGAATCTCGACGCCGGGGGCGGCCGGGCCCAGGTGGGCGGCGGCGAGCAGGCCATCCGCGTGCTGGGCGGCGCCAAGTCAGCGGAGAGTCTGGCGGAAACGCAGATCATCGCGAGCGGCGGGCGATCCGTCCGCCTGCGCGAGATCGCCGACGTGCGCGACGGGGTCGCGGAGGTGCGCTCGATTGCCCGCCTGAATGGCCGGCCGGCGGTGGCGTTCGGGGTATTCAAGGCCAAGGGCGCCTCCGATGTGAGCGTATCGAACGCCGTGCAGGCGGAGCTCGGCAAGATACGGGCCGAGACGCCGGCCGTGCACATGACCCTCACGTTCACGACGGTCGATCACACGCTGCGGACCTATGATTCCTCCTTGAACACCCTGATCGAGGGTTCGATCCTCGCGGTGCTCGTGGTGTGGCTGTTCCTGCGCAGCTGGCGCGCGACCGTCATCGCCGCGCTGGCCATACCCCTGTCCGCCATCCCGACCTTCGCCTTCATGCAGTGGATGGACTTCTCGCTCAATCAGATCACCCTGCTCGCGCTGTCACTGGTGGCCGGCGTGCTGGTCGACGATGCCATCGTCGAGATCGAAAACATCGTGCGCCACATGCGCACGGGCAAGAGCGGCTACCGGGCCGCGCTCGACGCGGCGGATGAGATCGGGCTTGCGGTGGTGGCCACCTCGTTCACCATCATCGCCGTGTTTCTTCCGGTGAGCTTCATGGGCGGCATCACCGGGCAATACTTCAAGCAGTTCGGCCTGACTGTGGCGGCCGCCGTCTTCATTTCGCTCCTGGTGGCGCGGCTCATCACGCCGGTGCTCGCCGCCTACGCGCTCAAGAGCGATGCGTCCACACGCGCGCACGCCGATGGGCCCATCATGACGCTTTATCTGTCCTTGTTGCGCTGGTGCATCGCGAATCGCTGGAAGACCATCGCCGCGGGTGCGGTTTTCTTCGTTCTTTCGATTGCCGCCTTTGCAATCATTCCGCAGGCGTTTCTCCCTCCCGAGGATTTTTCGAGCTCGCAGCTCGACATCGAGCTGCCGCCCGGCGGCACGCTGCAGGATACTGCGCGCGTCTCGGCGGATGCGGCGGCGCTGCTCAGGAAATCGCCCGAAGTGACCGACGTCATCGAGTTCGTCGGCAGCAGCGACACCGGCGATATTCGCAACGCCGTCATCTACGTCAATCTCGTGCCGCGCAATCAGCGCAAGATGAGCCAGAAGCAATGGGAGCAGAGCATGCTGCCCATCTTGAGCCAGGTTCCCGACGGGCATCTGAATTTCTCCAACGGCGGCGGCGGGCGCGATGTGCAGCTGTACCTGACCGGAGACGATCCGGCGCTGGTCGACAGGACGGCTCACCAGCTCATCAAGGAGATGCAGGGATTGAATGAAATCCGCGCTCCGCGCATCCGCGATGATCTGCCGCGGCCGGAGATTGTCGTGCATCCGCGGCTCGATATCGCCGCGCAATTGGGCGTGAGCGTTCAGAGCATCAGTCAGACGATTCGCATCGCGACGCTGGGGGATCTGCCGCAGAACGGGGCGAAGTTTTCCTTGATGGATCGCCAGATCCCGATCCGGGTCAGCTTGGTCGAAAGCGCGCGCCGCGATCTGACCACCCTGGAGAACCTCCCTGTGCCGACATCGTTCGGCACCGCGGTGCCGCTCAAATCGGTGGCTGACTTAAGTTTCGGTCAAGGGCCCTCGGTGGTGCGCCGCTACAACCAGAGCCGGCGCTTCTTCATCGAGACCGATCTGAGTCCGGGAATAGAGCTCGGCACCGCGACCAAGAAGATCTACGCGCTGCCCACGCTCGAGCACTTGCCGAAGGGCGTGCACATGGTCAAGAGAGGCGATACCGAATACTTCGGGGAGATGATGCAGAATTTTGCCCTGGCGATCGGCGCCGGCGTATTGATGGTGTTCGCCGTGCTGGTGCTGCTGTTCGCGCGGGTGTTCCAGCCGATCACCATTCTATCGGCGCTGCCCTTGTCGCTGGGCGGGGCCGGGCTCGCGCTGCTGCTCACCAACCGGCCGTTTTCCATCTCGGTGGTCATCGGTATTCTCATGCTGATGGGCATCGTCGCCAAGAACTCGATTTTGCTGGTCGACTTCGCGATCGAGGAGATGCGTGCCGGCAAATCGCGGCTCGACGCCATTTTGGAGTCGGGGCACAAGCGCGCGCGTCCCATCGTCATGACCACGGTGGCGATGGTGGCGGGCATGTTTCCCGTGGCCGTCGGCTGGGGCGGGGACAGCGACTTTCGCTCGCCGATGGCGATCGCGGTGATCGGCGGTTTGATCACCTCGACCATGCTGACGCTGGTCATCGTGCCCGCGGTGTTCACGGTATTCGACGACATCGAGCGCTGGGCGGCGCCCAGGGCCGGCAAGCTGCTCGCTGAGCACGCCGGCGGCGCGGCCGCGCAGGTCTCCGCCGGCCACGCCGCGGCCGCGGCCGGCCATATTGCGGCCGACCGCGCCGATCCGGTTGCTTGAGGGCGGCGCTGCTGATCGGCGCGTTGCTCGCCGCCGCGCCGCGGGCTGCGCATGCGGACTTGCAGGATGCGGTGAATTGGGCGCGCACGCACGGCTGCGCGGCCGGTGCGCCGCGCGCGCCGCTGCGCGACAGCTCTGCGCTGCGACAAGCGGCACTTGCCCTGAGCCGCGGCCACGCGCTGCATGCGGCGCTCGATGCAGGCGGCTATCGGGCCGCGCAGTCGGCGGCGGTGCATTTGTCCGGTGCGGTGGGCGATGCGCAGGTGGCGCGCGCTCTGTCCGCCGGTTATTGCGCGACAGTGGCCGACCCGCATCTCAGTGAATTCGGCGCGGCGCGGCGCGGCGAGCAGGTGTGGATGGTGATGGCGGCGCCGCTCGTCGTACCCAGCCTCAAGGACGCGACGGGCGTGAGCCGGCAGATTCTGAATCTGGTCAATGCCGCGCGCGCGGGCGGCCGCCGCTGCGGCGGCAGATACTTCGCGCCCGCTGGGCCGCTGGTCTTCAACCCGGCATTGACCGGCGCCGCGCTCGCGCATTCGCGCGAGATGGCGCATTACGGCGAATTCGCCCACCGCGGCCATGACGGCAGCACGCCGGCGGTGCGCGTCGAGCGCGCCGGGTACGGCCGCTACCGAGTGGTCGGCGAGAACATAGCGGCCGGCGCCCTGACGCCCGGGGAGGTGACACAGGGCTGGCTCTTAAGTCCGGCGCACTGCGAGAACATCATGGACCCTCGCTTCGTCGAGACGGGAATTGCGTTTGCGGTGAATCTGTCCGATCGCGAGGCGGTGTACTGGACAGAGGATTTCGCGGCTCCCCTGCAGCATCCCTCGAATCCGCCGTAGTAGGATCGCGCGATGCGGCTGCGTAACTTCCCACACGATGCGCGCTACGCACTCTGGGGCGCGGGGCTCGTCGCACTGGCCGCGGTGCCCGCGTTCGCCGGCCATGCGGGCCTGGTCTGGGAACTCTCGCAATTGGCCGGCCTCGCCGGCGGCCTTGCCTGCATCGCGCTGTGCGGCATGCCGGTGCGGCCGCGCGACTCCTCGCCGCCGACTCTCTTGTCGCTGCGCCTGCACACGCTCTTGGGCTGGGGCGCGCTGGGCGCGGTTGTCGTGCATGTCGGCGGACTTATGGCGGCCGACCGAACCATCATCGAGTACCTGAAGCCGACAACGCCTCTGTACCAGCTCGCCGGGATTGCTGCGGCCGGCTTGCTTCTGATTGTCGTGCTGGGCTCCATCGGCAGCGTGCGCCGCCGCCTCTGGGCGAGTCACCGCGGCTTCCAGGCGGTGCACGTGATTCTCGCGTGTCTGCTCGCCCCGTTCATCGCGGTGCATGTGGTGGTGACGGCGAGGTATCTGGGCGGCGCCGGACGCCGGCTATGGTTCGTCGCGGTCACGATCGGCGCGATTCTCATGCTGCTGCGCAGCCGCCGGCCGCGCGCTGCCGCCCACCGCGGCCGCGGCTTCCTGGCGCACGGGCGGTTCGTCTTCGGACGACATTCGACATTGATCGTCGGGGTCGCGGCGGTCAGCGCCGCCGCACTTGCGGGCCTGCTGCCGCATGCGGTGGGCGCGGCGTTGCGCGAGCCCCTGATGCGCCGCGCAGGCGCACTTCCGCTCGACTTCCCGCACGACAAGCACGGCTTGGTCAATTGCCTCAAGTGCCACCACAACTACGTCGATACACCCGGCGGCGAGACCTGCGTCTCGTGTCACCGCAGCAGCCGGGCAGATCTGAAGGAGGGAGCCGAGGCGCGATTCCACGGCTTTTGCTTCGAGTGCCACCGGCATCCGCCGGCGGCCTTCAAGCGCCACGGGCCGGTGTCCGGCTGCGTCGCCTGTCACCAGGCGCCTGGCACCAGGCAATGACGCACGGCCGTGACGACCACACTTTGTCTGTGCGTTATCGTACTCAATCCATGACCGCATGCTCCTGCGCAACGGCCGCGCGCCCCGGCGCGCGGATCAGCAGAAGCACTGGAATCACTGCCAGGGTCAGGTACAGCATCAGCCGAAAGTCGTTGATGTAGGCGATCATCGAGGCCTGCTGAGTAATCACTCCGTCGAGGGCCGCTGCGCCGCTGAGGCGCCGCAAGTCATACGCCGCCGCCACCGCCGGATTGGACCACGCTGGATTGCCGTAGGTGATCCGCTCGACCAGCGCCGCGTGCGCACTCACCGTGCTGCGCACGAGGACCGCCTGCACCATAGAGATGCCGATGCTGCTGCCGATGTTGCGCACCAGACTGAAAATTGCGGTGCCTTGCGCGCGCATCGCCGGACTCAAGGTGGCGAAGGTCGCCGCGCTCAGCGGCACGAACACGAACCCCAACCCGATGCCCTGCACGACGCCGGGCCACACGATATCGCCCTGCGACAGGTCGAGGGAGTAGCCGGTCATCTGCCACAGCGCGACTGCGGTGATCGAAAAGCCCGCAAACAGGATGATGCGCAGGTCGACCTTGCCGATGATGCGGCCGGCGATGAGCATGGCGAGCATGGTGCCGATGCCGGACGGTGCGGTCACGAGCCCGGTGGTGGTCACCGGATAGTCCAGCAGATCCTCGAGCATGGTGGGCAGCAGCGCGCGAGTCGCGTACATCACGAGACCGACGATGAAAATGAACATCAGGCCGGATAGGTAATTGCCGTTGCGCAGCAGACGGTAGTCGAGGAACGAGCGGTCCGCCCGGGTCAAGGCGGTGTGCGCCACGAAGTACGTGAAGGCGACGACCATGACGATCGCCTCGGTCCAGGTCTCATTCGAGGAAAACCAATCGTTCTGCTGGCCGCGGTCAAGCAGCAGCTGCAGCGAGCCGATCGCGATGCCCAACGCGGCGAAACCGAACAGGTCGAATTGCGTGCGCCGGGCTGCCGGTACCGGGTGGATGTATCTCCAGATCCCGTACGTGGCCAGGATTCCGACGGGGACGTTGATGAAGAATACCCAGCGCCAGTTGTAGCTGTCCGTGAGCCATCCCCCCAAGGTGGGTCCGAGAATCGGGCCGACCATGACCCCCATGCCCCATACGGCCATGGCCGAACCCTGCTTCGCCGGCGGATTGATCTCCATCAGTACCATCTGCGACATCGGCACGAGCGCTGCTCCGAACACCCCCTGCAGCAGCCGCGCCGCGACGATCTGGGCCAAGCTTTCCGACAGGCCGCATAGCGCAGAGGCCACGGTGAAGCCGATCACGGAAACGATGAACACATTCCGTTGGCCGAACCGATCGACCATCCAACCGGTCAGCGGTGTGGCGATTGCCGCGGCGACGATATAGGCAGTCAAGACCCAGGCGATCTGGTCCTGCGACGCCGACAGGGCTCCTTGCATGTGCGGCAGGGCCACGTTCGCGATGGTGGTGTCGAGCGTCTGCATGATGGTTGCCGCCATGATGGACAGCGTGATCATGCGCCGATCGAGCGGCCGCGGTTCGAGGGGTTCAGACACCGGCTCGCTCACGGGGCGCGTTCGATCAGACCCTGCAGCGTCTCGAGCAGCTCCGTGGCAAGAGCGAGCTTCTTCGGCTCTATTTGCGCCAACAATTCCTTGCGCAGGGCGGCGGCTTCCGTCTTGACGGTGCCGTACAGCCGGTTGCCGGCCTCGGTGAGCACGACGCGCTTGATGCGCCGGTCGCTGCTCGAAGTCTGACGAACCACCAGGCCCGCCTTCACCAGGCGGTCGACCATCGCCACCATGCTGGCGCCTTCGATGCCCAGCCGATCGGCGAGTTCGGATTGCGACAGCGGCGAGCGCGCCTTGGCGGCAACGGCGATGCTCATCCAACTCGCCTGGCTCAGGCCCAAATGCTTGAGCCGCCGGTCGACCGCCTGCCGCCAGGCCCGCGCCGTGCTGTGCAGGGTTTCCGAAAATCGCTCTTCCAGATCCGGCATCAGAAGTACTCTAATAGTTAGCTATCTAATTAATATACCATGAACCACAGGAGCCGTCGTGCGCGCCCTCGCATCGCGTGCGCGGCAGGTGCTTAAGCTCAAGGGCATGCGCCGCGCCGGGTGAGGCGAACCCACAGGTACAGCGGAACGCCGAGCACCAGCAGCACCGCGCCCCATAGAACCGCTTCGCGTCCGGCGCCGACGATGGCCCACAGCGAAAAAACCGTGGCGATGACTCCGACGATCGCGAGCGCTGCGCTCCGGCCGCGCGGCGCGGGCATGTGTCCGGTCCACTGCAGGCGCAGCAAGGCGAGCGAGCACAGCAGGTACAGCACCAGGCACGCCGTGGTCGACAACAGAATCATGAAGGTGAAAACGCTGACCATGGATTTCTGGTAGTTCATCACGATCAAGACGCTCACCAGGCCGCTCGAGAAAAGCAGGGCAAAGGTCGGGGTGAAGCGCGCCGAATCCCGCGCAAAGATCCGCGGGAATACGCCGTTTTTGGCCAGCACGTTCGGCAGCTCTCCCTGCAGCAGCACCCATCCGTTGAGCGCGCCGAAACCGCTGATGGCGGCGAACACGGCCAGTAATTTGCCGGCGGGGGCGCCCCAAAAATGGGTCGCCAGGTCGACGAACGGCGCGTTCGATGAGGCGAGCGTGGCGGGCGGGACCAGCAGCAACACACTGGTGCATGCCACGATGCTGATCAGCGCCGTCAGCACCGTGCCGACCAAGGTCGCACGCGCAATGGTGCGGCCGGGGTCGCGCACCTTGCTCGCGGGAATGGTGGCGGACTCGAGGCCGAGCAGCGCGAACAGGGTCAGTGTGGCGGCGGCGGTGGTGCCGCTCACCGACAGCGGTATCCCGGCCGCAGCGGCTACCGTTGCCGCGCGCACCGACCACAAGCCCAGCCCCGAGATTGCGATCAGCGGCAATAGCTTGAGAACGGTGGTGACGCCCTGCACCCAGCCCGAGGCCTTGATGCCGTAACAGTTGACGAAGGTCAGCAGCCACAACATGAGCAGCGTGACCGCTGCGGAGGCGCCCGGTACGGTTGCGATCCAGGGCAGCAGCGGACTCAAATAGCTCACCGCCCCGGTGGCGATGGCGGCGTTGCCCACCCAGATCGATGTCCAATAGCCCCACGCCACGATGAACGCCGTGAACGGCCCAAAGGCCAGCTTGACGTAGGCATACGGGCCGCCGGCCTGGGGAAACGCGCGACTCAACTGTGCGAACACCACTGCGAGCACCAGGGCGCCGCAGGCCGTGAATCCCCAGGCGATGACGCTGTTGAGTCCGAACGGCGCGAGCGAGGCGGGCAGCAGGAAGACGCTGGCCCCGATGGTATTGCCGACCACCAAGGCGACGCACATCCAAAAGCCGAGCAGCTGCGGTTGCTCGGGCGCCTTCACGAGCGATCTTGAGGGGTGCAGGCGCTGTCGGATCGCATCGGGTGGATCGTAGCGAAAATTCACCGCAGTGGCGATATCATAGGCCCCCAGCCGCGGGGAGTGAGTCCATGAAAAGAGCGCATATCAAGACCGATTTGCCGGGCCCGAAGGCGCGCGAGCTGCTGGCGCGCGATGCGCTGGTGGTCTCGCCCTCCTATCCGCGCGATTACCCGTTCGTGATGTCCCACGGCAAGGGGGCCGAGGTGTGGGACGTGGACGGCAATCGCTTCTTGGATTTCGCCGCCGGCATTGCCGTGTGCAGCACCGGGCACAGTCATCCGGCCGTGGTTCAGGCGATCAAGGACGCCGCTGATCGGTTCATTCATATCTCGTCGGACTACTGGCACGAGGGCCAGGTGCGCCTCGCGGAGCGCATCAGCGAGCTGGCGCCGATGAAGGTGCCGGCGATGAGCTTCTTTGCCCAGTCGGGCACGGAGGCCGTGGAAGCGGGGCTGAAGCTCGCGCGCTATGTCACGGGCCGCGGCCGCTTCATCGGCTTTCTCGGCGGTTTCCACGGCAGAACCATGGGATCGCTCGCGTTCACCTCGAGCAAGTACACCCAGCAGAAGGGCTTTTTCCCGACGATGGCCGGCGTCACGCATGTTCCGTACCCGAATCAATATCGGCCGCTGTTTGCCGGCGCCGATCAGGGCCGGGCGGTGCTGCGCTACATCGAAGAGGTACTGTTCGCCCACAACGTGCCCGCCAATGAGGTTGCCGCCGTTCTCGTGGAGCCGATTCAAGGGGAGGGCGGCTATCTGGTGCCGCCGGACGGATTTCTCGCGGGGCTGCGCGAGCTGTGCGACCGGCACGGGATTTTGCTGATATTCGATGAGGTTCAGTCCGGCATCGGACGCACCGGCAAGATGTTCGCTGCGCAGCACTGGGGCGTCGAGCCGGACATCATGTTGCTGGCCAAGGGCTTGGGCTCCGGCATGCCGATCGGCGTGGCGGTCGCCAAGCGCAACGTGATGCAAAAGTGGTCGCGCGGCGCGCACGGCAATACCTTCGGAGGCAACCCTCTGTGTTGTGCGGCTGCGCTCGCGACCCTGGATCTGGTCGAACATCAGTATAGTGCGAACGCCGCGAAGGTCGGCGATTACTTCATAGCTCAGCTGCGCGCGCTGGCCGGCAAGTATCCGGCAGTCGGGGAGGTGCGCGGCAAAGGATTGATGATCGGCATGGAACTGGTGACCGATCAGGTGAGCAAGACGCCGGCGAAAAAACTCTGCGATGCGCTCGTCACGCGCGCCTTTCACAAGGGTCTGATTCTGCTGTCCTGCGGACAAAGCACGGTGCGCTTCATGCCGCCGCTCATGATCAGCAGGGGGGATGTCGATGAAGCCGTCGAGCTGCTCGAGGGGGCGCTCGTGGATGTGCTCTCGAGCGAGCATCCGGCCGTCAGTCGAGGCGTCGCAGCTGGTTGAGGAGCGCGGCGGTGGTGACCGGCCGGCCCAGGATACGGCGCAGCAGCGTCGCGGTGTCGATCGATGCGCCATAGCGCAGCAGATGCCGCGAGGTCCATGCATACCACTGCGGGTTGCCGGTATCGAACGGGCCGATGGCTTCCTCGGTGCGCCGGCGGATGTCGGCGGTCAGCACCGCGCCCAAGCCATAGTTGATCATGTAGCCGGGCCAGCGCACCAACTGCACCCGCAGCGCCCACCATGACAGCTCCGGGTGCGCAACGATGTTGAGGTAGTGCGAGGTGAGGTCGGTCCACACGAGGTTCGGATCGGCGGCCGGATCCTTGAGCATCGTGATTTCGAACAGGCCCCAGGCGACGTCGAGCATGACGTTCGAGTACAGCTCTCGCAGCGACGTCGCCGTGGCGGCGGAGCTGCCGAGGTATTTGCGCTGCCAGGCGGGCTCCAGAATGCTCCATGCGGGCACGTCGGCGAAGGCCTCGTCGAACAAGTCGCCGCCCAGTGAATAAAATGCCGGACGGGTGCGCAATGCGGCTTCGTGCACGGCGTGCCCATCTTCGTGAACGAGCTCGTTGAGTACGAACAAGCCGCCTTGCTCGTACAACGCGGAGACTCGGGGTATCGCCGGTCGCCAGCGATCGCCGGCGCGTCGGCCAATGCGAATGTAATCCGTGTACGCCAGCGGGGCCTTGCCGGGCCGCACGTCGAGATCGTGGCGAATGCCGAGTTTCAGCAAATCGGCACCCAGATCGCGATAGAACCGCTCGCTCAAGGGCTGCACCGAACCGCGAGGAATGGCGTGTTTGAGCTCGCGCGAGGCCGATGCGGCCGCGTACCAATAATCCCAGGGTTCGACCGCGGGTCCCCGCGAGTGCGTGCGCCAAGCGGCCAGGATCTCGCGCAGCCAACCTTCTATCTGCGCGGTGCTCATGCCGAGCGTGGCCGCGGCCTCGTCGATGGAAGAACCACCGCCTTGCCGCGACTGCGCCGCGCTCAAGCGGATCATGCGCCGATACGGACTATCCTCCTTGTCCTGCGCATTGACCGCGCTCCACAGCGGGGCGAGGGCGAAGAACAACCGCTTGCGCCGCTCGCCGTCGTCGAACTCTTGCAGCCATTGCAGCACCGAGGTACGTACGACGGGCTTGCCCTCGAAAGCAATGTGATCGCCGATCTCCTCGAAGCAAGCGTACAGCGCGAGCTCGAGTGGCATCGGGTCGGCGCCGCCGCGTTCGGTCCGATCGTCGCAGCGACGATGCGACTCATCGGATGGATCCAATGCATTGCTGATGAGCCCCTTGCGCATGGCCTCAAGGGCTTGCGCATCCTCGGGGCTGAGCAAGGACCCGTCGATGCCAGGGAGCTGCGTTTCCAGCGCTGCCGTCAAATTCCGCCGCCGCGTCTCCCACGTCCGGCGATCGAGCCCGTCGACCCGGGTCATGAGCCCGGAATCGATCGTTCCCACTGCGCCGGTGGCGTCGAGCCAATCCGCATACTCGGCCTCGATACGCGTGAGTGCCGCCTGGGGCGTGGCGGGCCGCGCGGGACGCGAGTCGCCCGCCGCCGCCGGCTGCCAGGACGCGAGCGCGGCGGCAAGGCCCAAGTGGCGAAGCATCCGGCGGCCGATATCCATCGGTTGATCTCCCGGTTCTTGTCGTGCACGCCCCGCGGTGCGGTCCCGCGGCGCTGCTGCGATGGTAAACTAACTCGATGCCACGCGGTCGATTTCAATCAGCGCGAATATCGATGGTATTGCTCTGCGCAGTCATCGCGGGTGCGCTCGGCGTACATGCGGTAGCAGCCGAGGAGAAGCGGCTGTATATCTACAACTGGACCGATTTCATCGGTCCCGACACGATCGCCAAATTCGAGAAGCTCACCGGCATCAAGGTGACCTATGACGTCTATGACTCCGAGGAAACCATGGAGGCGCGGCTGATGGCGGGCAGCTCCGGCTACGATGTGGTCAGCGCCTCGACGGATTTTTTCAGCCGCGAGATCAAGGCGGGGGTCTACGAGGTCCTCGACAAGTCCAGGCTGCCGAACTGGAAGAACCTCGATCCGCGGATCCTGGCGATTCAGGCCGCGTATGATCCGGGCAACGCGCATGCGGTGCCGTATCTGCATTCGATCAACGGGTTTGCATACAACGTCGATATGATCAAGGCTCGCATGCCGAATGCGCCCGTCGACAGTCTCGACATGCTGTTCAAGCCCGAAGTCGTGTCGAAGTTCGCCGATTGCGGCGTGACGTTCCTGGATTCCGCCGAAGATGTCATCCAGCTGGCGCTCAATTACCTGGGATTGGATCCGAACACGACCCGGCGCGAGGATTTCAAGGCCGCGGAGAACTTGATCCTCAAGGTCCGTCCCTACATACGCTCCTTCGACTCCTCCGAATACTTGAACGGCCTCGCGAACCGCGAGGTGTGCGTCGCGATGTCGTGGTCGAGCGATTATGCGCTGGCGCATGCGCGCGCGCTGGCGGCGGGCGTGAACGTCAATCTCGCCTTCACGGTACCGAAGGAAGGTGCCAATGAGACCTTTTCGTCGCTGCTGATCCCCGAGGGCGCGCCGCACCCGCAGGCGGCGTACGAATTCATCAATTTCATCCTGCGCCCCGACATCATTGCCGAGATCAGCAACGCGATCTATTATGGCAACGACAACCTCGCATCGCGGCCCTTGGTCGATCCGCGTATTCTGGCCGACGTGACGCTGTATCCGACTCCGGAGATCGAGGCGAGATTGTACAAATCCGCCGAAGTGAACGCGGCGACCGAGCGCATCCGCACGCGCACCTGGACGCGGATCAAGACCGCCAAATGATCGAAAACCGCATCGTGAGTTTCCGCCGGATGGAGGACAGCACTCGTGAGGACTACGAGCTGCTGGACCGTTACGAGCGCGACTACGTCGCGGAACTTCCCGCGCGGATACTTGCCGCGCTGAGGCAGCTGCAGCATTCCTTCGGCGGCTATCCCGTGAACCGGCTCGAGCATTCGCTGCAGGCCGCGACGCGCGCGCTGAAGGACGGCGCCGACGAGGAGCTGATCGTGGCGGCCCTCGTTCACGATGTCGGCGATGAGCTCGCTCCCTACAACCACGCACAGATCGCCGCCGGCATCCTCCAGCCGTACGTGCGCGCCGAGGTCACCTGGATCGTCGAGCAGCACGGAGTCTTTCAGAGCTACTACTACGCGCACCACTTGGGCAGCGATCGCAACGGCCGCGAGCGATTTCGCGATCATCCCTGGTACGGCGCGTGCAAGGATTTTTGCGCCGACTGGGACCAGTGCTCGTTCGATCCGGACTACCCCTGGGAGCCGCTCTCGGCGTTCGAGCCCCTGGTGCGCAAGATCTTCACCCGCCCGCCCCACGACCCGCGCTACGTGAACCCGGCTTGAGCGACGCGGCGCGCACCGAAATTTGCGCAAACGCGTCACATTGATCTGTTGACCTCGCCCGGGCATGCGCGGGATATAGAGTGCTTATGGGCCAACTGCTACAGCAGCGCGCGGCGTCGCGGGCGCCTGCGACTCGTCTTGCAAGGTTCAACGCTCGGCCATCTGCGCATCCAGCAGACGCTGGCGTTCGGTGCGGCGCATCAGGTATCCGGCGAACAGTACGCACACCCCGACCAGGCAAATGATCAAGCTGGCGAGTGCGTTGACGTCCGGGCTCACACCGAGCTTCACCTTGGAGAAGATCACCATCGGCAGCGTGCTCGCTCCCGGGCCGGATACGAAGCTCGAGATCACCAGGTCGTCGAGCGAGAGCGTGAAGCTCAGCAGCCAGCTCGAGGCGAGCGCGGGCGCAATGATGGGCAAGGTGGTGTCCAGGAACGCGCGCACGGGCCCGGATCCAAGGTCCATCGCCGCCTCTTCCAGCGAGCGGTCGGCGGTCTGCAGGCGCGATTGCACGGTGATCGTCACATAGGCAGTGCAGAATGCGATGTGGGCGATGACGATGGTGGTGAATCCGCGATGTGGCCAGCCCAGCAAATGCAGCATCGATATGAACAGCAGCAGCTGGGTGATTCCGGTGATGATTTCCGGCATCACCAACGGCGCGTTCACCATGCCCGTGAGCATCAGCCGGCCGCGAAACTGCTTGAACCTCACCAGCGAGATGGCGGCCAGGGTGCCGAGAATCACCGCTCCGGTCGAGACCACGACGCCGATCTCGAGCGACAGCCACGCCGCATCGAGGATCTGGTCGTTGTGCAGCAGCTGCGTGTACCAGCTGGTGGAGAAGCCTCCCCAAACGCTCACGAGGGCAGAAGCGTTGAACGAGTATCCGATCAGCACCAGGATCGGAATGTACAGTATGGCAATGCCGATGCCGAGGACGGAGATGAGCAGCGGTGAGACGCGATCTGCCACTTTAAGCCTCCAGCTGCTTGGTGCTGTAGTGCTGATAAAGGGCAATGGGCCCGACCAGGAAGATCAGAAAGGCGATGGCGACCGCAGAGGCCACGGGCCAGTCGCGATTGCCGAAGAACTCGTCCCAGAGCACACGCCCGATCATGAGATTGTCGGGGCCGCCCAGTAAGGTCGGGATGACGAATTCACCGATGGCGGGGATGAATACCAGCATCGAGCCGGCGATCACCCCCGGCATCGACAGGGGCAGGGTGACATCGATGAAAGTGCGCCAGGGCGGGCTGCCCAGGTCCGCCGCGGCTTCGAGCAGCGAATAATCCAGCTTTTCGAGCGTCGCGAACAGCGGCAGCACCATGAAAGGCAGATATGAATAGATGATGCCGAGGTAGACCGCCAGGGTGGTACGCATGATCTGCAGAGGATGATGGATGATCCCCAGCCACAGCAGCGCCGTATTGAGCAAACCGGTCTCCCGGATGATTCCCTCGAGCGCGTACACGCGCAGCAGGAAGGACGTCCAGAACGGCAGAATGATGACCAGCAGCAGCACGCTCTGGGTGCTCTTCGAGGTGCGTGCAATGGCATACGCCATGGGATAGCCCAGCAGCAGACAGATGACGGTCGAGAAGAACGCCGTCTTTATCGAATAAACATAGGAAAGCCCATACACTTCATCGGTGAACAAATACTGAAAGTTGCCGAGATTCAGCGTCAAGTGGATGTGCCAATCGGGACTGATGGATAGAATGTCGCTGAACGGCGGTATGCGAACCGCGGTGTCCGCGAAGCTGATCGTCAATGCGAACGCAAAGGGAATGAGAAAGAAAACCAGCAGGTACAGCACGGGCGGCAGGATGATGAACCACTTGCCGTGCCGCTTCAGCCATTCTCCGCGCGGCCTGCCGCGTGCGCCCGCGCGAGCGAACCGGTCCTGCGCCGCCGCCTCACTCATGCGCGGCTCCACTCATGCGGGGCCCCCGCCAAGATGAGTGCGCGCAGGAGAAAGCTCGACGCCCCAGTCCGGGCACCGCGCGCAACCAATATCCGCGGGCGCCAGCGCCAGCGCTTGATCGATGCCTGCATTTCGGCCCTGCACATCTATGGCCCGTCGCGTACGACAGTGGAAAAAGTGGTGGCGATCGCGAAAATGTCCCCCGGCATTGTCAGATTCTACTTCGACTCCAAGGCCGCGATGCTGGTTGCCTCCCTGCAGTTCCTCGCCGCCGAATTCGAGGAGCAGGTGCTGGTGCCCGTCGCCAAGCTCAAGGCAAGGCCAGTCGCCGCCTTGGAGCTGATGGTGGATCTTTATCTCGACCCCGACATCGCCAGCCCCCGAAAGGTCTCTGTGTGGTATGCGTTTTGGGGGGAAGCCAGTTCGCGGCAGGAATACTACGACATTTGCGGACAAAAGGACGAGAGCTTTGCGGCGCTGGTGCGCGAACTCATCGGGCGGCTGGTCGAGGAGACCTCCCAGGCGCATCTGGACCCGGACGCAATAGCGCTCGGGCTCATCGGCGCGCTGGAAATGATGTGGCAGGATTTCGCCTTCCAGGCCGAGGGCAATATCGATCGGCTGGCCGCGAAGCGCCGGTGCATGGCGTACCTGCGCTCGATTTTTCCCGGACAGTTCCCGCACCCGCCGACGCGCGGCGGCGACCCGGCGGCGCATCCGGCACGTTTCGCCGGCTGGGTGTATGCCAGTGCGCGCGCCTATGCGCTCGAGCGCGAGGCCGTGTTTCAAAGCGCCTGGCAAGTGGCGGGACATGAATCGCAGATTGCCCGGGCCGGCGAGTACTTCACCGTGGACACGGGCGCGGAGCGCGCGCTGCTGGTGCGGGATTCCTTCGGGCAGATACATGCGCTGCGCAACAGCTGTCCGGCGCTGCCGCATACGCTGGTGGTGGGCGGCAGCGGCCGATTCGACGGGTCCATCGCCTGCACTGTCCACGGACTGCAGTTTGCCCTGGACGGCCGGCGCACCGCTGGCGCAGCAGGAATCGGCTTGAGCGCCCTCGATCTGCAGGTGATTCGCGGCCTCCTGGTCGTGCGCTCGCCCAAATCCCCGCGAGCCTCGCCGGCCAATCCCGGCGGCGCGTTTGAGCCGATTCCGCCCGGACTGGTGGCGACGGGGCCGGCCGCGCAAACCGCCGTCGCGGCAGATTGGAAGCTGCTCGTGGAACAATGGCTCGACTCGGCGGCGCTGGGGACTGCGCCGAATGCCGCCGCGGAATCGCTGCACTGGACGATGCCTCCGGCGGGCGCCCGGCATTGGAGTGCGCAGCGCTATCGAACGCTTGCCGGTGCCGGCGCGAGCGGCGCATGGCAGATGCGATTCATCGCACCCAATCAATTGCTGCAGCTGCGTCCCGACGGGGTGTCGATTCTGCAGGCGATGCCGGCCGCTCCCGGGCGCTCGCGGGTGCGCCGGCTCGACTATACGGTGTGCGGGGCGGGGCGCGCGGCGCGCGCAATGCGGTATCTGGCGGCGCGAACGAGCTCGTTCGAGCGCCCCTCGGCGCTCGCGCTGGTGGAGTCCTTGCAGCGCGGCGTGATCGACTACGGCTATCAGGCGGCGGCGATGAGACCCATCGCTCCGGCGATCGCCTGGTTTCGACAGCAGCTGTTGACGCGCATCCCGATGCTGGCACTTGACCGCCCGCCGACCGATTGTTAAGAAATTCACTATAATGCCCGGCCGCTCGACCACTTAATTGGGAGAATTGCGCATGACCCCGGCTTTCTTGAGCACCAGCGATTGGCAGGCGCGCGCCGCGCGCGCGCGCTTCGAGACACGGCATTTCATCGACGGCAAGTACGTCGATTCGGTGGCGAAGGGCCGCTTCACCGTCGTCAATCCCGCGACCGGCACGCCTCTCTGTGAAGTGAGCGCAGGCACATCGCAGGACATCGATCTGGCGGTGGCGGCGGCGAAGCGCACGTTTTATTCGAGAGTGTGGAGCCGCATGGCGCCGCGGGACCGCATGGCCGTGTTGGCGGCGTTCAGCCGTCTCATCGAGCAGAACGCCGAGCGCTTCTCACTGCTCGACACTCTGTGCATGGGCAAACCGATCAACGACATGATGACCATCGATGTGCCCGCGGCGGCGAAGAATTTCGCCTATTTCGGCGAACTCATCGACAAGATCGACGGCCAGGTGACCGCCACCGCGGCGGATGCCTTCCACTACATCCTGCGCGAGCCTCTGGGGGTCGTCGGCTGCATCGTGCCCTGGAATTATCCGCTGCTGATGGCCGCGTGGAAGGTCGCTCCGGCCCTGGCGGCCGGCAATTCGGTGGTGCTGAAGCCGGCGGAGCAATCGCCCCTATCGGGGCTACTGATGGCGGAGCTGTTCATCGAAGCGGGCGGACCGCCGGGCGTGTTCAACGTCGTCAACGGTCTCGGCGAGACCGCGGGCGCAGCACTCGCGCTGCACATGGATGTGGCCAAGATCGCATTCACCGGTTCGACCGAAATCGGCAAGCAGATGCTCATCTATGCCGGACAATCGAATATGAAGCGCGTGAGCTTGGAATGCGGCGGGAAGACTCCGCAGATCTTTCTGGCCGATCTGCCCGACCTTGACAGCGCCGTGACCTACGCCATCAACGGCATTTACGGCAACATGGGCGAGGTCTGCAACGCGGGTTCGAGGCTGCTGATCGACCGGCCGATTGCCGAGGAGTTCATTGCGCGCTTCATCGACAAGGGCAAATCGGCGTATCGCGCCGGCGATCCGCTCGACCCTTCGACCAACCTGGGGCCGCTGGTCACGGCGGCGCACCGCTCGCGTGTGATGAGTTACATCACGCGCGGCAAGAGCGAGGGGGCGCGGCTGGAATTTGGCGGCAATACGCCCGATCTGCCCGGCGCCTATGTGAACCCGACCTTGTTCTCCGGCGTGAACAATCGCATGACCATCGCGCAGGAGGAGATCTTCGGGCCGGTGGCGGCAGCCATCGAGGTCGACGGCATTGCGGAGGCGCTCAAGGTCGCGAACGACTCGATCTACGGCCTTGCCGCCTCGGTGTGGACGCGCGATCTGACCACGGCGCACAAGACGGTGCGCGATCTGGAGGCCGGCGTCATCTGGGTGAACTGCTTCGATCACGGCGACATGACCCAGCCGTTCGGCGGCTACAAGCAATCGGGGCAAGGCCGGGACAAGTGCGTGGAGAGCCTGATCTCCTACACGCAGACGAAATCCGCCTGGATCAATCTCGGCTAGGGCGGGCGCTTTTCCGCTGGGCCGGCGAGGCGTGGCCGGCGAGGCGCGGCCGGCGAGGCGTGGCCGGCGAGGCGCGGCCGGCTAGGCGAACTGCTTCGGCGGACTCGCCAAGTGGAACTCCGGGATGCGCGCGCGCAGCAGATCGTGGAATTCGAGCATGTGGCGCTCGAGGTGCGACAGCGGGCCGGGCGTGTAGCTGCTCGAAGCGAGACCGCGCTGCACGCGGTCGCACAGCCATTTGTCCTCGTTGTTGACCTGCGTGTTGATGCGGTTGCTCAAGTAGCGCACCGCACGCAATTCCCGGCTGCTGCCCGGAAGGCCGAACACGGCGCCGCGCACCATGCACTTGCCGGGGCCTGCCGGAAGCAGCTGGAAGAAATCCATCTGATCGGGAAAGACATCGATTCCCAGGTTGGGCAGCGCACTGTAGAAGCGCCAGCAGCGGCGCTCGGCTTCGGGCAGGTGCGTCGCCGCGCCGCCGACCAATTTTTGATACAGCCGCTCCGCCCACTTCGAGGAGGGCTGCTCGCGCATCCAGCTCACGCCGCGCGCGACGCCCGGTACCGTAGCCGTATCGTCGTAGTCCGGCGTGAACATGCGGTACAGGCCGGGATGGCCGATGGGTACGTGATACGACTCCAGATAGTTGTCCATCGCAATCTTCCAGTCGACGTTCCACACGTCGGTGGAAATCGGCGTCAGCGGCACCATTTCGTCGAGGCGATACGCGGCCAATTCCTCAGCGAGTCTGCCCCAGGTCTTGGCGACCGGCGTGGGATCTCCGGCAAGGCAGACGAATACGAAGCCGAGGGCGGTGTCTACGCGCACGGGGCGCAAGCCGTGCGCGGCGCGGTCCAGGCCGGGAAAGGTGTCGCGCATCGGCACCCCGATCAGGCTGCCGTCGTGCCGGTAGCTCCAGCCGTGATAGGGGCAGGTGATGGTCGCGGGGCAATTTCCCGACCCGTCGAGCAGACGCGCCCCGCGATGGCGGCACACGTTGTGATAGCCCCTGATCGAGCCGTCGCGATCCTTGAGCACGATCACGCTCTCGGGGCCGAGATCGAAGGTCTGGTAGTCGCCCGGCTTCGGAATCGAGTTGACGTGGCAGACGATCTGCCAGCTCGGTTTCAAAACCCGTTCGATCTCGAGCCGGGTGAGCTCCGCATGGTTGTACACCCACGCCGGCAAGGCGTGCGCTGTCTTAGCCTTAGTTTCGCTGACGGTATCGAGGTGCGCGGCGGGCAGGCTGTTCATGGGTGTTTCCCCGATACGTTTATATGATCATTCAATTTACGCCGAAGAAGCGCTGCTTGGCAACTGCGCAGCGCAGCAAGCGTATTTCAAGCCTGCTGGAACGCGATTTGGCATCCGCGAGGGGGCTGCACCGCGCCGATAATGCATTTATTTATATACTCATATAAACTCTGCGGACAGCGAGCCGTTGCCGCGACGGCGCGCATCCTGCACACCGCTCAAATCGATAACGCAAAGGGGACGCCATGGCCAGAAAACTGACCAACAGCAACGCGCATTTTCAGCGCGCCGTGAAACGCCTGCCGCTGGGAGTGGCATCGAACTTTCGCTACTGGGGCGAGGAGCGAACCATCTATGTGAAGCACGGCAAGGGTGCGCGCATCGTGGATCTCGACGACAACGTGTACGTCGATTACCGGATGGGCTATGGCCCGGCGATCCTGGGCTACGCGGACGAGCGCGTGGATGAGGCCGCACGCGAAGGCATGAAGGTGGGCGGGGTTTTCGCACTGTCCACCGAGCGCGAATTGCGTGTGGCCGAGCGCATCTCCAAGATGGTGCCGGCCGCCGAGCTCGTACGCTTCTCCAATTCCGGCACCGAGGCGGTGATGGCGGGTTTGCGCCTCGCGCGCGCGTACACCGGCAAGGACGACTACGTGATCCTCGAGGGCGGCTACCACGGCCTGTTCGACGCCGCCATGTGGTTCACGCCCATGGAAAAATGGTCGCAGGTCGGCGATCCGGAAATAAAGCCCTACAGCGAGGGCGTGCCGGTGAGCACCAAGAGCTTCGCGCACTTCGTCCAGGCCAACGACGCGAATCAGCTGGAGGATGTGTTCAAGCGCCATGCAGCGCGCATCGCCTGCCTGCTGATCGAGCCGATCATGGGCAACTGTCTCGGCATAGCTGCGGAGCCGGAGTACCTGCGCACCGCGCGCGCATTGTGCGACAAGTACGGCGTGGTGCTGCTCATCGATGAGGTCAAGACCGGCTTTCGCGTCGCCCGCGGCGGCGTGCAGGAGCTGTACGGCATCAAAGCCGACCTGTGCACCTTTGCCAAGGCGCTCGGCAACGGCTATCCGATCTCGGTGCTCGCCGGACGCGAGGACATCATGCGCAAGATCGGGCACGGCGTCGCGCACGGCGGCACCTACACGGCGCATTCGGTGTCGCTCGCGGCCGCGGAGAAGACCCTCGAGATCCTCGATGAAAGCGACGCGCTGGAGAGAGTCGCCGATTACGGCACCCGCTTGCGCAACGGCATGCGCACCATCTTGGGCGCTCGCGGGATCGCCCACAGCTTCGTCGGCCACCCCTCCATGAGCGGCCTGTATTTCGCCCACGACCCGCCGCGCAACTATCGCACCTGGAAGAGCAGTGACTACTCGTTCTACGATGCCATGGCGCAGGTGCTGCACGACGAGGGAGTGCTGTGCGAGCCGGACTCGCGCGAGCCGTGGTTCGTATCGGCGGCGCACGATTCATCCTGCCTTACCGACACCCTCAAGGCGTTCGAGATCGCGGTGGACGCCACCTTGCAGGCGACCGGCGCCACGCACAAAGTGCCGGCTTGAGCGCGAGCGCGAGCGCGAGCGCGGTGGCGAGGCCCGGGAGCCTGGACGCAATCATCGTCGGGGCCGGACACAACGGCCTCGTCGCGGCGTGCTATTTGGCGCGCGCAGGCCTCAAGGTGCTCGTGCTCGAGCGAAATCCGTTCATCGGCGGCGCGGCGGTGAGCCGGCGACTTTACAAGGACTTCACCTACTCGAATTGCTCCTACGTGTGCAGCCTGCTGCGGCCGGAAATCATGCGCACGCTGGAGCTGCCGAAGTATGGGCTGCAGGTGATTCCCTACGAGGGCGGCTGCACCATGATGCAGGGCGGAGGGCACCTGGCGCTGTACGACAATCACGACGCGCTGCGCCGCGAGATTTCGCGCCACTCGAAGCGCGACGCCGAGGCGTACGATCGGTACGCCCGCGACGTGATGCGCCAGTGCAAGTTCATCAAGCCGCTGCTGATGCGCGAGCCGCCCGACCCGACCTCGTTCAAGCCGCGCGACATCCAGGAGCTGCTGTATCTCGGACGGCGCTTTCACGGTCTGGGCGAGGAGCGGATGTACGACACGCTGCGCTTCTGGACCATGAGCGCCGCGGATTTTCTCGATGAATACTTCGAGAGCGAAATCGTCAAGGCGCATTTCGCCGGCAGCTCGATCATCGGCACGGCGCTGGGGCCCCGTTCGCCGGGCACGGCCTACGTGCTGCTGCACCACTACATGGGCGACATCGACGACACCGTAGGCGCGTGGGGATTCGCGCGCGGCGGCATGGGCGCAATCAGCAACGCGCTCGGCAAGTCGTTCGAGGCGAGCGGCGGCACCATTCGCGCCGCGGCGCCGGTGACGCGGATTCTGGTGAAGAACGGCCGCGCGGCGGGAGTGGTGCTCGAGGACGGCGAGGAGATTCGTGCGCCGATGGTGATCTCGAATCTTGACGTGCGGCGCACGTTTCTCAAGACCATGGATGCGAAGGATCTGCCCGACGAATTCCTGCACCAGGTCAGGAACTTCAAGATTCGCGGCTCTTCCGGCAAGCTCAATATCGCGCTCGACGGACTGCCGCGCTTTCCGGCGATTCCGGAGGGCGCCCCGTGCACACGCGGCGACATGCACGTCACCGACACCCTGGAAATGATGGAGCGCGCCTACGACGACTGGAAGGAAGGCCGCTGGTCGCGGGCGCCCTACATCGACATGCTGATCCCGTCGCAGATCGACCCGACCATGGTTCCGGACGGCAAGCACTACATGTCGGTGTTCGTGCAGTACTGCCCCTACGCGCTCGCGGAGGGCGAGTGGAACGCCGTCAGGAGACAGGGCTTCGGCGACACGGTCATCGACACCATCGCTCGGCACAGCCCGAACTTCAAGGACCTCATTCTGCATGCCGAGATACGCACGCCGTGGGACATCGAGAACGAGGTCGGATTGACGGAAGGCAATATCTTCCAAGGTGAATTGACCATGGATCAGCTGCTGTTCAATCGACCGGTGCCGGGCTTCGCTCAATACCGCTCGCCGGTCCGCGGCGTATACATGTGCGGTTCGAGTACGCACCCCGGTGGCGGCGTCATGGGTGCGCCCGGCGCCAACGCCGCGCGCGCGGTTCTCAAGGACCTTGGCAGGGCGCACTGAACATGGGAAGCCAGGGCGCATCGACCCGCTACGACTGCATCGTCATCGGCGGCGGCCACAATGGATTGGTGTGCGCGGCCACTCTGGCGCGCGGCGGACGCTCGGTGCTGGTGCTCGAGGCGCGCTCGAATATCGGCGGCGCGGCTCTCACGCGCGAGTTTGCGCCTGGTTTCCAGGTTTCCGCCTGCGCGCACCTGGTGCACCTGATGCCGGCCGAGCTCATTCGCCAGCTGCAATTGAGCGCGCACGGCCTGAGTTGGGCCGCGCAGTCCATGCCGACGACGTCGCTGGCGGCGCAAGGCGCGCCGCTTAACGTAGCAGAGGATCTGGCGGGGCCGGACGCACAGTCCTACCGCCTCTACACCGCGCAGATGCGCCGTTTCGCGCAGGCGCTGGCGCCACTGCTGTCGCGGGTGCCCCCGCGCCTCGGGACGACCGATTGGAAGGACCTCTCGGCGCTGCTTGGCCTGGGCTGGCAGATTCGCAAGCTCGGCAAACGCGATATGCGCGAGCTGCTGCGCATCGGCGGCATGAACGTGCACGATCTGCTCGAAGAGCATTTCGAGTCATCCGCGCTCCGGGGCGCGCTGGCCTTCGACGCGGTGCTCGGCACGAATTTCGGTCCGCGTTCGCCCGGCACCGTGCTGACGCTGCTTTATCGGATCGCGGCCGAGGCGGCGGGCGGCGGCGCGCTGTCGCAGCCCAATGGCGGAGTCGGCGGCCTGTGCGCCGCGCTCGCGAGCGCGGCGAGCGCGGCGGGTGTGGCGATCCGCACCGACGCGCCGGTGGCGCATATCCTGGTGGATTCCGATCGCGCAGCGGGCGTGCAGCTCGAGTCCGGCGAGCGCATCGCCGCGCCGACGGTGGTCTCGAGCGCCGATCCGAAGACCACGTTCCTGCAACTGCTCGGGGCGCCTCACCTGGATACGGGGTTCGTGCGCCGCGTGAAGCATCTGCGCTCGCGCGGCCTGGCTGCCAAGCTGCATTTGGCGCTTGACCGGCTCCCGCAGTTCGCCGGCGTGCAGGCCGAGGCCCTGCGCGGCCGATTGCTGCTCGCGCCATCGCTCGAGTACCTGGAACGCGCCTTCAATCACGCAAAGTACGGCGAATATTCATCCGCTCCGGCGATGGAGATCACGGTGCCCACGCTCAACGATGCGAGCCTGGCACCGTCCGGAAAGCACGTGCTTTCGGCCGTCGTGCAATACGCGCCCTATGAGCTCAAGGGCGGCTGGCAGCAGGGGCACCCGCGCTTCGCCGAGCTTTGCGTCGATGCCTTGGAGCGCTTCGCCCCGGGACTGCGCAGCAGCGTCATCAGCGCCGAATTGCTCACGCCGCTCGACATAGAGCGCGAATTTCGCATCAGCGGCGGCCATTGGCACCATGGCGAGCTCGCCTTCGACCAATTCTTCATGGTTCGGCCGGTGCCGGGCGCCGCACAGCACCGCACGCCGCTGGCCGGCTTATTCCTGTGCGGCGCGGGCTGCCATCCCGGCGGCGGGGTCATGGGTATCCCCGGCCGCAACGCCGCGCAGCAGGTCCTCAACCAGGTCGCATGACATGAACACCGCACAGCCGTTGGCGCCGCACTTCAAGCAGCCCTTGCTCAAGACCCCGTTTCACGACCGCGCACGCGCGCTGAGCCAGGTCGACAGCTTCATCGCGTGGTCCGGATACACCACGGTTGATGTGTTCACCACCGTGGAGCAGGAATACTTCGCGATCCGCAATGCGACCACGCTTTATGACCTGACGCCCATGGTGAAGTACCGTGTTGCAGGTCCCGACGCCATGGCGTGTCTGAATCGCCTGGTCACGCGCAATCTCGCCAAGCTCAAGGCCGACCGCGTTGCGTACTGCGTGTGGTGCGACGATGCGGGCCACATACTCGACGACGGCACCGTGTTTCGGCTCGGCGAGAACGAATACCGGCTGTGCACGGCGGAACGGCAGCTCGACTGGCTGCTCGACTCCGCCATCGGTTTTGACGTCGAGATCGGCGAAGTTACCGAACACATCGCGGCATTGGCCATGCAAGGTCCGACCTCCTGCGCCGTGCTGAAGGCGGCCGGTCTCGCCGGCGTAGAGCGGTTGAAGCCTTTCGAGATCGGCTATTTTTCGCTGGCAGGGACAGCGCTCACGGTATCGCGCACCGGCTTCACCGGCGACTTGGGCTACGAATTGTGGATGGCGCCCGAAGCGGCCGAGAGAACCTGGGATGCGTTGATGGCCGCGGGGCGCTCGCGCGGCATTCGCGCCATCGGCTCACAAGCGCTCAATATCGCGCGCATCGAAGCGGGCTTCTTGAGTCCGCATGTCGACTTCGTGTCGGCCGAACAGACAATTCGGCCCGGCCGCGACCGCTCGCCGCTCGAACTGGGGCTCGCCTGGCTGATCGACTTCGACAAAGGCCACTTCACGGGGCGGCGTGCGCTGCTCGCGGAGCGCGACAGGGGTCCGCGCCGCCAGCTCGTCGGCTTGGATGTCGTCGGCAATAAACCGGCGCATAATGCGTTGCTGTATGCGGCGGCGAACGGCAGGCGCGAAATCGGCAGCGTGAGCTCGGCAACCTGGTCGCCAACTTGCAAGCGCAATATCGCGCTTGCCATGGTCGACGCTCCGTATTTTCGGACGGGAACGACGGTTTGGGCGGATATCTATTTGAACAGAGAACTCGTTTGGGAGCGTCGAATGTCGCGCGCACAGGTGGTGGAGCGTCCTTTCTTCGCTCCCGACCGCCGGCGGGCAACGCCGCCGGCGCAGTACTAGGAGCCGCGCCCGCGTGCTGTCACCGCAGCAGAAAACGACCGCCGACCGCCCGTGGCTCGATCCCGACGCGAAGCCGCAGGTCGTCATCGAGAGCGTCAACAAGACCTTTGGCGCCTTTACCGCCGTGGACAGCGTCAATTTGCGCATCTACAAGGGTGAGATGTTCGCGCTGGTCGGCGCTTCGGGCTGCGGCAAGACGACCCTGTTGCGCATGCTGGCCGGCTTCACCAATCCGAGCAGCGGGCGCATCCTGATCGAGGACACGGACATGACCGACGTGCCGCCGCACGAGCGCCCGGTCAACATGATGTTCCAGTCCTACGCGTTGTTTCCGCACATGACGGTGGAGCAGAACGTCGGCTACGGTTTGCGGCGTATGGCGCTCGAGGCGAGCGTGCGCGACAAGCGCATCCGCGAGGCGCTCGACATGGTGCAGCTCGGGGCGCTCGCGAAGCGCAAGCCGCACCAGCTCTCGGGCGGCCAGCGCCAGCGCGTGGCGCTCGCGCGCGCCCTCATTCGCCGGCCGAAGGTGCTGCTGCTGGACGAGCCGTTGAGCGCGCTCGACAAGAAATTGCGCGAACAGACGCAGTTCGAGCTCATGAACATTCAATATGAGGTGGGCGTCACTTTCGTGTTCGTCACCCATGATCAGGACGAGGCGATGGCGCTGTCCACGCGTATCGCGGTGATGAATCGCGGCCAGGTGCTGCAGGTGGGGACTCCGTCGGAGATCTACGAGTTTCCGCAGAGCCGCTTCGTCGCCGACTTCATCGGCACGACGAACCTGTTCGAAGGCACGGTCGATCGCAGCGAGCCGGGGCACATCGTCGTGCGCAGCGGCGAGGCGGGCTGTGAGCTCATCGTGGATGAGCTCGGGCACTTCGGCGGCGGACAGCGCGTCTGGGTGGCGCTGCGCCCGGAGAAGATTCGCCTGAGCAAGGAGCCGGTGGCCGGCGAGCGGGTCAACCAGATCAAGGGAATGGTGTGGGAACTCGGCTACCTCGGCAACCGCTCGACGTATCACATCAAGACCGAGACCGGGAAAATGGTCACGGTATTCGCGCAGAACGACCGCCGCACCTCGGAGTGGTCGATCGACTGGAGCGACGAGGTGTACCTGAGTTGGACCGCGAACTGCGCGGTGCTGCTTTCCCAATGATGGGCCGATCCACAAAAACGTCAGTCGAGATCCACTCCATGCATAGCCTCGCGCGAAGCAATCGTGCGCTGCGCAGCCGCTGGGCCGCCGGCGCTCTGTGCCTGCTGGTTGCGGCTGCTGCGTTCGCCGGCAAGACCCAGAACGTGGTGCTCATCGTCAGCGATGGCCTGCGCTGGCAGGAGATTTTCACCGGTGCCGAGGAGGATCTGCTCAACGACAAGGCGGGCGGCAGCTGGTTGTCGGATGAGGACCTGCGCAAGCGCTATTGGCGGGCGAGCGCCGCCGAGCGCCGGGCCGTGCTCTTCCCCTTCCTGTGGGGAACGGTGGCGAAGCAAGGCCAGATATTCGGCAATCAGGCCCTGGGCAGCGTGGCGCAGGTCACCAACGGCAAGGCGTTTTCCTACCCGGGCTACAACGAGATGAGCACCGGCTTCCCGAACGATGCCATCGACAGCAACGAGTTCGGTCCGAACCCGACTCCGAGCGTGTTCGAGTGGTTGAACAAAATCGACGAATTTCGCGGCCGCGTGGCAATCTACGGCACCTGGAACCAGTACGAGAACATCTTCAACAAACAGCGCAGCGGCCTGGTGATGCAAACCGGCTGGACGCTGTCCGAGAAGCCGCATGAAACTGCGCGCGACGCGCTGCTGCGCGAGTTGTACGCAACGACAACCGAATTCGACGAAGAGGACGTGCCGAACTCGTTTCTGCAGATCCCGCTGCTCGACTACGTGAAATCCGCGAAGCCCCGCGTGCTGTTCGTGGGCTACGGAGAAACGGACAATTGGGCGCATCAGGGCCGCTACGATCTGGTGCTCGACAGCGCCCATCGCATGGACTACTTCGTCAAGCAGCTCTGGGACACGATGCAGGCGATGCCCGAGTACCGGGGCACGACCACCTTCATCATCACCACCGACCATGGGCGTGGCAGCGGGCTCACCGAATGGAAGGAGCACGGGGTGGAGGAGAAGGGGTCGGAGAATATATGGATTGCGGTGATCGGACCCGATACCGCGCCCCTGGGTGAGCGCAGCCACGTGGCGCGGGTGACGCAATCACAGATCGCGGCGACCGTGGCGGCGCTGGTGGGCAAGGACTACCATGCGGCTGTGCCGCGGGCTGCGCAGCCCATTGCGGCCGTACTTCACTAGGAGGCCGGGGCTTCTTTCATGACAGGTTGCGTACGCCTGCTGGTTGCACTGCTGGCGATGCCCTTGGCGGCTCAAGTCCGCGCAGCGTCCCCGGCCCAAGCGCTCGCCCAGCCACAAGCCGGGGAGCGCCTCGGAACGGTGTCATTCACCGTCTCGTGTTCGGCGCAGGTGCGCGCGCCCTTCAACCGCGGCGTCGCGCTGCTGCACGATTTCTGGTACTACGAAGCGCAGCGCCAGTTCGAGCGGATTACGCAGAGCGAACCGGCCTGCGCCATGGCGCACTGGGGCATCGCGATGAGCGTCTACCACCAGATCTGGAACCGGCCTGACGCGGATACCCTGATGCAGGGGTGGGCGCAGATGCAAAAGGCCGCTGCGCTGCCCGCCAAGACAGCGCGCGAGCGCGCCTACGTGGCGGCGCTCAGCCGCTTCTATGAGCCCGGCACGCAGGACTACCAAGCGCGCGTCGAGGCCTATTCCGCGGCCATGGGCGAACTGCACAGGCGCTATCCGACCGATGTCGACGCCGCGGCATTTTACGCGCTGTCTCTGCTCGCGGCCGAGGCGCCCGGAGACACCAGTCTCACGCAGCAGCATCTCGCGCTCGCGGTGCTCACTCCCTTGTATGTCCGATATCCGGACCATCCGGGGCTGGTGCACTACACCATTCACGCCTGCGACACGCCGTCGCTCGCGCCGCAAGGTCTGGCCGCAGCCCGGCACTACGGGGAGATCGCCTCATCGGGCGCCCATGCGGTGCACATGCCCGGGCATATATTCGCGAGGCTCGGCATGTGGCGGGAGGACATCGATTCGAATCTAGCCTCGGTGGCGGCCGCTCTTGCCGCGCAAGAGCGCGGCGAGGGCGACGGCATGGATCAGTTCCACTCCGATGACTTTCTGCTCTATGCCTTTCTGCAGAGCGGCCAGGAAGCGCGCGCGAAGAGCCTGATGGACGAGGCGTCGGTGCTGCTCGCGCATCTGCAGGCGATGCCCGGTATGAGCTCGCATTTCATGCAGGGGATGTTTCCTTACTACCGGAGCAAATTCCCGGCTTTCTATGCGCTGGAACTGCGCGACTGGAAAGCCGCCGCGGCGCTCGAGCCAATTCCCGGCGCCAAGCCCGATACGCAGACTTTGACCTATTGGGCGCGCATCGTGGGTCGAGGGCACCTGCGCCAGGCACAGGAGGCGCGGGCTGATCTCGCCGCCTACGAATCGCTCATCGAGCAGCTGAGGAAGGGCGAGCATGCCTATTACGCGGACTCGACCGGGGCGCGGATCGAGCGCGGCGAGATCCTGGCGTGGGTCGCCTTTGCCGAGGGCAAGGAGGCCGATGCGCTGGATCAGATGCGCGAGGCCGCCGATCTGCAGGACAAAGTGGGGCAGGGCGAAGTGGACATCCCGGCGCGCGAGATGCTGGCGGACATGCTGCTGGAGTTTCATCATCCGGAGCAGGCGCTAGGCGAATATCAGCGCTCGCTCGAACACAGCCCGAATCGGTTCAACGGGCTCTTCAACGCCGGGTTCGCTGCCGAAGCGGCGGGAGATCGCGCGAAGGCGCGAAGTTACTACGCGGCCCTGCTCAAGTCGACCGACAATGGTTCCAAGTCGCAGCGGGCCGAGTTCGAGCATGCGAGGAGCCTCGTCTCCGCCGCGCAGATCGCCGCGAAATAGACATCACGAGCGGTAACCGCGGGACCTGTCAAGCAATATCGCCGCCACCGCAGATGTGCCCGAGCAAAGCAGAAATCGATGCGGTAGATCTTAAGGTCGCCCGCGTCCACGCGGCGACGGGGGTGCGGGTGGTCGCCGCGCAAATCGGCAAGGCCGACACGTACGAGGAGCTGCCTTGGAAGGCCTTGCCGAGTGGCAGGCGGTGATCGAGCGGATGAAGCCGGCGCTGCGCCATGCGCGGACTGCGGAGGCGCTGCAGGCGGGTCTTGCGGGCGTGGAACAGATACTGGTGCGCGCCGGCTACCAGGGAGGTGCCGGCGCGGACAGCGGGCCGCCCGAGCCGCTGATCGAGGAGAAGGGCGCGTGAGTCATGCAGCGCGCGCGTGCCAATCGATGCGGGCGTTCGCGATCTTCTCGGCCCTCGCATTCCTGAATCCGGCGCGTGCAGCCGATGTGCCGTTTCTGACCGGACGGGTGGTCGACAATGCGGAGATTCTGCAGCCCGCGACCCGAAGCAGGCTCACCATGGCCTTAAGAGCGCATGAGCAGCGCACCACCGACCAGGTCGTCGTGCTCACCGTACCGACCATCGGCGATGAGAGCGTGGAGGAGTACTCGGCCAAAGTGTTCGAGACGTGGAAGCTCGGCGTGAAGGGCAAGGACAACGGCGTGCTCATCGTGATCGTGCCCCAGGACCGGAAAATGCGGATCGAGGTCGGCTACGGCCTCGAAGGCACGCTGACCGACGTCGCCTCGAGCCGCATCATTCGCAACCTGATGACCCCGCAGTTCAAAGCCGGCAACTACGACAAGGGTGTGGAGGACGGCACGAGGGCGGTCATTGCGCAGCTCGAGGGCCAAGCGGATGTCGCACCGGACGCCGCAGGGAGCAATGCCACGAAGCCGTCTTCGAATGGCTTTTCTCCGCCCATGCCCTGGCCGATGCGCATCCTGTTCGGAGCATTCATCTTCGGCGTCATCGGGATTTTCACTTTCATTGGCGTCATGACGCCGGGATTCAGCGGCTGGTTCTTGTATGTATTCCTGATCCCGTTCTGGGCGATGTTCCCGGTATTCATTCTCGGCATGAAGGTCACCTTGGTGGTGCTCGCCGTCTACCTCGTCGGCTTCCCGGCCGCGAAGCTGCTGGTGGGTCGCACCGCCTGGTACGCCAAAGCTGCGCAGGACCTGAAGACGAAGGGCAGGGCCAGCATCGGCGGCTTCACGGTGATGGGGGGCGGCTTCTCCGGCGGCGGCTTCTCCGGCGGCGGCTCCTCGGGAGGCGGCGGAGGATTTGCCGGCGGCGGCGGCAGTTCGGGCGGGGGCGGAAGCTCAGGCAGCTGGTAAGCGCGTCGGGCCATGGCGCACTGCGGCCCTGCAGGCCGCGATCTCGCAGATTGTAGGCATCGGGGTCTCATTTTTATATTATAATGACGACATTATAAAGGACGCGGCGGCGCGGGGAAGAATCATGCGGAACGTAGAGACACTGGGACTTCTCGGAACCGGCGTTATCGGCGGCGGCTGGGCCGCGCGAGCGCTGCACTTTGGCATCGACGTGATCGCGGCCGATGTCAAACCCGAAATGGAATCGTGGATCCGCGGCGCGGTCGCCAACGCGGAACCCGCGCTGGCGCGGCTCACCTTTGCGCCTCTGCCGCCCAAGGGAAAGCTCTCGTTCACCACCGATTTGCGCGCCATGGCGCAGCGCGCGGATTTCATCCAGGAAAACATCCCGGAACAGCTGCCCTTGAAGCAGCGCATTCTCGCGGAGGTGAGCCGGCACGCCGCCGCGGACGTGATCATCGCTTCGAGTACTTCGGGATTGACTCCCACCGATCTGCAGCGCGACATGACCGCCCCGGAGCGCTTCTGCGTGGCGCATCCGTTCAACCCGGTGTACCTGCTGCCGCTGGTCGAGCTCGTGGGCGGCGCCAAAACGGCGCCTGCCACCATCGAGGCGGCCGCCAAGTTCTTCACCTACATCGGCATGCATGCCTTGCGGGTGCGGCGCGAAGTGCCGGGGCACCTGACGGATCGGCTGCAAGAGGCGATTTGGCGGGAAATCCTCCACATGGTCAATGACGGCGTGGCGACCACCGGTGAGCTGGACGAGTCCATCATCTACGGCCCGGGGCTGCGCTGGGCCGGAATGGGCACCAACCTCATTTATCATCTGGCGGGCGGGGAGACCGGAATGCGGCACATGCTGGCGCAGTTCGGGCCGGCGCTGAAGTGGCCGTGGACCAAGCTCGAAGCGCCCGAACTCACCGAGCAGCTGATCGACCGGATGGTCGAGGGCACGCAGAGTCAGGCCGCCGGCCGCTCGATTCGAGAGCTCGAGCGGCTGCGCGATGACTATCTCGTCGCCATCCAGCAGGTGCTGCGGCAGTTCGACATCGGCGCCGGCTCGACGCTGCGCGCCCTCGAGGAGCGGCTCTACAAGGATGCGGCCGGCGCCGCAGCGCGCGGCGACCAGGCGCGCGGGCACACGCTGCCGCGGTTCGACAACACCGTGCGACCGGAGTGGGTCGACTACAACGGCCACATGTCCGATTTCCTGTATGTGCATTTGTTCGGCGCCGCCACGGACGCGATTTACCGGAGCGTCGGAGTCGATGAGGCCTATCGCAAGAAGGGCCGGATGTTCTATACGGTCGAGAGTCACGTCAAGCACCTGGGCGAAGCGAAGGTCAACGAGCCGCTGTATGTCACGACGCAGGTGCTCGCACTCGACGAGAAGCGATTTCATCTGTTCCACCGCGTCTACCGTGGGCGCGACGACGCGCTGATCGCGACCGGAGAGCAGATGCATCTGCACGTGGATACCGCGGCGGCCAAGGCGGTACCGATGGACCCGACGCTGCGCGCGAAGCTCGAGTCGCTGCGCCAGGCGCACGCCGCACTGCCCGTCCCGGACGAGGCCGGCAAGCCGGTCGGCAGCCGCGCCGCGCGCTAACCCAATGCCGAAGATCGTCGATCATGCCAAGCGCCGCGATGAAATCGCGCACGTGGCATGCCAGGTGGTGGCCAGCCGCGGTTTCGAACACGCGACGGTGGCGCGAATCGCGCGCGCGGCCGGATACACCACCGGCATGGTGGCTCACTACTATGACTCCAAGCAGGACATCATTCTCGGTGCGCTGCGGCTGATCCTGCTGCGCATCGAGGAGCGGCTGACGCGCGAGCGCGACAGCCGCGATGCCAATCTGCTCAGCGTGCTGTCGGAGGCGCTCGCAATCGACGCCCAGCGGTTCACGGAATGTGCATTCTGGATGGCCTTTTGGGGCCAGGTGTCCGCGGATCGCAAGCTCAAGCGGCTCAACGCGTGGGTGCATCGCGAGTACCTGCGGCTGTTCGCGCGCTGCATCGCCGAGCATTGGCCTGAGTGGTCGGGATGGCCGCAGACCGTGCGCGATCAGGTGTTGCGCTCGGTGGTCACCTTCATCAATGGCCTCACCGCTGGCGCGGTGACGAGTCCGCGCGATTGGCCGGCGCGCAGGCAGATCGAGCAACTTGGCCTGCAACTGGAGCTGCTGCGCCGCTGGGCGAAAGCCCGGGCGCGCGGGACCGCAGGACTGAACAGCGCCGTGCCGGACGGCCTGGCTAAAGGAGGATCGCAATGGATTTCTCGCTCACCGATGAACAGCAGCTGATCGTCAAGACGACCCGTGAATTCGTGCAAAACGAGCTGTATCCGCACGAAAAAGAGGTCGAAGAGACCGGCGTGCTGCGCGCCGATCTGCACCGCGAACTGAAGGCGAAGGCCATCGATGCGGGCCTGTATGCCGCCAACATGCCGGTGGAGGTGGGCGGCGCCGGATTGGATACGGTGACCTGGGTGATGTACGAAAAGGAGCTCGGACGCACCAATTACGCGCTGCATTACTCCTGCGTGGGCCGGCCCTCGAACATTCTGCTCGCTTGCGAGGGCGAACAGCGGGAGCGCTATCTCAAGCCGACCGTGCGCGGCGAGCGCACGGAGTGCCTGGCGATGACCGAGCCGGGCGCCGGATCGGATCTGCGAAGCATGAAAACCTCCGCGGTCGCCTCGGGCGGGGACTTCATCATCAACGGCACGAAGCACTTCATCAGCGGCGCCGATCATTCGGATTACGTCATTCTTTTCGCAGCCACCGGGGAGGAATCGGGCGCACACGGGCCGCGCAAGAAGATGACGGCGTTTCTGGTGGACATGGGCACCCCCGGCTTCGAGGTGCGTCCCGGTTACAAGAACGTATCGCATCGCGGCTACACCAACAGCATTCTCGAATTCAACAACTGCCGCGTACCGAAGAGCGCCGTCCTGGGCGAACTGCATCGCGGATTCGACGTCGCCAATACCTGGCTCGGCGCCACGCGTCTGCAGGTCGCGGCGACCTGCCTGGGCCGCGCCGATCGTGCGCTGGAACTGTCGAAGCAGTGGGCGGTCGATCGGGTGCAATTCGGGCAGCAGATCGGCAAGTTTCAGGGTGTGAGCTTCAAGCTCGCGGACATGGCGGTGGAGCTTCGCGCCGCGGAGCTATTGGTGCTCGAAGCGGCGTGGAAGCACGACCAACGGATCGGCACCGATATGGACATGGCGATCGCCAAGGTCAAGGCTACCGAGATGCTGGCCATGGTGGCCGACGAGGCATTGCAGATTCATGGCGGAATGGGCCTCATGAGCGACCTGCCGCTGGAGCGGATTTGGCGCGATGCGCGCATCGAACGCATATGGGACGGTACCAGCGAAGTACAGCGGCACATCATTTCGCGCAGCCTGCTGCGACCGCTGGGCGGTTAGCGAAGTGCGCGTTGCGTTATGGCAAAAATGTCCGTGCGGGGGTGCGCGAGGGCATGTATGGAAATCCAGGTAGCGGTAGGCCGCACCGTTTGAGTGCACGTCGATGTGCTTATCCTTCCTGTAGTTACTCAAGTTTGTTCAAGCGCCATGCGCGCATCTGGGATAGGTTCTGCACTGCGCTCAATGCCTGTGTGTCTTATGCAACATAGTGCCTGTTAACCTCAACTGTGACGCAATACACAGAATTTCTCGAGCAATTGCGCCCGATATCCTTGACAATAGTGCTGCAGCCCCGACCTCGGTGTTGCCTGAAAAGTACAAAGGGGAAAATATGATCGACCCAGAAGTCGCACGGTTGCGGCAGTTACGCAAGTACGCATTGCGTGCACGGGCCGTTGCTCGAGCGCTCGGCTCTACCCGATGGGCTTTGAACGAACCGCTGCTCGCGCGCAGTGGATGCTCGAGCTGGCGTATCGCTCGCACAGTGTCGGGACGCTTGAAGGCCAATCCGTATCAGCGCTATCAGCAAGACGTGGGTATCGCATCTCTCGCGCGCAGTTCGGTGCTGGCTTGGCTATCGGCGCTGATGGTCCGAAGCCGCCTGCAGGCGCTTCGGGAATGTGAATCGCAGCTGCGGCGGCTGTCGCGCCTGCTGGATGACGCACGGGCATTGACGTGGTCGCCCGATCTTTCCGATGCGTTCGGGCGATCGCAGCTGGAGATCAGGTCGCTCATGGCCTCATTGGCACACGAGACCCACAGCACGTGGGGTGCCGAGAGCCGAACGGCCGGTCAGCCGCTGGCGCGGCCCATGGCGGGAGATTGGCCGTACCTGGCATTCTAAGACAGTTCGCACCCGCTCAGCCGACCACGGCCCCGAATAAGCGTCCGGCGCAATAGGTGATCAGCGCTGCGGCGGCGCCTATGGCGACCTGCCTTGCACCCGAAAAGTAGGGCGTCCGGCCGTTGAAGAAGGAAGTGACCAATCCCAGGGTGAACAAGGCCGCCAGGGACATGGCGATGCTTCCGATGATTCCCGGTTGCCTGGCCAGTGCGAAAAACGGCAGCAAGGGCACGATGGCGCCGAATGCAAAAAGCGCGAAGGAAACCGACGCTGCGCTCACGGGATTGGCTCCCAGATGTGCCGGCTCGAACCCGAACGCATCACGCACCAGGGTGTCCACGGCGCCTGGTTCCTCGGCGAGGATCTTATCGGCGGCGCGTCGGGCCCCATCCTCGGTCATCCCTTTGGCCTCGTAGATCAGCGCCAATTCCTTGCCTTCCAGCGCGGCGGTGGCATGGGCGCTCTCGACCTGCTGGTCGATCTGACGCGCCGCCATTTCACGGGCATTGGTCACCGATAACCACTCGCCCAAGGCCATCGCGCAGGCCCCGGCGAACAGGCCGGCGACGCCGGTCAGTAGAATGGTCGAATTTTGCGCGCCCCCTCCCGCGACCCCCATCAGCAGGCAGAAATTCGATACCAATCCGTCGTTCGCTCCGAGAACTGCTGCGCGCAGATTGTTGGCGAGATTGCTCCCGCGCCAACTTGCATCCTTAGCCTTCGCCTCGCCGGGTGGAGGCGTATAGTTCCCGATGGTCCGCATGACCGCTGCATGACCCCGTTCCTCTTTGGCCAATCCCGCGGCTCTGGCGTCTTCCTGGTCCGAATAATGGTCTCGGTCTGCCAACTCCCGCGACGTGATGGTCGGGATCACGAAGGCGACGCCGAACTGCCGCGCCAACTGCGTCAGCATGCGCGTTCGCAGCGAGGGTTGGAACTGCGGAACACGGTGTCCCAGCGCGTGCAGGCGTTCCTCCCAGAAGGTCGAATGCTCGCGCTCGGATGCCGCCAGCTTGTTGAACACACTGCTCAAGCTGCTGTTGCGCTCGATGTCCGCAAGCGCCTGGTACAGCGCGGCGCTGTCGCGCTCGGCTTTCCAGTTGCGCAATAGCCGGCTCAGCTCAGTCGATTCCACATGCTTCTCCGCGGGTAACCGCACGATCGAGCGTCCGCCACCCAAAGGCCAATATCAAGTCTCCCGGGCCGGCAATAGGATATTCTGCATCGCTGGAATGCAAGCGATCGGATCAGGAGCGCGTGCGGGTGACTGAAAACAGGAGTGCGGGATCTCGGACGCATCACCACACCGCCCTGGCGCCGGCCGCCCTGGCATGCATGGGTGTCGTGTTCGGCGACATCGGGACGAGCCCTCTTTATACCCTGCAGATCGCCACGAAGGCTGCGAGCCCGAACGGAGCGATCTCGCCGGAGGCGGTTCTCGGCGTCGTGTCGCTGATATTCTGGTCGCTGATCATCGTCATTTCCATCAAGTATGCGCTCCTGATCATGCGCGCCGACAACCACGGCGAGGGCGGTATCCTGGCGCTTCTCGCCCTGGTGAGTCCGCGCCGCGCCAAGAGCAACCGGCGGCGTGCGGCCATGGTCATCGTCGGTCTCATCGGTGCCACATTGCTCTACGGCGACGGCACGATCACTCCGGCGATTTCGGTGCTGAGCGCCATCGAAGGCATCAAGCTCTACGCGCCCCAGACGGAGAGATTCGTGGTCCCGCTGACGCTCGCGATCCTCGTGGTGCTGTTCGTCATTCAGCGCAAGGGCACATCCTGGGTGGGCGGCATATTCGGACCCGTCATGTTGGTTTGGTTCGTGGTCATCGGTTTTCTCGGAATCATGGGAATTGCCAAGGCGCCCGCGATTCTCGCCGCGCTCAGTCCCCTGCCGGCAATTCATTATTTATCGCACGCGGGGCCTTTGGCATTGACGGTGATTGGCGGTGCTTTTCTGGCGGTCACGGGCGGTGAGGCATTCTATGCCGACATGGGCCATTTTGGTCCGCTGCCCATTCGCGTCGCCTGGTTCGGCGTGGCGCTGCCGGCCTTGACGCTCAATTATTTTGGGCAAGGGGGACTGCTGTTGACGGAGCCCGGGGCGGTGGAGAACTCCTTCTTTCAGCTGGCCCCGGAATGGTCGCACTACGGCTTGGTCGCACTTGCAACGCTCGCGACCGTCATCGCGTCCCAGTCGATCATCTCCGGCGCCTATTCGCTGACGAGCCAGGCCATCCAGCTCGGTTTTCTGCCGCGCATGAGCATCGTTCACACGGCCGGCCACGAGATCGGGCAAATCTATGTCCCGTTCGTGAACTGGGCTCTTGCGTTCGGCACGTTGACGGCCGTCATCGGTTTCGGCTCGTCGGCTGCGCTGGCGGGAGCTTTTGGAATCGCGGTGTCGTGTCTGATGGCGATCACCACGCTGATGGCGACGTTCGTCGCCCTGGATTGGAAGCACAATCCGTTGATCGTCTACGCCGTGAACGGCAGCTTGCTCGCCCTCGATTTGCTGTTCGTCGCGTCGACCTCCACGAAACTGCTGGACGGCGGTTGGTTCCCCTTGGTGATCTCATTCATCATTGCGTTCCTGATGCTCACCTGGCGCGGGGGCCAGGAGATCATGGACAAGGTGCGCCTGGAGGTCCGGGAAAAGGCGACGCAGTTCATCGATCGGATCAAAGCCGAGCCACCGTATCGAATTCCGGGCACCGCGGTGGTGCTCGGCCGTATTACCCGCGGGGTGCCGATGTCGCTCACGCAAAACCTCAAGCTCAATCACGTGCTGCACGAAAATGTGTTGCTGGTCGCGGTGGATATGACAGAAACGCCGCGCGTAGCCGACGAGGATCGCGTCAATGTGGGCTCGATTGCCGATCATATCAATCGCGTGGAACTGCGATTCGGCTTCATGGAACAGGTGGACGTTCCCAAGGGCCTGCGCTGCGCGCTCGAACGCCGGCTGATCTCAGAATGCGATCTGCGGCAAATCACTTACTACACCGGTCACGAGACCATCATTCCGACGGCGCGGCCGAGCGGCATGGCTCGCTGGCGCAAAGCGCTGTTTGCGCTCATGCATCGCAATGCGCTGCGGCCGATCGTGTATTTCAATATTCCCTACGGCCAGGTGATGGAGATCGGCGTCGAGTTCGAGATTTGAGCGCCTGGTCGGCTCAAAACCGCTGCGACAGCCCCGCATAGAGCTGGGTGCGCGGCGCGACGCCGTTCAGGCTGAAATTGCCGCCGAAATCGAGCTGCATGCTCGGCGTCAGGGCACAGGTCAAAGCGGCGTCCAGGGTGTAGATCGACTGGTACTGCGTCTGAAACGATTGGGTGGTGAAGATCTCGCCGTACAGGGTCCAGCGCTGGTCGAGCGCATGGCTGACATTGATCAGAAAGTCGAAGGCTACATGGTAGCCGCCGCCCGCGGCATCCTTCAGATAGTCGCCTTCCGGCATCACGATCACGGTGAAACCGCCCGGCGCGCTGATGCTGATGGGCAGGATCAGACCGCCTTCGACGCCGCCGCTGCCGAGCCCGGACCGCGCCGTCGGCAGCTCGACATAGGGCAAGAGCGCCACCGCGACGGCGCCGCGATCATCGCCAAGCACATTGATCTTGAGGCGCGCGACGGTGTCGCCGATTCCCGAGACGCTCGACGTGACTCCGGCGCTCGTGGTTGCCACGGCCTCATAGGGCGTGATTTGCAGCTCGGCGTCGATGGTATTGGTCAGACCCAGCTTCAGGGTCGGATCGACCACGATCCAATCGTGGGTCTGTACGCCGTCGGTATTGCCGTAGCCGAACACGGCGATGTCGGTTTCGTACTGAAAGTGGCCGGCGTCGACCGTGTAGGGGCTGTTGGCCTTCGGCGGCCGGTCGGTGTTGAAGCTGCGCATGTCAGCGTCGGGCGTGGGATTGAACAGGGTGAAGTCGCTCTTGTCCGGCGGCGCATCATCGGCGATCGCCAGGACCGCAAACGCCGACAGCGCCAGAGCGAGAAAACCGCGCCTCAAGAGAACGCCGCGCATAGAGCATGTTACACACATAAAGGCCGGTACAGGCCGTGGCGCTCTTGAATCAATGGGCATCGCGCGCGAGGTTCACGGCGAGCACATTGACTCTGCGCTGTCCGAGAAAGCCAAAAGCCGGTGATTCGACGTGCTGCTCGAGGAGCACACGCACGGCAGTAGGGTCCATGCCTCGTGCAGCGCATCTTGCCGTCGCGCCGCAGGAGGCTGCCATCCGCTTGTTCAGGAAAGAGCGCCTGAGCGAGGCCGAGGATGAGCAGCGGGTACACAAGGCCCGTAAGCGCGGTGAGTAGTCCCATGCTGACGAGTACGGCGCGAATTGACGAGAGCACCGGCATTTTTCCTTAATACCAAAGCATCATGTGTTCAGCCACCGGCCCGAGGCACAGCAGGGGCAGGAAGTTGAGGCCTGCAACGAGCAGGATCATTCCAATGAGCAGCACGGCGAACAATACCGTATCGGTCGGCAGCGACCCCGTCGTGATTTCCCGCCGTCCCTTCGCTGCGAATCCGCCCGCCAGGGCCAAAGCCGGTAAGGTCAGCAGAAAGCGCCCCGCCAGCATCGCCACCGAAGTGGTGTAGTTATAAAAAGCGGAATCGGCGCTCAAGCCCCCAAAGCTCTGGCCATTGTTGGCAAAACTGGAAGCATATGCGAATGCGACGGAAGTCAGCCCATGGGGTCCAAGCTACGGCGATCGAAAGGCGTACTACTAAATGGCTGAGCCGTAATCCTCGGCGTCGTTTGCACTCGGCAGGTGTCGGTACGCGGTTTTCGAGTATCGGTTGCTCGTTGGAGGGAGTCTCAATCGAGCCTGAATGCAGTGAGGCAAAGGTCGATGACCTTTATGCCGATCCACGGTGACACGAGCCCGACAAGTCCGTAGATCCACGGATGGAGGCGCGAGAGACGCGCGACGGGTGCCGATCGCGCCTTGACTCCCCGGACCCCGAGCAAAAGGAGCGGCACAACGAGCAAGGCATTGAATATGACCGCCGACAGAATCGCGCTCCGCGGGCTGGCGAGCCGCGTGACGTTGAGCGCGTGCAGCGCCGGATAGGTCGCAGCAAGCGCCACAGGGATGATGGCGAAGTGCTCGGCCAGGTAGGCAGTGACGCCGAAGGTCGTGAGCGAACGGCGCGTCGCAAGAATCCGCCTGCCCGTCTCGATGATCGCGATGATTTTCGTCGGATTCGAATCAAGGGCGACTAGGTTGCCGGCGTCCTTGGCCAGTTGCGTGCCGGAGTTCATCGCCACGGCCACGTCGGCCTGCGCGAGCGCCGGCGCATCGTTGGTCCCGTCTCCGCACATGGCGACCCGGTGCCCATCCTTCTGGCATCGTCGAATGAGCTCACGCTTCGCTTCCGGCGTCGCGTCGGCCAGAAAATCGTCGACCCCCACCTCGACGGCGATTGTCGCCGCCGTCACTCGGTGATCTCCGGTCACCATAATGGTCTTGATGCCAAGTTGGCGAAGTTCCGCACAGTGCTCGCGGATACCCCCCTTGACGACGTCGCGCAGCTCGACGACGCCGAGGACTCGTGGACCGTCGGCAACCACCAGCGGCGTAGCACCTGAGCGCGCCACGCCATCGACCAGCCCGCTGACTGCCGAGGGCCAGCTGCCGCCTGCCTCCTCCGCAAAGCGGCGAACTGCATCTACCGCACCCTTGCGCAGCCTCCGGCCATCGAGGTCGATGCCGCTGATGCGCGTCTGGGCGGAGAATTCATGGAACCTGGGCGCTTTGTTGGACAGATCCGGGAGGTGTTGACCCGGCATCTGCGTGACGAGCTCGACGATCGAGCGGCCCTCTGGTGTTTCATCGGCCAGCGAGGCCAGCTGCGCAACGCTTAGGAGGTCGCGGGCGGCAACTTCCGGAGCCGCCAGAAACGCCACCGCATGCCGGTCACCGCGCGTGATCGTGCCGGTCTTGTCGAGCACCAGCACGTCGATGTCGGCCGCCGCTTCCACCTCGCCGCCGGAGTTCGTGATGACGTTGGCGCGCATCAATCGAGCCATGCCGACGATGCCGATCATGCAGATGAACGCCCGGGTGGTGATCGGAATGAAGCATACGAACAGCGCGACGAGCGCCGAGAGTACCAGTAGGGCGCCTGAACTCGCAGTTGCAGAATACGCGAGCGGTGCGATGCTGAGCAGGAACACGATCGTTGCCGTGCAGAGCAATATCGACAGGGCGATCGCCTGTGGGGTGCGGGAGCGCACGGTTCCCTCCGAGATCGTGACCATGGGGTCGAAAAATCCCTCGCGACTTCTCACGCGCACGACAAGCCAGTCGGAGAGCACCTGCGTGCCGCGGCGCACGGACGAGCATTCCCGACCCGCCGCGCGCAATACAGGTGCCGACTCGCCGGTCACCGCGCCCTCACTCACCGAGGCCGCCCCTTCGATCACGGTACCGTCGGCGGGAATGACGTCGTTGGCTTCGACGAGCACGAGATCGCCACGACGCAGCATACTCGCGTCGACAAGTCGGTAGTCGCTGCGATCGGCGCCGAGCAGCCGCTTCGCATGCACCTGGCTGCCCAACGATTGCAGCGCTGTCGCTCGTGCCTTGCCCCACTGTTCAGCGAGGGCTTCTACGTAGTTTGCCAGCAGGACGCTCAACCACAGCCATGCGGCCACCGCGAAATCGAATGCCGCGCGTCGCGTGCCATCGGGCGCACCGATGACCGTGGCAATTCCGATGATGGTCGTGAAGATGCTTCCGACGTAGACCCCGAAAGTCACGGGCCTGCGGTACTGCGCACGCGGGGCGAGCCTGGCCAACGAGTCCCGAATCGCCGGGAAGACGACAGCGCGGCTGAGAAGGCTCGTGGACGGCGCATCGCGAAGCACAGTTAAGTTTCTCCGTGATCTGAATTGTGGCAATGGAAGGCCGCGCTAGAATTTCAGCACCTTCACGTAGCGCACATGCGGCAACGCGCGCAGCTGCTGCTGAATGTCCTCGGGCACCACCTGATCGACGCCTACAATGGCGATGGCGTCCTGCTCCGCAGCCTGGCGGCCGAGGTGGAAAGTTGCGATATTGATGTTGGCATTGCCCAGCATCGTTCCGAGC
>JBKQOZ010000064.1:0-76199 GCA_052326345.1 Steroidobacteraceae bacterium | reverse complement strand
ACACCACCGGACAGGATAATTTGCAATGCCAGGCGAACAGCAACAACGGGCAAGGAACCATGAACGTGCCCTGCCAGCCCCAGAACGGGGGTAATCCCAACGCTGCGGCCGGGTCGTATGTGGGGGCAGGGCCGCCCGTCAACTACGCCAACGTGACGCGTGTTCACGAGGACGACAGCCTCTTGGTGAAATACTACGACGCACACGGCCAGGGCGGCGCCGGCGTATCGAGAATGGCATTCAGCTTGACCTGGGATTGGGGCTGCGAGTACGGCGGCGGCGTGCATTGTACGCACGAGCCGAACAAGGAGGAGTTTCTCGGCGTGATGCTCTACGACCGTACGTGGTTCCGCAACGATCTGTTTGCGATTACCGTCGGCGGCGGCTTCATGAACAATCCGGGTCGGTATCTCGCCCTGACCCCGCCGATCAACGGAGCGACGGCCGCCAGCGGCTCACCGTACTTCACTCAGCAGCCGGGCCAGAAACTCTATCAGTGGGATTCGCAGCTCAATTTTCAGTACATGCCGAAGGACTGGATCACCTGGTGGACGGAAGCGACGTTCCGGCATTCGAGCGCTCCGTACTGGTCGGGACCGGGCGGCATCACGCCTCCCGGCGGCAACAACGGCTCGCCTGCGAGCTGCGTGGGCGGTCCCGCCGATCCCACCAGCGGTAATTGCGTCGCGGGTGACTGGTTTCCGGATCTGACCACGCGCGAAATTGCCGTGGGCGGCGGCGTCATGGTGAAGTTCTAGGTTTGACGAATCTGCGCGGGCGTGCTGACATGCGTGCGCGCGCTTGGCGCATTTGAAGCAGCGGAACCTGCGGACGAGCAATGGTCGAGACCGAGCGCCGCAATCCGGACGAACTGCTCGCCGATGTTCAGCGCGAGGAGGCACGGGCGCGCCGCGGGCGTCTGCGGGTGTTCTTCGGGGCCTCGGCCGGAGTAGGCAAGACCTATTCGATGCTGGAAGCCGCCCGGGCGGCGCGCGCCGGCGGCGCGGATATCGTCGTCGGCTATGTCGAGCCTCATGGACGCATCGAGACCGAGCGCTTGCTCGAGGGCCTCGAACAGCTGCCGTTTCTCGAGGTCCGCTACCGCGGCATCGTTCGACGCGAATTCGATCTCGACGCCGCCCTGCGCCGCGCGCCGGCGATCGTGCTGGTCGATGAGCTGGCGCACTCGAATATCGCTGAAGGCGAGCCGCTGCCCCGGCACGCCAAACGCTGGCAGGACGTGGAGGAGCTGCTCGATGCCGGCATCAGCGTGTGGACGACGCTCAACGTTCAGCACTTGGAGAGCTTGAACGACGTCGTTACCGGAATCACGGGCGTTCGCCAGCAGGAGACGCTGCCGGACCGGATATTCGACGAAGCCGACGAAGTCGAGCTGATCGACCTGCCGCCCGACGACCTGCTGGCGCGGCTGAAGGCGGGCAAGGTGTATACCGCCGAGCGGGTGAGTACCGCCACGGAGGGCTTCTTCCGCAAGCCCAACCTTTTGGCGCTGCGCGAACTCGCACTGCGCCGCACGGCGGACCGGGTGGATGCCGCGGCGCTCGAGTTCGCGGGCCAGGCGCCCACTTCGCGGCCCTGGCTGGCACGCGATCGTTTCCTGATCGCCGTCACCCCGGACGGCCAAGCCGAACAACTGGTGCGCATCGGCAAGCGATTTGCCGATGCGCTCGACGCCGAGTGGCTGGTGGTGTCGGTCGAGACGCCGCAGCTGCTCAAGCTGTCGGAAAGCGAACGCAACCGGCGCATCGATGTACTGCGCCTTGCCGAATCGCTGGGCGCCGAAACGGTGACGCTCGATGGTCCGTCGGCCGCCGACGCGCTGCTCGAGTATGCACGCCTGCGCAACGTCACGCGAATCGTGATCGGCGAAGCAAAGCGCAGGGGATGGCGTTCGTGGCTCAGGCGCTCCACGACCACCGATCTCGTGCGCCGCGGCCGCGGCTTCGACGTGTCGGTCATTGCCCGCCGCGAATCGAACAAAGTGCAGCGGCAGTCGGTTCCCGATAGCGGGACGAAGGAGATCCGGTGGGAGCGATACTGGGCGGCGCTGCTGATCTCGGTGTGCTGCACCGGGGTTGCGGCGGTCATGTATCCGTATTTCGAGTTGACCAATCTCGTCGCGGTCTACCTGCTCGGGGCAACCGTCGCCGCACTTAGGCTGGGGCGCGGTCCGGCCAGTGTCGCCGCGATCGCCAACGTCATCTTGCTCGATTTTTGCTTCGTGCCGCCGCGCTTCACCTTCGCGGTGAGCAGTCTGCAGTACCTTTTGACCTTCGCCGTGATGCTGGTGCTGGCGCTCGTCATCGCCAATCTCGTTGCGAACGTACGGGCGCAGACCCGGGTCGCCGGCGCCCGCGAGCGCCGCACCTCATTGCTCTACGCCATGAGCCGGGAGCTCGCCGCGACGCGCAGTTTCAACAATCTCGCGAAGGTCGCCATCAAGCACGTCGCCGAGACGTTCGCCGGCCGCGCCACCGTGCTGCTGCCGGGCGCCGACGGGCACCTGCATCAGTTCCAGGGGGCTGGGCTCGCGGGCTGGCTCGAGGGCGCCGATCTGTCGGTCGCCCAGTGGGTCTACGACCATGGCCGGCCCGCGGGGCTTGGCACCGACACGCTCCCGGCGGCCGTCGCGCAGTATCTGCCGCTCACCGGCACGCACCAGACCTTGGGCGTGCTCGCGGTTCAACCGACTCAGCGCCGCCGCCTGCTGCTCCCCGAGCAGCGCCACCTTCTCGAGACCTTCGCCGGCCAAATCGCGCTCGCGATCGAGCGGGCCCAGCGGGCGGAGGAGGCCGAGGCCGCTCGCGTTGCCGTGGAAACGGAGAGTCTGCGCAATACGCTGCTCGCGTCCATCTCGTACGACCTGCGTGCCCCGCTCGCGGCCATTACCGAGGCGAGTCGCGCGCTTAACGACCCGGAGTTACGGGCGGACGATGCAACGCGCGCACAACTCGCCCGTTCGATCGACGCGAAGGCGCACGAGATGTCGGAGCTCATCTCCAACGTGCTCGATCTGATGAGTTTCGAGGTCGGCGAAGTGCATCTGCGCCGCGACTGGCACGCCGTCGCCGAGCTGGTCGATGCGGCGCTCGCGCGGCTCAAGGGGCGCTTTGGCGAGCGCCGCGTCGATGTGGCGCTGCCGACGGAGCTGCCTTCACTGAACGTCGATGCGCCGCTCGTCACGCGGGTCCTGGTCAATCTGCTCGACAACGCCATCAAGCACACGCCCCCTGGGACGCTGATCACCGTATCGGCCGGACTGGAGGGCGATGCGGTTCGCGTGGTCATTGACGACACAGGGCCAGGCCTGCCGCCCGGGCAGCCCGAACGGCTGTTCGCGAAGTTTCAACGCGGTCGCGACGAAGTCGACGTCGGAGGCGCCGGCCTGGGGCTCGCAATCTGCCGGGCCATCGTCAATGCCCACGGGGGACATATCTCCGCCATGCAGCGCCCCGGCGGCGGCGCCCGATTCATGTTCACATTGCCGGTCACTACGCCGGCCGCGTCAGCGGCATGACCGACTGCATAAGGGTCCGCGTTATAATGGTGCGGAAACTCAAGAGGAGCTGCGCATTTGAGCGAGGAAGCGACGACGCGTACCGGCGGCTGCCTTTGCGGCGGCGTGCGCTATCGAATACGCGGCGCGCTGCGCGACGTGACCGCCTGCCACTGCTCGCAATGCCGGCGAACCAGCGGACATTATGCCGCCATGACCAGCGTGCCCGCGGCGAATCTTGCGTTGACGTCATCCGATACTCTGCGATGGTACCGCTCATCCGAGAGCGCTCAGCGGGGGTTTTGCTGCGTTTGCGGCGGCAATCTATTCTGGAAGCCCGCCGCTCTGGACCGGATCGCCGTTACGGCCGGCACGCTCGATACGCCGACGAACACCACTCTGACAGAGCACATATTCGTCGCCGACAAATCGGACTATTACTCGATCAGTGACGATTTGCCGAAGAAAAATCACTGGGATTGACCAGGTGCGCCGGGGCGCTCGGCGGCGGCGCATGTTATGGCAAAGCAATTCCGTCGCCGCTTGGCGACGCTGTTTACCGCGCGTCCCGGCTCGCATTCAATAGCGTGAGGTGCATCGCATCCCGGGTCCGCCGGCTCTCGATACGCTGCTCCCAAGGTTTCACACGCGACGGAGTTTCCATGGCCGACAATTCAATGACGGGGACGTTCCAGCTCAACTTGCCAAAGGAGCTTCTGTCCGAGGCGAAGCGGCAATCGAAGCCGAAGCCGGATCAACTACGGGTCGAGGGATGGCGCAATTCCTGGCTGTCGCGCATTTCCGAAATGCTGGTGGGCAAGGACTGAACCCTAGCCCGCGGCCGGGCGCCAAATGCCGCGCCGCCTTAAGTAAAATCGCCCCTATCGGGGGCCCGTCGAGGCATTACCATGATGCGGGGGTCTGCATCATCCATGCGCTTGCCGCGTCCAGTCTATGAATCCTTGCCGCTGATCTACGCGGCGATAGGCGTGCTTGGGATCGTGCTCGCGTACATCGATCCCTCGGTTCCGCGCTCCGTGACCTCGTTCGCGATTGGACTGCTCGCGCAGATCGCGGCGCTCACCGTGTTCTTGCGGCGTCAGGATTACCGCGCTCTGAGCCGAGAGTATTCGGGCGAGACCATCGATCTGCCCTCGACGCTGAGCGGTCACCGCTACGGCTGAGCGGCCGCGGCCCGATCACTTTCGGTCCGTCAGTTCGGCGTCGTCCGCTGCCACGGTATCGCGCAAACGCGGCGTGCGCTCCTCGATGTACATGATCTCATGCTGGCCGATGTGCACCACGTCGCCGTCGTTCAGATTGTGCCGCCGCACCCGCTTGGACTGCACGTAGATGCCGTTGGTGCTGTTGAGATCCTCGATGAGACACGAATCGAGCTGAGTCACGATTTGGCAATGATGGCGGCTGATGAATTTGCTGTCGATCTGCAAATCGTTGTCCGGCGTCCGGCCGATCACCAGGCGCCCCGGCCGCAGTTCCCGCTCCAAGATGGTTTTGCCCGCGCTCGCCAGCAGAATGCGTCCGACCGCCTGTCCAGTCGCCGCATTCGAAGACGGCGCCTGTTCGATGCTGGGCATGTGAATGCGATTCGTGCCGGAGGTGTACTCGGACCACTGCAATTCCCCAATGGCGGCATCGAGGTCCTGCATCTTGACGACATCGCTATCGCGCCCGAAAGCGGCCATCATGCAGGTGTCGCACAGCGTGTTGATCAGACGGGGCACCCCGCCCGTATACTTGTAAATTTTGGGGTAGGTGTCCTCCGCGAAAATCCGGCGCCCCTGAGAGCCGGCCACTTCGAGCCGGTGATCGATGTAGGCGGCCGCTTCGGACCCGGAGAGCGCAGTCAGGTGAAATCGAAGGCGCACCCGCTGCGCCAGCTGCACCAGATCGCTCGAATTGAGCTTGTCGTTGAGTTCGGGCTGGCCGAGTAGGATGATTCGAAGCACTATCTCCTTGGTCGTCTCCACGCCGGACAGCATGCGTATCTCTTCGAGCACGCGATAGCTCAAATTCTGCGCTTCATCGACGATCAACAGGACCTTGCGGCCGCTGGCGTGCTGTTCGGCCAGGAATTGGTTCAGCGTGGCCAGAACCTCCGGCTTCTTCATGTCGAAAGGTGTGAACCCGAATCGCACGAGGATGGTCTGCAGGAACGCCGTCGGTGAAAGCTGAGTCTGATTGATCTGCGCCACCACCACCTCGGGCTGCAGCTCGCGCAGGAACGTTTCGATCAGGGTGGTTTTGCCGGCGCCGATTTCCCCGGTGATCACCACGAAGCCGTCGGTGAACCAGATCGTCGATTCCATGTACGCCTTGGCGCGCGCATGCTGTTTGCTCAAGTACAGGAACTGCGGGTCCGGGCTCAGGCGGAACGGCAGCTCGTGGAGTTTGAAGAGTTCTAGATACATATCAAGAGGAAGTGTACGGGAACGGGCGCCTTTTGGTGAATCTCGCGCAGCTTAAGCACACGTCACCAATTTTAATGTACCCGCGAGAGCCCGGTCGCGGTCCTTCGCCCCGCTTCTCAAGATCGTGCAATGGCCCACCTTGCGGCCGGCCCGCGGTTCCTTGCCGTAATCGTGAAAGGCCAGGCCCTCGATCTTCAACAAGCACTCGCGGCTCGGCAGCTGTCCCAGAAAATTGATCATGGCGCTATGCCCCAGGACTCGGGTGCTGCCGAGCGGCAGATCGCATATGGCGCGCAAATGGTTCTCGAATTGACTGGTGACGCACCCTTCGATCGTCCAATGGCCCGAGTTATGGACCCGCGGCGCCATCTCGTTGGCGACCAGCGTGCCGTTCACGACGAAGAACTCGATGGCGAGAACGCCGACGTAGTCGAGCTCGCGCATGACGCGCCTCAGGCAGCTCTTGGCGCTGCGTTCGAGGCGCGGGTTCAAGTACGGGGCAACACCGTAGCGCAGGACGCCGCCGGCGTGGGTGTTCGCGGACAATGGGTAGTACACGATGTCGCCGGCCGCCGAGCGGGCGCCTACGATCGACACCTCACGCGAGAATGCCTGGAATCTTTCGTAGATCAGACCCTGCGCGCCGATCATCTCCCAAGCCTGGTCGATCTGCTCGGGGCGCTCGATCACGAATTGTCCCTTGCCGTCGTAACCCATGCGGCGCGTCTTGAGCACGCCGGGAATCCCGAGCCTGCGGGCTGCCAGCACGAGCTCAAGTCTGCTGTCCACTGCGGCGTGAGCAGCGACGGGGATCTTCAGGCGGGTGAACAGGGCCTTTTCGTGCAGCCGATCCTGCGACACTTCCAGGGCTGCGCGCGGCGGGCGAATTGCCGTCAACTTCTCAAGCGGCGCGAGCGCCTTGCCCGAAATGTTCTCCCAGTCGAACGTCACCACGTCGCTGCGCGAGGCCAGCTCGGCGAGCAGTGCCGCATCTTCGAGCGCGCCCACCAGGATGGGCGCCACCTGCGCGCCCGGGGCGTCGGCGCTCAAGTCCAGGAACGAGCAGCGCAATCCCAGCGGATAGCCGGCGAGCGCCAGCATGCGCCCCAGCTGCCCCGCACCGACGATACCCACACGTGAAAGCCTCAAGGCCGGCGTGGATCCGGTTTGTCGAGCACCGCGGCGGTCTGCGCCGATCGAAAGGCATCCAGGGCGGCGCGCACGTCGGCGTCGTCGTTGGCCAGAATCGCGGCGGCAAACAGCGCCGCGTTCCTGGCGCCCGCGGCGCCGATGGCGAAGGTTGCAACCGGGATGCCGCTCGGCATCTGCGCGATCGACAGCAGGGAATCGACGCCGCTCAGCACCTTTGTCTGCACCGGTACGCCGAGCACTGGAACCGAGGTCTTGGCGGCCGTCATGCCGGGTAGATGCGCGGCCCCGCCCGCCCCGGCTATGATCGCCTTGAGGCCTCGCGCGCGCGCCGAGGCTGCGTACTCGAACAGCAGATCCGGCGTACGGTGGGCGGAGACGACGCGCACCTCGTGCGCAATGCCGAGCGTGCCCAGGATCTCCGCCGCACCTTGCATCGTTTCCCAGTCGGACGAGGAGCCCATGATGATCCCGACCAGGGCGTTCATCCGAGCAGCTGCCGCAGAAAGGCGAAAAGTTCGCGCGCGCCCGCCGGGGAGCGCTGCTCCAGCCGCTCGCGTTCGGCCTTATCGAGCAGTTTCATCAAGGTCGCCCGGTCCGCGCGCGGATACTCCTGCAGCAGTTCCGCGGCGGCGGCGGGCTCGGAAAGCAGCCGGTCGCGCCAGCGCTCGATCTGTTGAAAGGAGCGAATCTCCAGATCGTGCCGCCGTTTGCGCTCCGCCAGTTTCGCGAGGACCGGTTCCGGGTCGATATTGCGCATCAATTTCCCGATATACTGCCGCTGCCGGACCTGGGCTCCGTGGGAGGGCAGGCGGCGCAGATCGCGCAGTGCGACAAACAGATTGTCCGGTAATTCCAGAGCCTTGATTTCCTGGTCCGGAAGGGCGGATAGCTGCACGCCCAGTTCCTGCAACGCCGCGGCCTCCCGTTTGCGTGCGCTCTTGCTCTGGCGCTGCGCCTCGGTCTCGCCGGAATCGTCCACTTGGCTCTCGGTCGTCATAATGCCCCATGCTACCACTCAGGCCGGTAGAATCACGGGCTTCGAGTCCTCGCAGACAGTGTTGGAGATGACGATGTCCGTGGTGCCCAGCAGCCCGCTACGCCTTGCCCAGGAAGACCTCGAATCGATCATCGAACGCGCCCTCGAGGAGGCGCGCTCGCGCGGCGCCTCCCAGGCCGAGGCCGCCGTCAGCCAGGATACTGGTCTTTCGGTCGGCGTGCGACTCGGGGAGGTTGAGACCCTGGAGCACCAGCGCGACCGGAGCATGGGCGTCACCGTGTATTTCGGCCAACGCAAGGGCTCGGCGAGCACGGCCGATTTTTCGCTGGACGCCGTGCGGGCGACGGTGGCCAAGGCCTGCAGCATCGCCCGTTTTACTGCCGAGGATGCCTGTGCCGGGCTGGCGGACGCCGCGCTGATGGCGCGTTCGCCGCCCGACCTGGATCTGGCACACCCCTGGAACATAAACGCCGACCGGGCGATCGAGATCGCCAGATCGTGCGAGGCAGCAGCGCTGGCTTACGACCCGCGCATCAACAACTCGGAAGGCGCATCGCTCAACACGCATCAGGGGCTGCACGTATACGGCAATACGCACGGCTTCGTCGGGGGCTATCCGACCACCTCGCACACCTTGAGCTGTGTGGTGCTCGCCGGCACCGGGGAGGGCATGCAGCGCGACTACTGGTATTCGAGCTCGCGCGACTGGCGCGACCTGGAGGACGCCGAATCGATCGGGCGCCACAGTGCGCAGCGCACCATCGCGCGCCTGGGGCCGCGCAAGCTCAGCACGCGGCGCGCGCCGGTGCTGTTCAACCCCGAGATGGCGCGCGGCCTGATCGGCCATTTCGCCGGGGCCATTCGCGGCAGCAGCCAATACCGCCAATCATCGTTCCTGCTGCACTCGGCCGGGCAGCGGGTGTTTCCCGAGGGCTTTGCGATCGCCGAGCGTCCGCACATTCCCAAAGCGATGGGCAGTGCTCCGTTCGATGAAGAGGGCGTCGCGACCTGCGAGCGCGAGCTCATCGCCGATGGAGTGCTCACGGGCTACATACTTTCCAGCTATTCCGCGCGCAAACTCGGGCTCAAGACCACGGGCAACGCCGGCGGAACGCACAATCTCGTCGTGGCGCCCAACACCTCCGGCGGGCTGCCGGCGATGCTCGAGCGCCTCGGCACCGGCCTTTACGTGACGGAACTGATGGGGCAGGGCGTGAACGCGGTGACCGGAGACTACTCGCGCGGTGCGGCAGGCTTCTGGGTCGAGAAGGGCGCCATCCAATATCCCGTCGCCGAGATCACGATTGCGGGCAATTTGCGCGACATGCTCAAGGATATCATCGCCGTCGGCGACGACATGGATGCGCGAGGCGGCACGCGAACGGGTTCGATTCTGTTGAAGGAGCTGACCATCGCCGGCGAGTGAGCCGCCGGCCTCAGACGCTCGTGATCAGATCCTTGAGCGATCGGTCGCCGAGCTCACGGCGCATGGCGGCGTCGACCTCGGCCATCACCTTGGCGGCGGGAGCGACGGGGCGGCCCGCCGTCATCGAGCGGCCGCTTTGCTGGGCGCGCGCCGCCTCGATGATCGCGGCGAGCGCGATGCCTTCCGGATCGCGGCCGGGCAGGAACTGCTCCCGGTCGGTGGCGACGATGAGACCCGCCTTTTCCAGGGACCGGAGCACCGGCGCCAGAGCCGTCTCGGGAATGTCGAGTTCGGCGGCGAGGCGGTCGGCGCTCCACGGGTGCTGGCCCGCACGATAATCGAGTCCAATCAGATACATGACCGACAGACTGATTTGTTCTCGAGCGTCGCCGGCCAGCTCGACCGGCGCGCGGCCGTGCCGCAGGTACTGCGGAGATTGCACGTAGAATGCGAGCTGCGCGCCGATGAGCAGAATGAGCCAGCTTAAGTAAACCCAGACCAACGTCGTCAGCACGATGGCAAAGCCGGTATAGATCGCCACCATCTGTGAGGAGTACACGATGAACGCAGTGAATCCCGTGCCCACCAAGGCCCAGATGATGCCCGCCGTCACGCCTCCGGTGAGGGCAGCCTGAAACTTGACGCGGGTATTCGGGACGAACATATACATGAACGTGAACACGGCCGTGACGATCGCGTACGACACGAGCTGGCCGAGCGCGCTCAGGATCCAAGCCAGATGTGGAATGGTGTCCAGCCACCGGGCGGCGGGGCTCTCCTTGGCCGAGGCCAGCAGTCCGAGCGCGACCGCCAACAGAATCGGCCCCACGATCATGACGCTCAAATATTCGGTGAAGCGGCGCGCGAAGGTGCGCGGGTGGGCGACCTGCCACACGATGTTGAAGCTCTCTTCTACTTTTTGAATCGTGCTGACCACGGTGTAAGTGAGGAACGCCAGACCGATCGAGCCGAGCACGTCGCTGCGCATGTTCTTGACGAATTGCAGCACGCTCTCGGTCAATTCGGTCTCGGAGTTGCCCAAGGGGCGGAAGAATTCGTGCAGGACGAATTTGAGGTCGGTGCGCGCCCCAAGGCCCTTTAGAATAGAGAAGCTGAAGACCAGCAGCGGTACGATCGACAGCAGGGTGGTATACGCGAGACTCATGGCGCGGATGGCGATGTCGCCCGCCCACCAGTCGCGAACGATGGCGACCGGGTAGCGCAGCAGGCGCAATGCGGGCCCCCACGGCGGCCCCATGTCGCGCGACTTGTGGAACAATCCGTCTTCGATACGTTCCAGCAGCTTGTGCATGGCGGGGCCGCCCAATCAGCCCGTCAATAGCTTGAGCGCCTTGCGATAGTTGTCGCTGGTGCGCGCGATGATGTCGGGCGGCAGATGCGGCGCCGGCGGCTTCTTGTTCCAGTGCAAAGACTCCAGATAATCGCGTACGAACTGCTTGTCGAAGCTCGGCGGACTGATGCCCGGCTTGTAGGACGCAACCGGCCAGAAACGCGACGAGTCGGGCGTCAGCGCTTCGTCTATCAGCAGTAACTGGCCGGCCTTGTCAGTGCCGAATTCGAACTTGGTATCGGCGATGATGATGTCGCGCCGCCGCGCATGCTCGGCGGCGAACCGATACAGCTCGAGGGCGATGCGCCGGATATTCGCCGCGCACTCCCGGCCAACCAGCTTGGCGATCGCTTCGAAATCGACGTTTTCGTCGTGCCGGCCGGCGGGCGCCTTCCACGCCGGCGTGAAAATCGGTTCCGGGAGCGATTCCGCCATCCGCAGTCCGCGCGGCAGCGCAATACCGCAGACCGAGCCATGCAGCTGGTAGTCCTTGTATCCCGAGCCGATCAGGTAGCCGCGCACCACGGCTTCAACCGGCAGCGCGGTCAGCTTTTTGACGATCATCGCGCGACCTGCGAGCTGCGCCCGCTCCTGCGGGTCGGCGATGATGTCTTCGACGCCCAGGTCGGCAAGATGATTGGGCACGATATGGCGGGTTTTATCGAACCAGAAGGCCGATATTTTCGTGAGCACCTCTCCCTTGAACGGAATGGGGTCCGGCAGCACGACATCGAACGCCGACAATCGGTCGGTCGTGACGATGAGCAGATGCTCGGGATCGACATCGTAGATATCCCGCACCTTGCCCTGGTGAATCTTGCGCAGACTGCGAATGCGAGATTCGAATAACGGCGGCGATTGCGAAAACGGTTCCATATTCCGGCTGCTACCATTGGAAAGTAGGGTCGGCGATTGTGGCGGGGCGAATCGGATAGGTCAACGCGGATGGCTTGGAAATATACGTTTTTTGGGGCCGTGATCGGTCTGCTGCTGACCAGGGGGTCCGTCTGGGGAGCCGTCTTTGGCGCCGTCATCGGCCTGATGATCGACCAGAACGGGGCCGCCGGCCTGAAGGGCGCCTCGCACGCGTCCGGCGCCGCTTCGGCGTCGGAAGTCTTCTTTCGGACCACCTTCGAGCTCATGGGACATGTGGCCAAATCCGACGGGCGAGTGTCGGAGGCGGAGATCGATGCGGCGCGCCGGCTGATGCAGGAGCTGCGCCTGGGCCCTCACGAAATCAGCGTCGCGATCGCATGTTTTCGCGCTGGAAAGTCCGCAGCCTATGACGCAGACCTCGCCGTGGAGCAGCTGCGCGAAGCTTGCGGACTGCGCTATGACCTGCTGCACGCATTCATGGAGCTGCAGCTGCGAGCGGCGTTGGCCGGCAACGGCATCTCAGCGCCGGCGCGGAGCGTTCTGACGCGGGTTGCCGAGCGTCTCGGCATGTCGGGAATCGAATTTGCCCGCATGGAGTCGGCGGTGCGGGCGCGGCAGCAGGGCCGCGGCAACCCCCTGTCGGATTGCTATGCGGAGCTCGAGGTTAACGCTAGTATGAGCGATCAAGAGGTCACCAAGGCCTATCGCCGGCAGATGAGCCGGCATCACCCGGATAAGCTCGTGGCCAACGGATTGCCGGAGTCGATGACACAAGTGGCGAAGGAAAAGACGCAGCGCATCCAAGAGGCCTACGAGGCGATCCGCGCGGCGCGCGGCATGCGTTAAAGAGCGCCGATACCTTCGTATCCGGCTCGGCCATCTTCGGCAGCGCCGATTACGCAGCCACCATTAGGGCGATGCGCGCTCAGATCGAGCTCGGCAGAAAACAGGCGCGTTAGAGGCGTTGCGCGCGGGCGGCGCTACTCGTCGTCCTCGTCATCATCGTCCTCATCATGCTGCTCGGCGCGAGCGCTTTTGCCGGCGGCGGCGTTTGCGCCGGCTTTCACCGGAACGATGAGCGGGCGTGTCTTGACCTTCGGGCGGGCGTTGAAGACGACGATGGTCTTGCCGGTCGCGCGCAGCAGCCCCTGCTCTTCCAATACCTTGAGGACGCGGCCGGCCATCTCGCGCGAGCATCCCACCAGGCGCGACAGCTCCTGCCGGCTCACCTTGATCTGCATCCCTTCGGGGTGCGTCATGGCGTCGGGCTCTCCGCAAAGATCCATGATCGCGTGCGCGACCCGGCCGGTGACATCGACGAACGCAAGATCGCCCAGTTTGCGGTTGGTGCGATCGAGCCGCGTCGCAAGCTGCGTCGCCAGTTCAAATATGAGCCCCGGGCTTTCTGCCGCAATTTGCCGAAAACGCGGATAGGTCATTTCAGCGAGTTCAGACTGTTGGCGCGTGCGGACCCAGGCGCTGCGGGTCGGCTGCTCGTAGAACAAGCCCATTTCTCCGAAAAACTGCCCCTTGTTCAGATACGCCAGCACCATTTCATTGCCGTCTTCATCCTCGATCATGACCTCGACCGAGCCTGAGATGATGTAGTAGAGGATGTCCGGCAAATCGCCGGCGTGGATGATGACGGTCTTGGAAGGGACTGTCCGGATACGGCAGTAGCTCAAGAAACGATTGATCGCGGGGATATCGCTTAAGGCCTTTGCCACTTCTTCCATGGTCTCTCCCTGGTTTTCGAGGTCGTGAAACGACTGTTCTGGCGCACGTTTTATTACATAAGTACCGGAATCGCAAGCGCTAACGGGTTTTAAACTACAGCCAATACGATCCGCGAGTCATGACTCGGGACGCGAGGCGCATCGCTCTTCGCACCAGAAACGGCAGTTCTCTGCCCCCGAGAGCGGCTGCCGTCTCGCCGTGCTCGATCTCGTCGTGCGTCATCTGTTGCAGGATCGAGCGGCTGCGTTGATCGGCCGCCGGCAAGCGTTCCATGTGATCGCGCAGGTGCGATTCGACCTGGCGTTCGGTTTCGGCGATGAATCCCAGGCTGACGCGATCGCTGCGAATGCCCGCCAGGGCGCCGATGGCGAACGAGCCTAAGTACCACAAAGGGTTCAACAGACTGGTTCGACCGTTCAATTCCTGCAGCCGCTGTTCGCACCAGGCGAGGTGGTCTATTTCCTCGGCGGCAGCACGGCGCATGGCGGAACTGACGGTCGGATCCCGCGCCGTCAGCGCCTGGCCTCGATAGAGGGCCTGTGCCGACACCTCGCCGGCGTGGTTCACCCGCATCAGGCGGGCCGATTCCAGACGCTCTGTCTCATCCAGAGCCAGCTCCCCACCGGGGGGCGCCGGGGAGGGGCGGGCGGAGTGCGCGGGGCTCCATAACACATTGATTGCCCGATCAATTTCGCCAATGATGCGGTCCGGCAGGCTGTATGTGCGGCTATCCATGCATGCATTATATTATATGCGGCCTGAGGGCACGGCGGGCTGGTAACGGCGCGCGCGGTTCTGTACACTTTCGCGCCTTTCGTTGTCGACTCGACCCATCTGAGTATTCCCATGCACACCGTATTCTCAAAACCTGGCGAAACCCGCGGCGACTGGTATCTGGTCGATGCGGCAGGCAAGACATTGGGGCGCCTGGCCTCGCAGATCGCGCATCGTTTGAAGGGCAAGCACAAGCCCAATTATGCGCCGCATCAAGACCTCGGCGATCACATCGTCGTGATCAACGCGGGTACCGTGCGCGTCACCGGCGCGAAGCTCACCGACAAGCTCTATCATCAGCACACCGGATACGTCGGCAACTTGAAGACCATCGCGCTCGGCAAGATGCTCAAGGAGCACCCTGAGCGCGCCGTCGAATTCGCGGTCAAGGGCATGCTGCCGAAAGGTCCTCTGGGCCGGCGCATGTACAAGAAGCTGCACGTATTCGGCGGAAGCGCGCATCCCCATCAAGCACAGCAGCCCAAAGCGCTGGCCTTGTAAACGCAGGAAACCAATCAATGGCATCAAGCACAGCCACGAACACCTTTTACGGCACCGGCCGCCGCAAGACCTCGAGCGCACGGGTGTATCTGCGCCAGGGCACCGGCAAGGTCTCCATCAACGGTCGCTCGCTCGAGGAATTCTTCGGACGCGAGACCGGTCGGATGATCGTGCAGCAGCCGTTCGGCGCCGTTCAACTGGACGGCAAGTTCGATGTGGACGCGCACGTCGAGGGCGGCGGAATCACGGGGCAAGCCGGCGCGATTCGTCATGGCATCACGCGCGCGTTGATGGCGTACGACGAGACCCTGCGCTCGCCGCTTCGCAAGGCGGGATTCGTTACGCGGGACGCACGCGAAGTCGAGCGCAAGAAGGTGGGCCGACGCAAGGCTCGCCGCGGAACGCAGTTCTCCAAACGCTGATCCGCTGCGGACGATCGGTTTTTGGGGGATCGTCTAGCGGTAGGACAACGGTCTCTGACACCGTTTACCTAGGTTCGAATCCTAGTCCCCCAGCCAAACAGGGCCCACCACGGTGGGCCCTTCTCTTAAATAGTGGCCGGCGCGCTTGGACGTAGCGCTCACTGCGTCCTGCGCCACGCGCCCTGCATCCGCACCCTCGCCCAAGCCAACGCGGCTCACGCGGAATACTCAGACAGGCTCCTGACGCCGCGGCGTTATGGTCTTGACGCCGTCGTCGCCCGCCACCAGCAGTACGTCCGCGCCTCGATGGGCGAACAGCCCGACCGTGACCACTCCCGCGATCTGATTGATGGCGTCCTCCATGGCGGCCGGCTCGGCCAGGTGCAAATGGTGCACGTCCAGGATCACGTTGCCGTTGTCGGTGACGCCCCCCTCGCGCCAGACCGGCTGTCCGCCGAGCTTCACGAGCTGGCGCGCAACGTAGGAGCGCGCCATCGGGATGACCTCGACCGGCAAGGGGAAGCGGCCAAGAGTCCCGACCAGCTTGGTGTCGTCGATGATGCAGACGAATTTCCTGGAGGCGGCGGCGATGACCTTCTCGCGAGTGAGCGCTCCGCCGCCGCCCTTGATCAGCGCGCCGCGTTCGTTGGCCTCATCGGCGCCGTCGATGTACAGATCCAGATCGCCTTCAGTATTGAGGTCCGCCAGCGGAATCCGCGCCGCCTGCAGCGCCTCGGAGGTCTGGCGAGAGCTCGAGACCGCGCCCTTCAGCGGGATTTTACGGCGTTTCAGCGCCTCGATGAGTTCATTCACTGTCGACCCGGTGCCGACGCCGAGAACCATGTCCCGTTCAATGTAGGGCAGCGCGGCTTCCGCGGCGCGCCGTTTTTTTTCCGTTGCTGAGAGCATTTTCGTCCCCTCAAAAACAACTGTGCCCGCGTCAGCGGGCACAGTTGATTACTTTCGAAGGCTTACTTTTTCTTAGCGGCCTTTTTCTTAGCTACCTTCTTCTTCGCCTTCTTTGCTTTCGCTGCCATGATAGAAACTCCGTTGTCGGGTTAGTCCGGGGTCCGAGTATATACACGATTAATTAATTTACAAGCAATACGTCGCGCTTCCTCTGCGCCAATGTGCTAGCGATGTGAGCGACCTCACTCGAGAGTGAGAACGAAATCCCAATTCGCCTTGGACACCGGCATCACGGAGAGGCGATTCCCTCGCCGCAGCAAGACCAAGTCCGAAAGCGCAGCACCCGCATGCTTGCGCAGCTCATCGAGCGTGATGAGTCGCTTGAGCTTGCGTACCAGCTTGACGTCCACGACGAACCAGCGAGGTTCGCTGCGCCGACTGTCGGCGTCGTAGTGATGATGTTTCGGGTCGAAGGCGGTCTCGTCCGGATACCCCTCCTTCACGACGCGCACGATGCCCGCAATGCCCGGATGCTCGCAGCTGGAGTGGTAGAAGAACGCCGCATCGCCCTTTTTTATAGAGTCCCGCAGCATATTTCGCGCCTGGTAATTGCGCACGCCGTCCCAAGCGGTGGTCTGTCTGGGGAGGGCGGCGAGACGATCGATGCTGAAGGTGTCGGGTTCCGATTTGAGGAGCCAATGATTCATTGCGTGTCCTTGGAGAAATATTGAAGCCCCAACTCCGTCGCCAGTGCGTCCAGCCGCACGTCCCATGGCTGCGCGCACACGGACTCGGCGCGTTGGCATTCGAAGGCCAGGCCGACCAGCCGCGGACCCATCCAGCGTCGCCGATGAGCGCGAAAGGCGAGCGCACGATCGTAGAATCCGAGACCCATCCCCAACCGGCGGCCCTTCGGGTCGACGCCCACCAGCGGGACGACGATGAGATCGAACCAGCGCGCATCGAGCGCGCGCTGGTTGCGGTGAGGCACCGAGATGCCGAACACCCCGCGCCGGGTCTTCCCCTCCAAAGGATGAAAGCGCAGGCGCCGGTGCCGCAGGTCGCTCACCACCGGAACGAAAATCCGAATCCCCCGCCGCCGCGCCGCGACCAGCAGGGCGGCCGTGTTCGCCTCTCCATCGAAGGGCAGATATATTGCGACGCGCGCGCCCGATCTGAAGGCGGCCATCCGGGTGATGCACGAGGCGGCCAGGTTCGAATGCAGTGCGTGATCCGCGGCGGGCAAGGCGCGCCGCCGCGCACGCAATTCCTTACGCAATTTCCGCTTCATGAGAACACGAATAGGTATGCAAGGGAGATGGCGCCACCCGCACGTGCCGTTTTGGACCGTTGCTCCCGACCTGAGCAACAGGTGGGGCTAACTGCGGCACTTAAGGCTTTCCGCTCGAGGCGGACCTGCACAATGTTGCCAGCAAGCAATGGCCCCTGGGGTTTACAAATTAGGGTCAGGAGGTAACCCGATCCGCATCGAACACCGCAGGCAGCGCCAAACTAAACCTTGTGAGACGGGCGCTCAGAGCTCAAGCTGCCGGCCCTTCTCCAAGGCTGACTCTACGCGCTCGCGCAGGATACGCAAGCGTCCGCCGACGTCGGATTCGAGATGGCCGTCACGCTTGTGAAATCGAATCAACTCATTCGCCATATTGAGCGCGGCTATCACCGCGATGCGGTCCAGACCCACCACTTTGCCGCTGTCGCGAATTTCGCGCATTTTCGAATTCAAGAATTCGGCGGAGTCGAGCAAATCGGAGCGCTCCTCGATGGGGCAGGTGATGTGGTACTCCTTCTCGAGTATGCGCACGCTCACCCTCGCCTGCCCGTCGCTCATGCCTGCTCCATCGATTTCAGCCGCCCGATCATGGCTTCGACGCGGCCGCGCACCTGCTCGTTCTTCTGCAGCAGAGCGGCGCGCTCGGACGTCAGCGTTTCCTGCCGCTGCCGCAAGGCTCGATTTTCCTCCTTGACCTGGCTCAAGGTGGCAATGAGGTCTTCGAGACGCTTTTCCAGGCGCTTCAGTTCGAGTTCCACAGCGGATTTCGGATTGCCTTCGTTCATAGGCTCCCAATATAGAGCGCTCGATTCCGCAATGCAAAGGGGCGATGGCATCGCCCAGGCCGTGCCTTAAGCGGTATTATTCGAACGATCATGATGGCGAATATCCGATTCAGCGACTTCGAGGACGTGCTGGCCGCCGCCGGCAGTCTCGCCGATGCCGCCGAGGCCCACGGGTCGTTGTGCGGCGCGCTGTGTTCGATGGCGCCTTACAGGTTGCAGGACTGGGTCAACGAGATACTGCCCGACGGCGCATCGCTGTCGGAGGAGTCCTCCGCCATGCTCGAGCGTGTGTACACCGCGACCGCGACGTCGTTCGGGGAGCAGGGCATGGAGTTTGAACCGCTGTTGCCGGACGACGAAGAGCCCCTCAACGGTCGGGCGAACGCGCTCGCCCTGTGGTGTTCGGGATTCCTGTACGGTCTGGGAACCGGCCACATCTCGGATCTGGATGCGCTCAATGGCGATGTCGGCGAAATCGTACGCGACTTCACCGAGATCTCGCGGGCAACCGGCGACGATGCGGACGCGGACGAATCGAACGAACAGGCTTATGCGGAGCTCGTCGAATTCATCCGGGTGGGCGCCCAGGTGGTCTTCGAGGAGCTTCTACCCCTGCGCCGACAGGTCTACCCGGCTGCCCAGCGGCTGCACTGATGGATCGAAAGGAATTCGCGCGCCGCCGCCGCCAGTTCATGCGCATTATCGGCAAAGACGCGATCGCCGTGCTGCCCGCGGCCCCGGTGCGCCACCGCAACGGCGATGTCGAGTACGCGTACCGGCAGGACAGCCAGTTCTACTACCTGAGCGGCTTCCCCGAGCCGGACGCCGTCGCCGTCCTGGCGCCCGGACGTCCGCATGCCGAATATCTGTTGTTCGTTCGCGAACACGATGCAGAGCGCGAGTCGTTGGACGGAGCGTGGGCGGGCACCGAGGGGGCGGTGGAGCGCTACGGGGCGGACGACGCGTTTCCGATCGCGGACATCGATGAGATTTTGCCGGGCCTCATGGAGCAGCGGTCGCGGATCTTCTACTCCATGGGGAGCCACGTCGAATTCGATCCCCGCATGCTCGGCTGGGTGAACGGAATGCGGGTGCACGCGCGGCAGGGTGTGGGAGCTTTGCAGGAGTTCGTCGCGCTCGGCCACGTGCTCGACGACATGCGCCTGTACAAGAGCCGTGCCGAGCAGGCGAGCCTGCGCCGCGCCGCGCAGATCGCCATGGGCGCTCACCGCCGCGCCATGCGCTTCGCCTGCGCCGGCCGCATGGAGTACGAGGTCATGGCGGAGTTGGTGCACGAATTTCGCTCGCACAATGCCGAGATCTCCTACCACCCCATCGTCGCCGGGGGCGCGAGCGCCTGCATCATGCACTATCGGGACAACGACCGGCGCCTGTGCGACGGCGATCTGCTGCTGCTCGATGCGGGTTGCGAGCATGATTACTACGCCTCGGACATCACACGCACCTTCCCCGTGAGCGGCCGGTTCACGGCTGCGCAGCGCGCGGTCTACGAGGTGGTGCTCGACGCGCAAACCGCCGCCATCGACAAGGTGCGGCCCGGAAACCATTGGAACCAGCCGCACGAAGCGGCGGTGCGCGCCGTCACCCAGGGGCTGGTCAAACTCGGGCTCATCAAGGGCCGGATCGCGCACCTCATCAAGAGCCAAGCCTACCTGCCGTTTTTCAGCCACCGCACAGGGCACTGGTTGGGTCTCGATGTCCACGACGTCGGCGATTACAAGGTGGGCGGAGAATGGCGAGTCCTCGAGGCCGGCATGGCGCTGACCGTGGAGCCCGGCATTTATATCCGCCCCTCGCCCCGCTACCCTAAGGAATTCTGGAACATCGGTGTGCGCATCGAAGACGATGTGCTGGTGACCCATGGCGAGCCGGAGGTTTTGACGGCGTCGCTGGAGAAGACTCCCGAGGCCGTCGAGCGCCTGGTGCAATCGGCGTGAACGGCCCGTTCGACATCGCCATCGTCGGCGGCGGCATGGTCGGCGCCAGCCTGGCCGTCGCGCTGCAGGGACTCGATCGTCGGGTGGCGCTGATCGAGGCCGTGCCGCACGATTCAGCCGCACAGCCGAGCTTCGATGAGCGCACCACGGCATTGTCGAACGGCAGCCGCCGCATACTCGAGACATTGGGCGTTTGGCCGGGTGTTGCCGCGACGGCCACGCCCATCGCCAAGATTCACGTTTCGGACCGCGGCCATTTCGGATTTGCGCGCATCGATGCGGCGGAGCAGGGCCTCAAGGCCTTAGGTTACGTGGTCCCGAATCGCGCGCTCGGGGCAGCGCTGTGGGCGCAGCTGCGCCGCCGCGAGGATGTGCGCGTGTATTGCCCGGCGCAGGTCGCGCGCATCGTGGCCGGCGAGCATTCGGTCGAACTGCAGGTGTCGGGTGCAGGCGGGCTCGAGTGCATCAAGGCTCAGCTGGTGGTGGCGGCGGACGGCATCGATTCCGCGACCCGCAGCGCGTTCGGCGTCGCGGCCGAGGTGCGCGACTACGAGCAGACCGCGGTCATCACCACCGTGTTGCCGCAGAAGTTTCATGAACATGTGGCCTACGAGCGCTTCACTGAAAGCGGACCGCTCGCACTGCTGCCGCTCGCCGACGGGCGCTGCACGCTCGTGTTGACGCTGAGCCGCGCGCTGGTCGAATCCGCCATGAGCTGGTCGGATGAGCAGTTCCTTGCCGAAGTGCAGCGGCGATTCGGCTTCAGGCTGGGCCGCTTTCTCAAGGTGGGCCGGCGAGTTCCATATCCCTTGTCGCTGACGCGCGCGCAGCGCACCAGCGCGGATCGCTGCATCATCCTCGGCAACGCGGCGCAGGGGCTGCATCCGGTGGCCGGGATGGGATTCAATCTGGGGCTGCGCGACGTCGCGAGCCTGGCGGAGCTGATCGCCGAGCATTGCGGTGACTACGGCGACGCCGCAATCATGCGGGCATACGATGGCTGGCGCGCCGCGGATCGGCGCGCAATCATCGGCTTCACCGACGGCCTCGTCCGGCTGTTCGCCAATCGTCTGGGCGCAGTGCAGCGGCTGCGCAATGTGGGCCTGCTGGCCTTCGATCTGCTGCCGCCGGCGAAGGCGGCGCTGTCTTCGCTGAGCACGGGCGCCGCAGGCCGGATTCCGAAGCTGGCTCGCGGCGTGGCGCTTGTGCAGGCGCCGCGCGAACCTGCGGCGGGCACGCCGCCCGGCCGCCTGCAATGAGCCGCGAGTTCGACGTCGTGATCGTGGGCGCCGGGGTCGTCGGCAGCGTGATGGCCGGCGCGCTGCTGGCGCGCGCGCGATGCGCGCCGGGCCGGGTGGCCATCGTCGCGGACGCCCTAGCGCCGGCCCGGGAAGCGGCGCCGGACTGGGATTTGCGTGTGTTTGCGCTGAGCCGCGCCTCGCAGCGGCTGCTGCAGCTGGGCGGAGTCTGGCAGTGCCTTCCGCCGCAGCGGGTGTTCCCCTACGAACGCATGTGCGTCTGGGATGCGAGCGGCGTGCCGGGGGGGCCGGGTTCGCTGACTTTCGATTGCGCCGGGATCGGCGAACCGAATCTCGGCTTCATCGTCGAGGGACGCGCATTGCAGGAGCGCTGTCTGCAGGCGGCCGGTGCCGCGGGCGCGGTGCTCATCGAGGCGAGTGTGCGCGAAATCACGTTGAGCGAGGCCGACGCGCGTATTCGCCTGGACGATGGGCGCGACCTGCGCGGGAAGCTGCTGATCGGGGCCGATGGCGCCGATTCGAAGACTCGAGAACTGCTCGGAATCGATACCGCCGGCCACGCCTATCATCAGGATGCCCTGGTGGCGCACGTACGCACCGCCAAATCGCATCGGAACACTGCCTGGCAGCGATTTTTGCCCAGCGGGCCTTTGGCGTTCCTACCGCTGCCGGACGGCCGGTCGTCGATCGTGTGGAGCGTGGCGCGCGCCGAGGCCGTGCGTTTGCGCGCGCTCGATGCCGCGGCATTCGGCGCCGCGCTCGGCGAGGCGAGTGGCGAGGCGCTCGGCGAGGTCGAACTCGCGACCCCGATCGCGAGCTTCCCGCTCAAACTGCAGTATGCGGTGGACTATGTAAAATCGCACGCCGCGCTCGTTGGCGATGCCGCGCACGCGGTGCATCCGCTGGCGGGGCAGGGTTTGAACCTGGGACTGCTGGATTGCGCGTCGCTCGCCGAGGTACTGGACGCGGCCGGCTCCCCCGATCTGGTGGGCGAGCGCCGGTTGCTGCGCCGCTACGAGCGCTGGCGCAAGAGCGAGAATCTGCTCGCCGCCACCGCCATGGACGGCTTGGAGCGCTTGTTTTCGAGTTCCAATCCGGCGGTGGCCCGGCTGCGCGCGGCCGGGCTCGACGCCGTCGGGAAACTGCCGTTCCTCAAGCGCCAGTTCGCGCAGCGCGCCCTGGGGCTGATCGGCGATGTGCCCGCGTTCCTGAAAATCGAGCGGGCCTAGGGAGCCTGTCTGAGTATTCCGCTCAAGCGGAATACTCAGACAGGCTCCCACCGCGAAACGCTCAGAGCCGGTCGATTTTGGCCGCGCAAATGAAGTCGTTGTGCGACAGGCCGCCGATCGAATGCGTCGTGTAGGTTACGCTGCAGTGGTTGTAGCCGACTTGCAGATCGGGATGATGGTCCTCGCCGTTCGCAACGTGCGCGACCGCGTTGACGAAACTCATGGTGCGGAAGAAATCCTTGAACTTGAACGCGCGCGTGATGCTCTTCGAATCCCCGGCGATCCGCCACTCGGGATCGAGCTGCGCAAGCAGCTCGGCGGCCTGCGCCGCCGTCAAGGGCGAGACGCCGCCCTCGCAGGGCGCGCATTTTTTGGCGGACAGGTCGTTCACGGCGGACTTCTGATGTAGGTCCGCTCGACGTAGCGCTCGACCAGCTCCTGAAACTCCTCTGCGATCCGCTCACCTTTGAGCGTCACCGTCTTCTCGCCGTCTTCGTATACCGGCGCGACCGGATGCTCTCCCGTACCCGGCAGGCTGATGCCGATGTTGGCATGCTTGCTCTCGCCCGGGCCGTTGACCACGCATCCCATGACCGCGACGGTCATGTCTTCCACGCCCGCCCGCTGCTTGCGCCACTCCGGCATTCGATGGCGGATGTGGCCTTGGATCTTCTGAGCCAGCTCCTGAAAATAGGTGCTGGTGGTGCGGCCGCACCCGGGGCAGGCGATGACCATCGGCGTGAACGAACGCAGTCCCATGGTCTGCAGGATCTCCTGGGCAACGATGACCTCCTGCGTGCGGTCGCCGCCGGGCTCCGGCGTCAACGACACCCTGATCGTGTCACCGATGCCCTCCTGCAGCAGCACTCCGATGGCGGCCGTGGAGGCGACGATGCCCTTGCTGCCCATGCCGGCTTCGGTGAGCCCGAGATGCAGCGGATACGTGCAGCGCGGCGCGAGGCTGCGGTATACCGAGATCAAGTCTTGGACGCCGCTCACCTTGGCGCTGATCACGATCATGTCCGCGCCCAGTCCCAGGCTTACAGCCCGCTTGGCGCTGTCCAGCGCCGAGACGACGATCGCCTCACGCATCACGTCGATCGCAGGCTCAGGGTCAGCCAGCTTCGAATTCTCGTCCATCATGCGCGTGAGCAGGTCCTGATCGAGGCTGCCCCAGTTCACGCCGATGCGCACGGGTTTGTGGTACCTGCAGGCGGTCTCGATCATCTCAGCGAACTGCGGGTCGCGTTTGCTGCCCCGCCCCACGTTGCCCGGATTGATCCGAAGCTTGGCCAGAGCCTGTGCGCAGGCAGGGTGGCTCTTGAGCAGCTTGTGGCCGTTGAAGTGAAAGTCTCCCACCAAGGGGGTGCCGATGCCCTGTGCATCCAGGCGTTCGCGGATGTGCGGAACTGCAGCGGCCGCTTCGTCGTTGTTGACGGTGATGCGCACCAGCTCCGAGCCGGCGCGCGCCAGCGCTTTGACCTGGGCGGCCGTGCCCTCGATGTCCGCGGTGTCGGTGTTGGTCATCGACTGTACGACGATGGGGGCGCCGCCGCCGATGGTCACGGTGCCGACTTTTACGCCCAAGGATGTTCTGCGTCTGTTCATGCGCCCATTCTACCTTGCCCGCCAGAAGCATCACACCGCCGCCGCCCGGTGTGCGAAGCGGCATAATGCGCACATGAGCGCGAGAATCGTCTATTCCACCGGGTCCGGTACTCTGTGCCCAAATTGTCGTCGTGCGGTGCGGGAATGCGTGTGTCCGAAGGGCGCTCCGGGCGCGGCCACGGTAGGCGCGGTGCGCGTAGGCCGCGAGACCAAGGGTCGGGCCGGCAAGGGGGTCACGACGGTGACGGGGCTGCCGCTTCGCGCGCCGGACATCGATGCGCTCGCCACGCGGCTCAAGAAGCGCTGCGGGTCGGGCGGAACGGTGCGCGACGGCGTCATCGAGATTCAGGGCGACCACCGCGATGTCATCGTCGCGGAATTGGTCAAACTGGGCTGGCCCGCCAAGAAAGCGGGCGGCTGAGCGCGGCGGATCGTGTATCATGCGCGCATCGCGACAAGAGCTGTCTGGAGAGCGCCCATCTCATCGACGGGCCGCCGAAGGCGCAACCGCCCGGAAACGCTCAGGCACAAGAACTGCAGTCTCTGGCGATCTCTGGAGAGCGATCTCGCCGTAGCGGCGGGTCCACCGAAGGGGAACAGCGCGCATCGGCGCTCGATCTCTCAGGTTCAAGGACAGAGGGGCGGCATGCACTTCAAGGTGCGGGCCGTGTCTCCGTCGACTTTCGCAGCGAGGTTGCGATGGGCCTGAGGACTCCGCTCTACGACACCCATGTTTCACTGGGCGCCAAGATCGTCGATTTCGGCGGCTGGGACCTGCCCTTGAGCTTCGGCTCGCAGCTTGAAGAGCACCACGCGGTACGCCGCGATGCCGGAATGTTCGATGTCTCGCACATGTGCGTCATCGACTTGACGGGTGCGCGCGGGCGCGAGTTTCTGCGCTCGCTGCTGGCGAACGACGTCGGCAAGCTTTTGATTCCCGGGCAGGCGTTGTATTCGTGCATGCTGCTGCCGTCGGGCGGTGTGATCGACGACTTGATCGTCTATTTCATGACGGAATCGTGGTTCAGAATGGTGGTCAACGCCGGCACGCGCAACAAGGACCTCGCCTGGATACGCGAGCACGCGGGCGCGTTCGGCATTGCGGTGAGCGAGCGCACCGATCTGGCAATGCTCGCGGTTCAGGGGCCCCGTGCGATCGCCAAAACGCTGCCGCTGCTGTCGGCGTCGCACCGCGCCCGGGCGCTCGAGATCGCACGGTTCAGCGGCGCTGCGCTCGATTCCTGGTTCGTCGCGCGCACCGGCTACACGGGCGAGGACGGCTTCGAGATCATGCTGCCGGCGCAAGAGGCGCCCCACACCTGGCGGGCGCTTCTGGCGCAGGGCGTGACCGCGGCCGGTTTGGGCGCGCGCGATACCCTGCGCCTGGAAGCCGGCATGAACCTGTATGGCAACGACATGGATGAAAGCCGCCATCCGCTCGAGTCGGGGCTGACGTGGACCGTCGCATTCGATCCGGATACTCGCGATTTCATCGGCCGAGAGGCGCTCGAGCGCGCCCGCAGGATCGGCGGTGAGGTGCTGGTGGGCTTGATTCTCGAAGAGCGCGGCGTATTGCGCAGCCATCAGCGCGTATCCGCCGACGGAGCGTCGAACCCCCTGGGGGAGGTCACCAGCGGCACCTTTTCTCCGACCTTGAATCGCGCCATTGCGCTCGCGCGCGTGCCGGCGGGGACCGGCCCGCGGGTGCTGGTGGACATTCGCGGCAAACCGCATGCGGCGCGCGTGGTGAAGCCGCCGTTCGTGCGCAACGGCAGGATATTGGTCCAGGTGGAGTCATAGGAGATTCGAGAGTGAGCAACATTCCGGGCGATTTGCAATACACGCGAAGTCACGAGTGGGTCCGCGACCTGCCGGACGGACTCGTGGAAGTGGGCATCACCGATCACGCGCAGGCAGCGCTCGGCGATCTGGTGTTCGTCGAGGTGCCGCAGGTGGAGACCCTCGTGCGCGCGGGCGACGGCTGTGCGGTGGTCGAATCCGTCAAAGCGGCCTCCGATGTCTACAGCCCCGTGGCGGGCCGCATCGTCGCGAGCAACGGCGAACTCGCCGAGCGGCCCGAACTGCTCAATCACGACCCGTACGGTGCGGGCTGGTTGATGCGCTTGCAGCGCGACCCCTCGGCCCCGGGAGACGCGTTGCTCAGCGCCGCCGAGTATGCACAATTTCTCGACGCCGCCGAGTAACGGCCCGCCATGCCGTATATTCCGCACACTCCTTCCGATGTTGCCCGCATGCTGGAGGTCATCGGAGTGCAATCGATCGACGATCTGTTCGATGAGATTCCGTCGGCGCTCAAGACCACAGCCCTGTCCAGGGTACCGCCGGCGCTGACAGAAATGGAGATCGCGCGGCTGCTGACCGAGCGCGCCGCGCGCGACGGCCGGCCGCTGAATTTCATCGGGGCCGGCGCCTATGAGCACCACATTCCCGCCCCGGTGTGGTCCATCGCGACGCGCGGGGAGTTCTATTCCGCCTACACGCCGTATCAGGCGGAGGCGAGCCAGGGCACTTTGCAGCTGATCTACGAATATCAGTCGATGATGTGCGCATTGACCGGCATGGAAGTGTCGAACGCCTCCTTGTACGACGGCGCATCCGCCTTGGCCGAGGCGTGTTTGATGGCGGTGCGTGCGAACCGCGCCTCCCATGCGCGGCGCATCCTGCTGCCGCGCGCCGTGAATCCGACCTATGGCCAGGTGGCGCGCGCAATCACGGGCAATCAGCACATCGAGTTCGATGCGGTGGATTTCGATCGCCGCCAGGGGCGCACGGCGTTGACCGCACTGCAGGCTCACGGCGCCCGGGACGCGACCGCTCTGGTGGTGCAGCAGCCGAATTTCTTCGGCAGCCTGGAAGAGGTGGACCAGCTCACCGATTGGGCGCACGCGAACGGCATGCTGGTGATCGCGGTCGTCAACCCGGTCGCGCTGGCGCTGCTCAAGCCGCCGGGCGAGTGGGGCGGCCTCATCGACGGCAAACGCGGCGCCGATATCGTTTGCGGGGAAGGGCAGCCGCTCGGAGTACCGCTTGCTTCGGGCGGCCCCTACTTCGGCTTCATGGCGACCCGCATGCAGTACGTGCGGCAAATGCCGGGCCGCATCGTGGGTCGCACCGCGGACCTCGAGGGACGGCCGGGCTTCAGCCTGACGCTGCAGGCGCGCGAACAGCACATTCGCCGCAGCAAGGCAACCTCCAACATATGCACCAATCAAGGCCTCATGGTGACCGCGGCGACGATCTACCTGTCGCTGCTCGGCGCCGAGGGACTCAAGCGCGTTGCTATCGCCAGTGCGCAGCGCGCGGCTGCCCTGGTGCACGCGCTCACGAGGATCCCGGGCGTCACAGCCGCCTTCGATGCGCCTCGCTTCCACGAGGCGGTGCTGCTTCTCGACCGCCCCGTGGCGCCGGTGGCGGCCGCGCTCGCCGAGCGCGGGATCCTGGCCGGATTCGACCTGTGCGCGAGCTATCCCGAATTGGGGAACGCACTGCTCATCTGCGCCACCGAAACCAAGCTCGATGCCGACATAGCCGCGTACGCCAGCGCGTTGGCCGAGCTCATGCAGTCACGAGGGGAAGCCAATGACTGAATTGCACCTGCGCGAGCCGCTGATATTCGAATTGAGCAAGCCCGGCAGGCGCGCGGCGAGCCAATTCCCGCCGCTGTCGGCGCCGCACGTCACGTCCGCCGCCGGTGCCTCGGCCACCGGTACGCCGGCCGCACGATCTGCGGGCGAGGATGGGCCCCCGGTGCCGGCGCACCTGCGCCGCGAGACCCCGCTGCTGCTGCCGCAAGTGTCCGAGCTGCAGGCCGTGCGCCATTACACGCGCCTGTCGCAGCTCAACTTCTCGATCGATACGCATTTCTATCCCTTGGGCTCGTGCACCATGAAGTACAACCCGAAGGCGTGCAATACCTACGCGATGCTGCCGGAGTTCGTCTCGCGCCATCCCCTCGCGCCCGAGCCCCAAGGCTTTCTTGCCTGTATGTTCGAACTGCAGGAGATGCTCAAAGACATCACCGGCATGCAGGGCGTGAGCCTCACGCCGATGGCGGGTGCGCAAGGCGAGTTTGCGGGCGTTGCGATGATCCGCGCTTATCATCGTGCGCGAAACGACGCCGCCCGCTGCGAGATCATCGTGCCGCAGGCCGCGCACGGCACCAATCCGGCGACTGCCGCGATGTGCGGCTGCAGCGTCAAGGAGATTCCGTGCGACAAGAACGGCGATATCGATATCGACGCGCTGAAATCGGCGGTGAGCGCACAGACAGCGGCCATCATGCTCACGAACCCGTCCACGCTGGGCGTGTTCGAGCACAAGATCGCGGAGGTGGCGCGCATCGTGCACGACGCGGGCGGCCTGCTCTATTATGACGGCGCAAATTTGAATGCGATCCTCGGCAAGGTCCGCCCCGGCGACATGGGCTTCGACGTCATCCACATGAACCTGCATAAGACCTTCTCGACGCCTCACGGCGGCGGCGGCCCCGGCTCCGGCGCCGTGGGGGTCGGTCCGCGCCTGCTGCCCTTTCTGCCGATTCCCGTGGTCGGCAGGGAAGGGGACGGGTATCGCTGGTTGACGGAGCGCGAGTTGCCGCAATCCATCGGCCGTCTGTCCGGCTTCATGGGCAATGCCGGCGTCAACCTGCGCGCGTACATCTACATGCGGATGCTGGGCCGAGAAGGCATGGTGCGGGTGGCGGAGTTCGCCACGCTGAATGCGAACTATCTGATGCAGCGGTTGATTCAAGCGGGCTACGAGGCCGCATATCCGATGCGCCGCGCGAGTCATGAATTCATCGTCACGCTGAAGCAGGAGAGCCGCCGCTACCAGGTCACCGCGATGGATGTCGCCAAGCGGCTCCTGGATTTCGGCTTTCATGCGCCCACCACGTACTTCCCGCTGCTGGTGCCCGAGTGCCTGCTGATCGAGCCGACCGAAACGGAAACCAAGGAGGAGCTCGACCAATTTTGCGACGCGATGACGGCCATTCGGCGGGAAATGGAACAGGATCCCGAGAAACTGCGCTCCGCACCGCATACCATGCCGGTACGGCGCCTGGACGATGTGCGTGCCGTGAAACAACTCGATGTCGCCTGGAAGCCAAGCAGCTTGAATGATTGACAGAGACAAACCGAGCGGGATCACGCGGCTGGTGCGCGCCTTCGGCTATTCGCTACAGGGCTTTCTGCACGCTTGGCGCGAAGAGGCGGCGTTCCGCCAGGAGTTCTGCCTGTCGCTGCTGGTCATCCCCGGCGGGCTGCTGTTGGGCCGCACGGGGGTCGAGCGCGCTCTGCTGGTGTACCCGATGCTGCAGATCCTGGTGATCGAGATCCTGAACAGCGCCATCGAGGCGGTCGTGGACCGGGGCGGCACCGACCCTAATCCGCTGGCAGGAATGGCCAAGGACATGGGTTCGGCGGCCGTGATGCTGAGTTTCGCGTTGTTAGGAACCGTGTGGCTCCTCATCTTGTCCGATCACGGACATTGAGTTCATTTCATAGGACCGGCATGCCCCGTAAAGCTCTCTTGTTATCGCTGTTCTTGCTGTGCGCCACGCGCGTTTTGGGCGCCGCCGACCCGATCACGCCGGTTGCGATCGTGCCCGACACCCCGGCGGCCGCCGCCAACTGGGCGCAAACCCTCGAGAGAATCGCTTCCGGAGTGGTGACGATCCAGATCGACAGCACGCGCGCGTTCGACACCGAGTGGAACTCCACGGCGCAGGCGACCGGCTTCGTCATCGACGCGAAGCGCGGCCTCATTCTGACCAATCGACACGTGGTGACGCCGGGGCCCGTGACGGCGCAGGCCACTTTCCAGAACCGTGAGGAAGTGCAGCTCTACCCCGTATACCGCGATCCGGTGCACGACTTCGGCATCTACCACTACGATCCTAGCAAACTGCGCTTCATTGAACCGGCCGAACTGCCGCTGTATCCCGCAGGCGCGGTGATCGGACGCGAGATCCGCGTGGTCGGCAACGACGCGGGCGAACAGCTGTCGATTCTCGCCGGTACGCTGGCGCGATTGGATCGCGAAGCTCCGGAATACGGCTACGGCAAGTACAACGATTTCAATACCTTCTACTACCAGGCCGCGTCCGGCACCTCAGGGGGCTCTTCGGGGTCCCCGGTCATCGATATCGAGGGGCGCGTGGTGGCGCTCAATGCCGGCGGCGCGACCGGCGCCGCATCGAGCTTTTATCTGCCGCTGCCGGCCATCACGCGTGCGCTGAAATTCATCGACGCCGGCAAGCCGGTGCCGCGCGGCACGCTGGAGACCGTATTCAAGTACACACCCTACGATGAACTGCGCCGGCTCGGACTCTCTGCGGACACCGAAGCGCGCATGCGCAGCGCCTATCCGAAACTGACTGGCATGCTGGTGGTCGACGAAGTGCAGCCGGGATCCGCCGCGGACGGCATCTTGTCGCCGGGCGACATTCTCGTGGCAATCGACGGCAAACCCGTGCCGGAGTTCTTCGCCCTGGAGGACGTGCTCGACAATCACGTCGGCCGGCAGGTCAAAGTGGAGATCCAGCGCGGCAACGAGACATTGCGGCATGCGCTCGAGGTCGAGTCCCTGAGCGCCATCACCGCCGATGAGTACATCGAGTTCGGTGAGGCCGTGGTGCATACCCTTTCCTACCAGCAGGCGCGCCACTACAACCTGCCCATCAAGGGCGTGTACGTCGCCAATCCGGGCTACGTATTCGGCAGCGCGGCCATTCCGCACGGCGCGCTGATCAGCTCGTTCGACGGCAAGACGATGAACACACTCGCCGACTTCGAGGCTGCGCTGGCGGATCTCGCGGACGGCGCGCGAGCGCCCGTGCGTTATGTCACTCTTGAAGATCCGCGCGCGACGCAGCTCAAGGTGATCCGCATGGACCGGAGCTGGTTCCCGGCGCGCAAGTGCAAACGCGACGACACGTCGGGCATCTGGCCGTGCGTGGCCCTTGTCCCGGGACCGGCGCCCTCGAGCCTCAAGCCCGCCTCCACGCAATTCGCGAAGACCGGCGATCCGCGCATCGACCGCCTCGCGCCGTCATTGGTCACGATCACCTTCGACATGCCCTATTCGGTTTCGGGCGTGACCGAAAAGAACTATCACGGCACCGGTGTGATCGTCGATACCCAGCGCGGTCTGGTGGTGATCGACCGCAATACCGTGCCGCTCGCGATGGGCGATGTGCGATTGACGTTCAATGGCACGGTGGAGGTGCCGGGCAGGGTGGTATTCATCCATCCGCTGCACAATCTGGCCGTCGTCTCGTACGATCCGAAGTCGATCGACGACACGCCGGTGCGGGCGGCGACCTTCCTCACCAAAGAGCTTCGCCCGGGCGATGACGTCTGGGTGGTGGGCCAGCGCAGCGATTCGAAGATCATGTCGCAGCGCACGCAGGTGGCGAGCGTCGACGTCGTGTCGTTTCCGCTGTCGCGCACGCTGCGCTTCCGCGACAGCAATCTGGAAGCGGTGAACCTGGTCAATGCGCCGGGCGATCTTGACGGTGTGCTGGCGAACGACAAGGGCGAGGTGGTCGCGCTCTGGTCGAGTTTCGCATTTGAAACACAGCGCGAGGTCGAGCAGGTCAACCGTGGCATTCCGGCCGACCTGGTCTCCGAAACGATCCAGGTCGTCGCCGACCAGCGGCCGCTTTATTCCTTCGAAGCGGAATTCAGCGTGCAGTCGCTCGCGAGCGCGCGCAGGTTGGGCCTGCCGGACGCCTGGGTGCGCCGGTTCGAGGAGCACGATGCGCAGCGCCGGCAGGTGCTCAGCATCGATCGGCTGGTGGCCGGGACGCCCGCGGCATCGCTGCTCGAGCCGGGCGATCTGCTGCTCGCCATCGACGGCAAGGTGGTGAATCGGTTCCGTGAAGTGGAGCGCACCGTGCAGAAGCCGCAGGTTTCCGTCACCGTATGGCGCGACGGTGCGGAGAAGACGCTGAACATGAACACCGTGGCGCTGAACGGCCGCGATATCGATCGAGTGGTGATCTGGGCGGGAGCGACCCTGCAGGCACCGCACCGGGCGATGGCCGCGCAGCGCGGCATCCCGCCGTACGGCGTATTCGTCTCGTTCTTTTTTTACGGTTCTCCGGCGACGCACTACGGGTTGTATGCCGGCCGGCGCATCACCGAGGTGGACGGGCAGCCCACCCCGGACCTGGACGCCTTCATCAAGGCCGTTCGCGGCAAGCCCGACCGGGCGTCGTTGCGGCTCAAAACAGTCAGCTGGAACGGACAGACCGACGTGATCACGCTGAAGCTCGACAAGCACTACTGGCCGGCCTACGAGCTCGACCGCCAGAGCGACGGCAGCTGGACGCGTACCGCGCTCGATCCTCCCGACGTGACCGTGGCGCAAGCGCCTTGATCGGACCGGTCGCGATATCGAGCGCCGCGCGCGCGCAGCTTCCGCAGATTCTTGCGATCTACAACGAAGTGATTCGCAACAGCACTGCGGTATACTCCGAAGCGGAGGTGACCTTGGCGAACCGCGAAGCCTGGTTCGACGCCAAGGCCGCACAGGGGTTCCCGGTGCTGGTCGCGTGCGACGCATCAAGTGTCCTGGGATTCGGCACCTTCGGCGAGTTTCGCGCATGGCCTTGTTATCGCCACAGCGTCGAGCACAGCGTGCATGTGCGCGCGGACAGCCGGGGCCAAGGCATCGGCCGGGCGCTCGTGCTCGCGCTTCTGGAAGCTGCCGCAGGCCAGCGCAGGCACTGCATGATCGCGGGAATCGATGCCGAGAATGCCGTATCCATCGGGCTGCACGAGAGCCTGGGCTTCACAGTGGCCGGCCACTTGCGCGAAGTCGGTTTCAAGTTCGGGCGCTGGCTCGACTTGAAGTTCCTGCAACGGCTCATTTGATATCATGGCGCTGTGGTAAGAGCTACACAGACTGAAATCGAAAAGGCCGTCCAGACGTTGCGCGCAGGCGACTTGGTGGTATTTCCGACGGAAACCGTGTACGGCCTGGGTGCCAATGCCTCCAACCCGGCCGCCGTGCGCAAGATCTTCGAAGTCAAAGGGCGTCCGGCGGATCATCCCGTGATCGTGCATCTGGACAATCCGCGCTACCTGCACCGCTGGGTCTCGGATGTGCCTGCGGCCGCCGAGCGGCTGGCAGACATGTTCTGGCCGGGCCCGCTGACCTTGATTCTCCCCAAGGCGGACAACGTCAATGAGATCGTCACCGGCGGGCAGGACAGCATCGGCATACGGATCCCCTCGCATCCGATGGCGCAGCAGCTCTTGACCGCCTTTGGCGGCGGCATCGCCGCACCGTCCGCCAACCGCTACGGCCGCTTGAGCCCCACCAAGCCGGAGCACGTCCGCGATGAGCTCGGAGATGCGGTCCACGTGCTGTTGGACGGCGGCGATTCGCCCATCGGTCTCGAGTCGACCATCGTGTCGTGCCTGAACAACGAAGTGCGCCTGCTGCGCCCGGGCTTCATCACCCGTTCACAGATCGCGCAGGTGGTCGGCGAATTGGCGGTCGGCGGAAGCGGGCCGCGCGCTCCCGGCGATCGGGCGCAGCACTATGCGCCGTCGACCCCCCTTGAAATCGTCGCGACGGACGATCTGGAGGCGCGTGCCGGCGAGTTCGTGGCGCGCCATGAGAAAGTGGCCGTGCTCGCCATGCGCCCGCCGCTGCACACCACGCGTTATATGACGTGGATCAATGCGGGCAAGAAGCCGGATCAATATGCTCACAACCTTTACAACCATTTGCGTACCCTGGACCGGGCGGGCTGTGTGAGGATTCTGGCGCAGGAGCTGCCGCAGGATGAGCGCTGGGCGGCCATCCTCGATCGCCTGCAGCGCGCCAGCGGCGGAATCGCCGAAGACCCGCTCGAGCTGAGCGCCGGTTGAAACCTATGATCGCGAGCTGAACGATGGCCAGAGCATCTCAAATCCGCAAACTGCCGGCCGGTGCGCCGCTGGAGCTCGATCCTAAGCAGGATCCCTTCGCGCACGACTCCATCCGGCACCTGGTCGCCCGCTACGGCTCGCCCCTGTTCATCATCGATGCAGAGCGGGTGCGGGCTCAATACAATCGCCTGCGGGCGGCCTTGCCCGGGGTCGATCTGTACTACGCGGTCAAATCGCTGCCGAACGCCGCCGTCGTCGCCACGTTGAGTGCGGCGGGCAGCTGCTTCGATCTGGCGACCAACGGCGAAGTCGAGCTCATGCGCCGTGTCGGCGTGCCGCCCGAGCGTTGCATTCATACGCACCCGATCAAGCGCGAAGGCGACATTCGATCCGCATTGTCCTTCGGCGTCACCCGATTCGTCGTCGACAATCCGGATGAAGTGCGCAAGTTCGTGAAGTTCAGGCACCGAGCCTCGCTGCTGATTCGCGTGTCGTTCCGCAGCGCCGATACAATCGCCGATCTTTCGCGTAAATTCGGCTGCGACCCGGGCGCCGCCCTGGACCTGCTGGCGCTCGCCGCGCAGCTGCGCATCCCGGTCGAGGGGCTGTCGTTTCACGCCGGTTCGCAAGCGGCCGGGCCCGCAATGCAAGTGGCGGCCATCAACGTGTGTCGCGACTTGATGTTCCGCGCAATTGAGCGGGGCCACACGCTCTGCACGCTCGATATCGGCGGCGGCTTTCCGGTCGATTATCTAAAGCCCGCGGTTCCCATCGAGGAGTTCTGTGCGCCGATCCGGCGGGCCTTGAGCTCGCTCGGGATGCCGGTGCGCGTCATCGCGGAACCGGGGCGCTACATCGCAGCCCCCGCCGCGGTGGCCGTGTCGTCCGTCATGGGGCGCGCGCTGCGCGACGGGCGCTGGTGGTACTATCTCGACGATGGCCTGTACGGGAGCTACAGCGGCGTGATGTACGAACATGCCGCCTACCCGATCGAAGCGCTGGTGCCGCCCGGGCCCACAACTCCGTGCGTGCTCGCCGGTCCGACCTGCGACAGCGTCGATGTCGTGAGTGAACAGCTCGAGCTGCCGAAACTCAAGATGGGCGATCTGCTGGTAGGCCGGGAGATGGGCGCCTACACGTGGGCGTCGGCCTCTGAATTTAACTTCTTCCCACGCGCCACGGTGTTGGCGCTCGATCGCGGCAAGCTGCTGCGCGAGGAGAACCGACGATGAACTGGAGCCGCCGCCGAGTACTCGCAGCGGGTGCATGCCTGGCCGGCGCTTCGGCAGCCGGTGTTCTGGCGCGCCCGGCGCGGGCGCAGCAGAGCGCAGCGCCGAAGCGGCTTGCGCTCAGGAATTTGCACACGCCGGAGTCGCTCGACCTGGAATTCTTTCGCGGCGGCGGCTATATCCCCGAGGCGCTCGCAGCCGTGCAAGTATTGCTGCGCGATTTTCGCAACGGCGAACAGCACCCCATCGATCCGAAGCTGCTGGATTATCTTTACGACGTCGCGAAGAAAGCGGCTGTCGATCCCGTATTCAGCGTGATTTCGGGCTATCGTTCGCCGCAAACCAACGAGCAGTTGCGCGAACGCAGCGGCGGCGTTGCCCGGCACAGCCTGCACCTGGAGGGACGCGCCATCGATGTGCGGCTCGCGGGCGTCGATTGCGCGAATCTGGCCGGGCATGCCTTGGGAATGACGCGCGGCGGAGTCGGCTATTACCGGCAGTCGGACTTCGTGCACTTGGATACCGGCGCCTTTCGCACCTGGCGCGGATGAGGTTCGGCAGGCTCCTTAAGATCGAGGAAGACACGCATCCGGTCGAGTTCGGCCGCGAGGCCGGTCCGGAACGCGGCGCTGCGGGGTGCGCGGCCCGCCGCGTAGCCGAAGGACGCGGTCAGGCGGCCCCCGGTCACGGTCAGATTGCCCCAGCCGATCACGCTCTGGTGCCATAACAAGGGCAGGGCGTAGTAGCCGAGCTTGCGCTTCGGCGCCGGTGTGTACGCCTCGAAGCGATACGGCCACCCCCAGAAAATTTCGAAGCGACGCCGATCCCAAACCACCGGATCGAACGGCGTGAGCAACCGAACGGTCTCGCCGGGCCGCCAGCGGACCGAACGCGGAGACTCCGCGGCCGGCCAATACCAGTCGATGCCGTCCACCCGGGCGCACGCGAGGCGCCGCTTCGCCCGCTTGAGCGCCGGCGCGAGCTCGAGGGCCCACTGCGGCGCGCCGCCGCGCAGATGGCGAAGCAGTTGAGCGAGGCTGTGCGCGGGCAGCGGCGCGTATTGCCGCACGATCACGTCGACCAGCGCGTCGATACGGGCGGCGGCCGTTGCTGCGGCGGCCGTTGCTGCGGCGGCCGCCGCCGTGTCGGGCAGGGCCTCACGCCCTTGGGAGCCGTCGTCCCCGCGCGCAGCGTACACGCGGGTCCCCGCGTCGCGCCGCGCGACTCGCAGCAGCCCGCGATAGTGCATCTCGTCGAGCAAGCGCGTGGTCGCATTGGAGGTGCCGCCGAACCAGTTGGTCACCTTACCGTGTGCGAAATGCGCATCCACGGCGCGCGGATGCGCGGTGCCGCAGTCGCGGACGAACTCAAGCACCGCGTGGGCCTGCCGGCGGCGCGCCGCGTCCCACGCGGACGGCGGTGTGCGCGGATGCATCAGCCGGTGGTGTGCACGCGGCAAAAAGCCGTAATTGACAAAATAGTCCTCCTCCAGGGACAACCGCGGGTAGCGGCGCTCCAGATCGCCCGCACGGTAGCCTGCGACGCGATGGCGCAGCGTGAGGTCCTGCGCGCGCGCGGGCGCGCGGATCGGGTCGGCCTGCACGAAGCCGAGCCTGTCGATCGCACGCTTGAGTGTCGTGGGCTTGAACAGCGAGCGCGCGACTGCGTAGCGGCGCAGATCGTCCAAGGTGATCGGCACGGCCCGATCACTCCCGTCCGGGCGGACGCCGCTGCACGGCTTGAGCCCGCAGGGCCTGTTCCAGACGCTCGTCGTGGCCGTAGATGTCGTCGAAGAACAGAACCTCGCCGTTCTCCGTGGCCAGTGCCGTGCCGTAGGCGATGAACACGCGAATCGGCTTTTTCAGAGTGACCGTGAAGGAGTCGGCGCCGTCGTTCATGGCGGCGAGGATCTTCTCGCGCGTCCACTCCGGCGAATCGCGCAGCACGTACTGCGCCAGGCCCACAGGATCGCTGACGCGTATGCAACCATGGCTGAAATCGCGCCGCGATTCGCCGAACAGCGCCTGAGCCGGGGTGGAATGCAGATACACGTTGTAGGGATTCGGCAGCATGAACTTGATCAAGCCCAGCGAGTTGTCCGGCCCCGGCCGCTGTCGGATGCGCAGGGTGCCCTCGGCCACCGCGGCGAGATTATCGGCGCTCTGCGGCAGTACGCCCGTGTCGCCGAAACCGCGCACGATTTCCATCTGGTGGCGATCGAGGTAATTTGGATCGCGGCGCGCGCCCGGAACGATCTCCTTGCGGGCGATGCTGTAGGGGACTTCCCAGTACGGGCGGAACACGACATAGGTCATGGCCGCGCTGAACACCGGCGTTTGAGTGGCCTGGAACGCCTTGCCCACGATGACGTCCATTTGGCGGATCTGCGCTTCGGAGTCGGCGGTCGACTCGAACGCGAACAGGCGAAACTGCGGAATATTGACGATGATGGGCGCGCTGGTGAGCTCCTCGGGCAGCCAGCGCCATCGCTCCATGGTCAGCTCGATCTGCCGCACCCGCGCGCTCAAGGGCCGGGTCAGCTCGGCAAACGTCGCGGTCCCCAGGACGCCGTCGGCATTCTCGCCATGGCGCCTCTGAAAGCGCTTCAGCGCATCGCTGAGCGAGGCGCTCAAGATTTGCGGCTGCGCCTGCGGCGGAGGCTCGGGCTCCGACTGCGGCGGGGCATCGCCGAGCGCCGCCAACAGCTGCTGCAGCTGCGGCGCGCCGGCATAGGCATTGCCCGGCTTCACCGATTTGGCATGCAGCGGCGGCAGATCAGTCAGTCCCTGTTCGCCGGCCAGACCCCGGTACCGCGCCAGCTGCTTCTTCAAGAGCGCGTAGTGCCGGAACTGCGGCTCGAGCGCATCGAGTGCCGCGGCCACATCGACCGCGCCCGCCAGTCGCTCGAGCGCGGCCGGTACGTCCAGCTCGACGCGGTCGACGGAGAGGTTGTGTCCGACGGTGGCGGCATCGATCCGGCCAAAATGCAGATCCGACATGAATCGCATGCCGGCGAGCGTCAGACCGGCATCGAACTGCGCCCACTGCTCGGGGCCGGCATGCGCGCCGGCCAAATCGGCCGACGATGAGGCCAATCGATCGCCTGGATAATCATCCGGATCCAAGCCGCGGTCGCCGGCGCGCCGCAGCTCCTGCACCAGGGCGATGGCCGCCGCACTTGGCTGCGCGCCGTCGCTCCACAGCAGGCGATAGCCGCTATCCTGATACAGCTTGACCATCCGTTCGCGCTCGCCGGCCGCCGCCGGCCAATCGGGATATGGCGCTGGGCCTTGCGCGATGATTTGCTTCAGCGCTTCTTCAGGCGTCGCTCGAGCCGGGGCAAATGGCGCGAATGCGGCGACGATGACGGCAAGGGCGGCTGCTAAGACTCGCAACTCAGGTACTCCTTAAAGATGCATTTGCTACGATCCACGGTATGAGGAAACAAGGTACACGGCTCCTGCTCGCGCTGCTTGGCGCCAGCGCGGCGGGCTGCACGCCGTCCGCTCCGGCGCCCGCCGCGGATGCGGGCGTGCGCAGCGACGCCTCTGCGGGAGCACGAATTTACAGCGGCAACTGCATGCCGTGCCACCAGGAGGACGGGCGGGGCATTGCCGGGGTTTTTCCGAGCCTGGCCGGATCGCCGGTGGTGCTCGGCGATTCCGGGGCATTCGCGCGCTGGGTGGCCAGAGGGCAGCGTCCTGACGGGATGCCGGCCGGTCGCTACGCAGCCACGATGCCGCAGTTCGGGTGGATGACGGCGGGCGATACGGCGGCATTGTTGACCTATCTGCGCTCGCATTTCGGCAACGCGGCGCCGCCGGTATCGGCAGCAGCTGTTGCCGCAGCGCTGGGTGATTAGGCGAATGGCTGCGGCAGGTACATCCGCGACCGCGATACACCGCATGGTGGAGCGCTGCCGGACGGGCGAGTTCCCCGCGATCGTCGCGAAGCTGCGCTCCGGCTGGGTGGTGATGGGTGAAAGACAGGTGTTTGCCGGGTACTGCCTGTTGCTTGCGGATCCGGTGGTGGATCAGTTGAATGCGCTCGAGTTCGACCGGCGGGCGCAGTTTCTCTGCGACATGGCGCTCATCGGCGATGCGCTGCTCGCGAGCACCGCGGCAGTGCGCATCAACTATGCGATATTCGGCAACCTCGAGCCGGCTCTGCATGCACATGTCTTCCCGCGATACGCCGCGGAGCCGGCGGCCACGCGCACCGCGCAGCCGTGGGCGCTTAACTGGGGTCTGGCGGCGCCCTATTCGGATGAGCTGCACGGCGAGCTGAAATCGCGAATAGCCGCTCGGCTCGCGCGACTGCGGTTAGACTCCCCCGATGCCTGAATCCGGAATAGCGGCGCAACTGCCCGCAATGCGCCTGAAGCAAAACGAAGACCGCCGTCTGCACGCCGGGCATCTTTGGGTGTTCAGCAACGAAGTCGACACCCGACAAACGCCCCTGCTCAAATTCAAGGCCGGGGAACTGGTGCGTGTGCTGGCGCACAACGACCGCGCTTTGGGCCTGGCGTACGTCAATCCGCAATCGCTGATCAGCGCGCGGCTGCTCAGCTCCTGGAGGCTGCCCGATGCGGCATGGTTCGCGCAGCGGATGCGTATCGCGCTCGCACTGCGCGAGCGCCTCTACGCCGAGCCCTACTACCGCGCGGTCTATGGCGAAGCCGACGGATTACCCGGCCTGGTGATCGACCGCTATGGGGCCCAATGCGTGGTGCAGATCGCCACCGCCGGGATGGAGCGGCTCAAGCCGCAGATTCAAGAGGCCGTGCTGCAGGTTTTCAAGTGCGACACGCTGCTGTTCAAGAACGACGGCGCGGCGCGCGAGCAGGAGGGGTTGCCGCTCTATGTCGAGGTCGCCAAGGGCAAACTCGATCAGCCTGGCCTGGTCGTCGAGGGAGGCCTTCGATTCTCGGTGCCGCTGGCGGAAGGACAAAAGACCGGCTGGTTCTTCGATCAGGCGGCCAACCGGCGCGCGTTGACGAAGTACGTGCGCAAGGGAGCGCGCGTTCTGGATGTATTTTGCTACGTGGGCGCCTGGGGCGCACGCGCGGCGCGAGATGGTGCGGGCGAGGTGATTTGCGTCGACAGCTCGGCGGCGGCCCTTGACCTAGCTGCCAGCAACGCCGAGCGAAATTCCATCGCGCTGACCACGCGCAAGGGCGATGCGTTCGACGTGCTGGAGGCGCTCGCGAAGGAAGGCGCCCAATTCGACATCGTGATCGTGGATCCGCCCGCATTCGCCAAGCGCAAGAAAGATCTGCCCAAGGCGCTGGCGGCTTACAAACGCTTGAACCAGCTGGCGATGCAGCTGCTCGCCGGCGAGGGCATCCTGGTGTCGTGCTCGTGCTCGTATCATGTGAGCGCCGCCGAGCTGCAGGAGGCGATCGCCAAGGCGGCGCGCGGCGCGGACAAGCACCTGCAAATCCTGGAAATGGGCGGCCAGGCACCGGACCATCCCGTGCATCCCGCGATTCCGGAGACGCGCTACCTCAAGGCCTATTTCTGTCGCGTGAACGACAGTTTAAAGTAGCGCGCATGTTGACCTATCCTCATATCAATCCCATCGCCATTTCGATCGGCCCGGTGTTCGGCATCGGGCCGCTCAAGGTGCATTGGTACGGCATCATGTACCTGATCGGATTCGTCGCGGCCTGGGGGCTGGCGCGATATCGCGCACGCCAGCCTGGATCGACCTGGACGGGGCTCGACATCGATGACCTCATTTTTTACTGCGCCGTGGGCGTCATCGTCGGCGGGCGGCTCGGCTGGTGCATTTTTTACGGCCACGACGTGATAGCCGAGAGTTGGCTGAACGTCTTTCACATCTGGGATGGCGGCATGTCCTTCCACGGCGGCATGCTGGGCGTGCTCGTCGCCACACTGCTGTTTGCGCGCGCGAAGCACAAGCATCCCGCCGACGTGCTGGATTTCCTGGCGCCGCTGCCGGGCGTCGGGTTGATGGCGGGACGGATCGGAAATTTCATCAATGGCGAGCTCTGGGGCAAGCCGACGGACTTGCCGTGGGGATTCGGCGTACCGAACGCCGAGGGAGAGCTGATCGCGAGACACCCGTCCCAACTGTACGAGGCGACTCTCGAGGGCCTGGTGCTGTTCCTGGTGCTGTGGTGGTTCACCGGCAAGCCGCGCCCGCGGCTGGCGCCCCTCGGTCTGTTCCTGGTCGTCTACGGTTGCGCGCGCTTCGCGGTCGAGTGGGTGCGCCTGCCTGACGCCAATATCGGATATTTGGCGGGCCAATGGCTGACCATGGGCATGCTGTTGACGATGCCCATGATCGTCGGCGGCGCCGCGGTGATGATCTATGCCTACCGGCGCCACCAGCCGAGCGGCAATTTGAGCGCCGTCAAGGCTTAGGAGCCTGTCTGAATATTCCCCGTGGCCGCGACCGTGACAGATTTCGCTTCAGCCGAGGCGGAGCCGACGTGGTTGGGTCAACACCCAACGAGGAGGCGACAACAATGGATGAAGCGAAATCTGCAAGGGTACGAAGGGTTGGCTTGGCGAGGGGCGTCTGCGGTGTTGCGCGGCTTGGACGTAGCGCCCACTACGTCCTGCGCCGCGCGCCTTGCATCCGCTCCCTCGCCAGGCCAACGCGGCTCACGCGGAATATTCAGACAGGCTCCTAGGTTCTGGAGCTCCTACTAAAGTGCGGCAATATCTCGATTTCCTGCGCCAGATACGCGAGCATGGCGCGCGCAAAAAGGACCGGACCGGCACCGGAACGCTGAGCGTGTTCGGCCATCAGATGCGCTTCGACCTGGACGCGGGATTTCCGCTGGTCACCACCAAGCAGCTGCATCTGCGCTCCATCATCTACGAGCTGCTCTGGTTCCTCAGGGGCGAGACCAACGTCAAGTTCCTGCACGAGCACCAGGTGACCATCTGGGATGAATGGGCCGACGAGAACGGCAACCTGGGCCCGGTGTACGGCAAGCAGTGGCGCAGCTGGCCGACCGCCGACGGCCGCAGCGTGGATCAGCTCGCGCGCGTGGTCGAGCAGATCAAGACGAATCCGGATTCGCGGCGCCTGGTCGTGAGCGCTTGGAACGTCGGTGAGCTGGAGCAGATGGCCTTGCTGCCCTGCCACGTCCTCTTTCAGTTCTACGTCGCCGGCGGCCGATTGTCCTGCCAGCTGTATCAGCGCAGCGCCGATGCGCTGCTCGGCGTGCCGTTCAATATTGCATCCTACGCGCTGCTCACCCACATGGTCGCACAGCAATGCGCACTTCAAGCCGGAGAATTCATCTGGACGGGCGGCGATTGCCACCTGTACCTCAATCATCTGGAGCAGGCCGAGCTGCAGCTGTCGAGGACTCCGTATCCGCTGCCCCGGCTCGCGATCCGTCGCAAGCCGCCGAGTCTGTTCGAATACTCGTTCGAGGATTTCGAGATTCTGGATTACCGGCATCACGCCGCGATCAAAGCACCGATCGCGGTATGAGCAAGCGCGGGCGCCGGCAGCGGCCGATGATTGAAGTACGCCACTCGCCCGTCCACGGCCACGGTGTGTTCGCACTGCGCCGGATTCGAAAAGGAACCACCGTCATCGAGTACCTCGGCGATCGGATCAGCCACGAGGAAGCCGACGTGCGCTACGATGGCAAGCATTCGCAGGACAACCACACCTTTCTGTTCACGGTAGATGCGAAAATCGTCATCGACGCCGGAGTGAACGGCAATGAGGCGCGCTACATCAACCACGGATGCGATCCGAATTGCCAGAGCACCACCGCGGGAAAGCGCATTTTCATCGAGGCCCTCCGCACCATTCAGCCGGGCGAAGAGCTCGCCTACGATTATCAGATTCAGCGAGACTCGGATGACGCGCCCGACATCGATGCAATCTTCGCCTGCCGCTGCGGCGCGCAGAGCTGCCGGGGCAGCATGCTGGAGGCGCCGCGCAAACCGCGCAAGCAGAAGGCGGCCAAACGCAGCACTGCGCGGCGCAAGATTGCGCGGCACAAAACCGCGCGGCACAAAACCGCGCGGCGACGCGGCGGCTGACGGCCATGCTCTGCGATGGGCTGGATGCCGACCTTCGCAGCGGTGGCATCGCGGTTCGCGATCGGTTCCTGACTCAAGGCCAGGTGCGCGCGCTGGCCACCTGCGCCGGCAGGCGCCACGAGCGCGGCGAGTTCGCGGCGGCACGCATCGGCGCGGATCGCACGCTGCAACGCCGGGCGGACATTCGCGGCGACTCCATTCGCTGGTTGACGGAGCCGCTGTTCGCGCCGGAGCGCGACCTTACGGAATCGCTCGAGCAGTTGCGGCTGCAATTGAACCACGCTGCCTTCCTGGGGCTGTTAGAACTCGAGATGCACTACGCCTGGTATCCGCCCGGCGCCGGGTATGCGCGCCATGTCGACCAGCCGCGGCTGCGCGGGCAGCGCCGGGTGTCGCTGGTGCTGTACCTCAACCAGCGCTGGAAAGCGGCCGACGGCGGACTGCTGCGGATTTTTGCCGACGATGGGCGCTATCGCGACATAGAGCCGCTAGCGGGGCGCCTGGTGGCTTTTTTGACCGAGCGGCGCGAGCACGAGGTGCTGCCGACGCAGTGCAGCCGTCTGAGCCTCACCGGCTGGTTTCGCAGCCGCGATTGAAGTTTGCAGCCGCAACTACGGGCTGTGCTCCAGATGCGTGCGGCGGCCGGCGCGCTACGCTCGCGAATGCACCGTTTCCGCAGGCCGGATACGCACGAAGCGCGCATGTTATAGCGATATGCGAATTTGGCATGAATATTGCTTGTTGAAGTGGTAAAATATTGAATTGTAATGGCGGCAGGCTACCTTTCGGGTATGGCCCGTACGCCGCATCGAACCTAAGTTTGGCTGAACATATGCGCTTGCCGTCGCTCAAATTCCTAAAGACATTCCAAGTCGCGGCCAAGCACCAGAGCTTCAAGGCGGCTTCCGAGGAACTGTTCGTCACGCCGTCGGCGGTCAGCCATCAAATCAAGTCGCTGGAAGAGCAGCTGGGTGTCGCGCTGTTCGAGCGGGGCGTGCGCTCGCTGACGCTGACCGATGCGGGTGCCCACTACCTCGAGCACATCAGCGACATATTCTCGAAGCTCGAGTCCGTCACCGAACAGCTGCAGGTGCGCTATGGCCGCACCATCATCAGGCTGAACGTGCCGCCATTTTTTGCCAATGAATTGCTGCTGCCGCGGCTCGCGTCGTTCTCGCAGGCCCGTGAGGAAACCGACATCCGCATCGAGACGACCTTCTCGGCACCGAAGACACATCCCGCGGAAGCGGACCTGTCCATCGTCGTCGGCACGGGCCCCTGGGAGGGACTCACGGTGCATGAGTTGTTCGCCCAGAGCTTCATTGCGGCGTGCTCGCCGAGCTTTCTTCTCGAAAGCCCGATCGACCACTATACCGACCTGAACGGCAAGACTCTGCTGCTGCACGAGGAGCGGCGCGATGCGTGGGAACGCTGGGCGCAGGGGCTGCAGATCGCCCCGATCAAGCCCAACCGCCTGGTGCGGCTCGACACCATGTCCGCGGTGGTGCTCGCGGCCGAGCAGGGCGTCGGAGTCGCGCTCGTGCCAGCGCGCCTCAGCGCCGATCGGTTCGCCGCCGGAGGCTTGGTGAAGCTGTTCGAAGCGGAATTGACCACGAACGAGAGCTACGTCCTGCTGCATCGGCCGGAGGATCAGGCGCGCGAGGATTTGCAGGAGCTGACGCAGTGGATACTAAGCGAGTGCCGCGTTGCCTGAGCCTGCCGCATGGAGCTGATCGTTGCGGTTGCGCAGAATGATGTCATCGGGCGCGCCAACCGACTGCCGTGGCGGCTGTCGGCGGATCTGCGCCGTTTCAAGGCGCTCACCCTCGGCAAACACGTACTCATGGGCCGCAAGACCTACGAGTCGATCGGTCGCGCCCTGCCGGGCAGAACCAATCTGGTGCTGAGCCGCTCTCTCGACTTCGCCCCGGGCGACTGCAGCGTCGTGGCGAGCGTCGATGCCGCGTGCACCGCCGCCGGTCCGGGCGCCGTCCTCATGGTGATCGGCGGCGCGGATGTCTATCGTCAATGCCTGCCGTTCGTTTCGCGCATCCATCTGACGCTCGTGCATGCGCGAATCGAGGACGGGGATACCTTTTTCGACGGCTGGCGCGGCGCGCACTGGCGTGAAACGTTCCGCGAGCGCCACGAGCCGGACGAACGGAACTCCTGCGCCTATAGCTTCCTCATCCTGGAGAGATAACGATCGGCGCGAGCCGGGATTCGATCTCGCGCTCAGCGAGGCCGTAGTCGATGTCCTGAAGGGCAGCGGCGCCTGCGGTCAGCTCATTCAGCAGCCGGGCTTGGATGACGCCGCGCTCGAGCGCGGTTCGATACGGGATTTCGTGATGAAACATCACCATCGAGTAGCGCGGGATGAAGCGGTCGGGAAAGCGCCGCTCGAGTTCGAGCGCGAGCGCCTGCTGCAGTTGAAACTTCGGATCGGCGACCCGCTCGCGCATTTCAAGATAATTCTCGAGGGAAATGGCGGCAATCGCCTCGGTGTTGGGCTTGCGAATTCCGTAGAACTCTTCGAACACGTCTTGCCAGGAGGAATGGCGGGCCGCGCAGGCGTCGAGCTCGACGCAGTCCTCGAAGCAGCAATTCATGCCCTGCCCGTGGAAGGGCACGATGGCATGCGCCGCGTCGCCGACGAGCGCGGCGATTCCGGAGGCATGCCACCCGGCGGCGTAAACCGTGCCGAGAAACCCGGTGGGATTGCGCTGAAACTCCGCCACGCAATCCGGCATCAACGCGCGCGCATCGGGAAAATCCGCCGACAGAAACTGCTCGATCGAGGCCGGCGAAGTCAGGCCCGCGAAGCTCAATGGGCCGTGTCTGGGCAGAAATAAAGTGGCCGTGAAGCTGCCGTCGTCGTTCGGCAGCGCGATCAGCATGTAGCCGCCGCGCGGCCAGATGTGCAGCGCCTCGCGAGCCATCCGATAGCCGCCGTGCGCGTCGGCCGGAATCGACAGTTCCTTGTAGCCGTGCTCAAGATCCGATTCGCGCGCCTCTATCAGGCCGAGAGCGGCCATGCGACGACGCATCACCGAGCCCGCGCCGTCGGTGGCCAGCAAGGGCCGCATCGGCACGCTCACGTCGAGCCCGTGCTTAAGGTCCCGCACCTGCGCAACCCGCGCCTCGAAATCCGCATCCTCCAGGCGATGCTCGAACTTCACGGCTACGCGCGGCTGCCGCAGAGCGACGCCAAGCAGCGCCTCGTTGAGCCGGTGCCGCGAGATGGAGTAGATGAATTCGCGCGGGCGTAGGCCGTAGGGCTGAAGTGAAGCGGACCCGTCCTGCCGGTGAACCATCCGGCCGCGCATGGGAACCAGTGCGCCGCGGATCTCATCGAACACGCCGGCGAGCTTGAGCGCGTGGATGCCGCGATCGGCCAGCGCCAGATTGATGGATCGGCCCGACTCGCCCGCGCCGCCGTGTGGGTCCGGCCGGCTCTCGAATAGCGTCACTTGCGCACCGCGGCGCTGCAAGAGGATCGCGAGCAGGGCACCCGTCGGCCCCGCGCCGGCGATGGACACCGAATCGCCCGGCAAGCTCATGAACGGACCGCACGGGCGAGTGCGTCGGCGGCCGTGAACACGTCGTGGTACGAGTTGTAGAGCGCAACGGGGGCCAGGCGCAAAATATCCGGCTCGCGCCAGTCGCCGATTACGCCGGCGGCAGTCAAGCGCTCGTGGCAGCGCTTCGCTTCGTGCGCCGGAAGCGCGAGCCTGAGGCTCAGCTGACTGCCACGCTCGTGAGCCGGGGAAGGGGTGATGATCTCGACCGCCTGCGGGAGCAGCTCTTCGAGCAGGCGTTGCAGGTAAGCGGTGAGCGCAATGGATTTCTCGCGCAGCCTCGCCAACCCCGCGCGCTGAAAGACCTCAAGCGAGGCCAGCAGCGGGGCCGCGGACAACACCGGCGGATTGCTGATCTGCCAGCCTTCGGCACCCTCGATGGGATTGAAATTCGGCGCCATCTCGAAGCGCGTCGATTTGGAGTGTCCCCACCAGCCGGCGAAGCGCGGCAAGTCGCGGCGGCGCGAATGGCGCTCGTGGACGAAACAGCCGCCGATGGCGCCGGGTCCGGCATTCAGGTACTTGTAGCTGCACCAAACCGCGAAATCGGCGCTCCAATCGTGCAAGTGCAGCGGCACGTTGCCGACCGCGTGCGCAAGATCGAGACCGGCGTTTGCGCCCACGCGGCGCGCGGCGGCGATCAGCGGCTCAAGTTCCAAGGCCTGCCCAGTGAGATACTGCACCCCGGGCAACAGCACCAGCGCCAGGCGGCGGCCCTCGCGCTCCACTCGAGCTATGAGATCCTCGGTCCGCAGGATGCGATCGCCGGCGCGTGGCTCGACCTCGACCAAGTGCTCTTGCGCGTCGAGTCCGTGAAACTTAAGCTGCGAGACGATCGCGTAGCGATCCGACGGAAACGCCGATTTCTCGATGAGTACGCAGTTGCGTTCACCGTCGGGCCTGAAGAAGCTGACCATCATCAAGTGCAGATTCACGGTCAGCGAATTCATGGCGACGACTTCGTTCGCGCCGGCGCCGACCAGAGCGCGCAAACCGGCGGCGGCGCGCTCGTGATAGCCGATCCAGGGACGCTTGGCCGCGTGATGCCCGAGGACCGCCAGCCGCCGCCAGTCGGTCAACTCCTGCTCGACGAACGCTGCGGTCGATTTACTCTGCAGCCCCAGTGAATGACCGCAAAGATAAATCAGTCTACGGCCCGCGGCATCGCACGGGTGGTGGAATTCACCCGCGAACGCGGCCAGCGGATCGCGCGCATCCCGCTCCCGCGCATCCGCCGCGGATAGAGCAGGGTTCGTCAGACACCGCTCGATCGGGCGAGGTCTGCGGCCGGCGGCTTCATCACGGTCGCGCACGACGCACAAGTGCGTCGCTCAATGCTCGAATAAAATCGCGCGAAGACGTCCGGCAGCTGCGTGTCGATGTGCTGAACGGCCACGCGCTCCAGGTGCAGACAATGGCCGCATTTCTCGCAATACCACGAGAAGCCGTCCAGTTCGCCGGCGCCGCGGCGCCGCTCCACGACGATTCCAACGCTGCCCGCGGGTCGCTGCGGCGAGTGCGGCACCTCGGAGGGGAGCAGAAATACCTCGCCTTCGCGGATCGGCACGTCGATCGGGCGGCCCGACTGAATGGTCCGCAGCACCATGTCCCCCACCAGCTGGAAGAAGAATTCCGCGCCCGGATCATGATGAAAATCCTTGCGCGAGTTCGGGCCGCCCACGGCCATGACGATGAACTCGCTGTCCTCGAACAGCAGTTTGTTGCCGACCGGCGGCTTGAGCAGGCCGCGATTTTGCTCTACCCATGCGTGCAGGTTGAACGGCGCCGCGATATGCATGCCGGCATTATAGCCGGGTCGTGATCACTCACCTCCACCGGCATAGTCGAAAGCGCCTGCGGAGGTTGTTCCCCATCGCGAACGATGTGTTTCGCAACATGGGAATCGATGATCGCGGGCTGGCGCAGGAAATCGCGCGGCAGATACCGCCGAGATTGGCGGCCCGCGTTGTGCGGGGCGACCTCTTTTGACGCAACGCGCAATTGCCCCTCCTGGATCATCATTCCATCGGAGCATGCCCGAAACTCTGTCCGCCCGGCGCCGGCTGCGATATAACTAGGGCTGGCAGCAAAGAATGACGGGAGGCGTCTTATGTTCAGCGTTAGTCGGACGGTGATATTGGCGCTGGGCTGTGGGCTGCTGCTGAGCGCTTGCGGCGGCGGAAAATCGGGATCGGCGGCTCACTCGGGCGGTGCCGCCGAGAGCGGGAGGGTTCTGAATCTCTATATCTGGTCGGATTATCTTGCGCCGAAAACGCTATCGAAGTTCGAGAAGCAGACGGGTATCAAGGTAAACGCCACCTACTACGACACCAATGAAACATTGGACGCCAAGCTGCTTGCGGGAGGCAGCGGCTACGATGTCGTCGTGCCCACCGCCTCTTACTTCGAGCGTCAGATCAAGGCGGGCGTGTTTCTGCCGCTCGACAAGTCAAAGCTGCCGAACCTCACGAATATGGATCCGCAGCTGATGGCCAAGGTTGCCGTTCACGATCCCGGCAATGCTCACGGCGTCATCTATCTTTGGGGCACCAACGGCATCGGCTACAACGAAAAAATGGTCAAGGAGCTGCTGCCCGACGCACCGTTCGACAGCTGGCGATTGGTGTTTGATCCCAAGGTGGCGTCGAAAGTGGCCAAATGCGGCATTAGCGTACTGAACTCGCCGGCGGAGATGATGCGTGCCGTCTTCAATTACCTGGGCAAGGATCCGAACTCGCAAAATCCTGATGATCTGGCTCAAGGCGAAGCGGTGCTCATGAAAATCAGGCCCTACATCCGCAGCATCAATTCCTCGGAATACATCGATGCATTGGCCAACGGCGATCTGTGCGTCGCCGTCGGCTACAACGGCGATGTTCTGCAGGCGCGGGATCGCGCGCAAGATGCCAACAAGGGCGTCGAAATCAAATACAGCATACCGAAGGAAGGCACGATCCTCTGGTTCGACATGCTGGCCATCCCCAAGGATGCGCCGCATCCCGAGAGCGCCTATGCGTTCATCAACTTCGTCATGACGCCGGAAGTCATCGGTGAGATTACCAACTTCAAGGGCTACGCCAATGCCAACGCCGTGGCGCAGCCGCTCGCGTCGGTCAAGAACGATCCGGAGGTTTACCCTACGGCGGATTTGCTGCCGAAACTCTCGGTGCAATTGGCGGATTCGGCCGATCAGACCAGCGCCATTACCCGCGTCTGGGAGAAATTCAAAACGGGCCAATGAGCGATGAGGGCCAGCGGTGAAGCCTCTAACGAGCTGACAGCTGATTGGCGGGGCTCTACTTCGGCTCTTCGAGACTCACGTGGCAGTGCGGACAATGTTGGATCTTCTTGCCGATGGTGCCTGCCAACGCAATGCCTCCCAACGGAACCAGGCATCGCGGGCAAGAAATACGCATGAGTTTGACACCGTTCCACGCCATGACCATCAGCAAAATTGGCGCTGCGACCGCGAAGATCCACGGCGCCGCGGCAAAGGCCTTTGGCCAGCGCTGGATGCAGAGGCTCAAGGCCTGAAGTACCGCGTACGCCACCACCATATTCAGGAGCAAATCGCGAAAGCGGCGCTTGATGTACTCCCTGATCGTCATCGCCCACATCCTACTGCCTCCGCGCAGTTGAGGCGACAAGACAAGAAGAAGGTACCTGAGTCTCGTCAACCGGTTTGCCACCCATACGTTGCCTTATGCAGGAAGCACATAACGAGGGGCGGCAATGAAGGACATGCGCCTGGGGATCCATACATCTATTCCTCGATGGCGCAGCACAGGTGCGTTGTGCACCCTGCTTGCGCTCACGGCATGCGGCGGCGGCGGCGGGAGCGGAACCGCGGGTGCCACATCACCGACGTCCCCTTCGACACCGTCACAAACAGCGCCACTGGTCGGCGTCGCTGACGCGGCCCGGTTCCTCGATCAGGCGACTTTCGGGGCCACGGCAAGCGATATCGCTCATGTACAAAGCGTCGGCATTGATGCCTACATCAACGAGCAATTGGCGTATCCGCCGACTCAGTACACCGGGTACGCCTATACACCGCACACTGCGCCGGCGGGCTGCGTGGGAGACGGATCGAATCCGCCCGATGCGTCGAGCCTCTGCGCGCGCGCTCAGTACTCGCCGTTTCAAGTGCAGCGCGATTTTTTCATTCATGCGCTGAAGAACCCCGATCAACTGCGCCAGCGGGTGGCGTTCGCACTCTCGCAGATCATGGTGGTTTCGAGTGTCGAAATTTACGAAGCGTATGGGCTCGCCGATTACCAGAACGTGTTGCTGAACGATGCGTTCGGCAATTATCGGACGCTGCTCCAGGACGTGACTTTAAGCCCGACCATGGGGCATTACCTCGACATGGCGGACAGCGACGAGACAAATCCTCAGAACGGTACGGTCCCCAATCAAAATTACGCGCGCGAAGTGCTGCAGCTGTTCTCGATCGGGCTCGTTGAACTGAATCCGGACGGCACGCAACAGCTTGACGCCGCCGGCGCGCCGATTCCCACCTTCGATGGAGCCACCATAGAGGGCTTCGCGTCGGTGTTCACCGGCTGGACCTATCCGCCGCTGCCTGGCGCAAGTTCGCAGTGGACCAATCCAATCAACTTCGACGGTACGATGGCGGTATTCCCCGATCACCATCAACCGGGCACCAAAGCGCTGCTGAACGGCTTCACCGTACCGGCAAATCAGACCCCTGCGCAGGATCTCGCCAATGCACTTGACAACATATTCAATCATCCGAATGTCGGACCGTTCATCGGTAAACAGCTGATACAGCATCTGGTCACGAGCAACCCGAGCCCTGCCTATGTGGCGCGCGTCGCCGCGATTTTTGCCAACAATGGCCACGGCGTGCGCGGCGATTTGAGTGCCGTCGTCCGCGCGATCCTCACCGACCCGGAAGCACGCGGCGCGGCACCGGCCACGAACCTCTTTGGTCATCTGCGCGAACCGGCGCTGTTCATCACGAACACTCTGCGCAGCCTCGGCGGTCAATCGGACGGTGTCTACCTGCGCAGCGCGGCTTCCGCGATGGGGCAGCCCATGTTCTCGCCGGATACGGTATTCAGTTTCTATGCGCCGAGCTATCAGATACCGGGTACGCAAACCATCGCCCCGGAATTCGGCATCGAGAATGCCGCTACCGCGCTCGCCCGGGCCAATTTCGTCAATACCGTGATTATGCAGGGAGGCGCAGTGCCCGATCCGACGGTTGCCGGCAGCACCGGTACGACCATCAATCTGGCCCAATTCTCAAGTGCGGCAAACAATGCGGCGCTGATCGCGCAGCTCAACCAGACACTGATGCACGGCAGCCTGCCGAGCGATGCGAGCACCATTATTTTGGCGGCGGCCAACGCGGCGGCGCAGAATTCGACCGATCCGCTCGCCGCGGCGCGGGCGGCTGCCTACTTAATCCTGACCTCCGCGCAATACCAAGTGGAGCGCTGATATGAAACGTCGAAGCTTCTTGCAGCATGCCGGTGCGCTGGCGGGAACCGCGGCCTTGGGTCAGCTCGGTGTCCTGGCCTCGCATGCTCAGTCAGCGAGCGATTACAAGGCGCTGGTCTGCATCTTCCTTTACGGCGGTAACGACGCCAACAACACGATCGTGCCGCTGGACACCGCCGGTTATGCCAATTACGCACAGACACGGAGCTATCTCGCGATACCCCAAAACCAGCTCCTACCGTTGGCTGCCGCCAGCGGAGTGCCCCTATACGGACTGCATCCCTCGCTCCCTGGCCTCGCTTCGCTGTGGGCATCCGGCAATCTTGCGGTGGTTGCTAACGTCGGCACGCTGGTGCAGCCGCTGACGAAGGCGCAATACTTGTCGACCGCCACGGCGAAGCCGCAAAGCCTCTTTTCGCACATCGATCAACAGCATCAGTGGCAGGCATCGATCTCGACTACAACCTCTGAGAACAGCGGCTGGGGCGGGCGCCTCTCCGATCAACTCGCCTCGCTGAACGTCAACTCGAGGGTGCCGCCGATGATTTCGACCGGCGGAAATAATCTGTTTGTGACGGGTGCGGCGTCGCAAGCCCTGGTGATTCCGATCAGCGGCTCGTTCGGTCTGAATGGCTTCTCCAACAGTATTGCCGATACCGCGCGACGATCGGCGCTGCAGCTGCTACTAGGCGTCGATCAAAGCACCAATCTTACGCAAGCCGCTCAGGTGGTCATGAGTGGCGCGCTCACCAGTAGCGCCATACTGAATCCCATCTTGAAGACCACCGACGCAACCTTGCAATCCTACTTTGGTGGGCTCACGAGTAACTTCTCGCAACAGCTGTTGGCTATTGCCAAGGTGATCGAGGCCCGCAACACGCTCGAAGCGAGTCGACAGGTGTTTCTCGCAACGCTCGGCTCCTTCGACACGCACACGAACCAGCTCAACGAGCAGCAAACCTTGTTGAGCGAGCTCGATGCAGGGCTCACTGCATTTCACGCCGCCATGGCCGACATTGGCGCGGGCACGAGCGTCACCTCGTTCACTCTGTCGGATTTTTCGCGCAACTTCCTACCCAACACCGGAGGCGGGACGGACCATGCGTGGGGAAGCCATCCTTTGGTCATTGGGGATGCCGTCCACGGCGGCAGTATCTATGGGACGATGCCCACGTTGGAGCTATCAGGCCCAGACGATGCGAGTGACCTAGGCCGCTGGATTCCGACGATTGCCGTCGATCAATTCGCCGCCACGCTGGCCACCTGGTTCGGTGCCGACGCCGCCGCGCTGGCCGCGGTTCTGCCCAATTTAAGTGCGTTCACACCGGCTACGCTCGGCTTCATTTAACCGCGCCCCGCAGGGCCGGGAAAAGTCCGAGCGTCGGCAAAGCCGTTGATTTCTGAGATCGCGATCGACTCATGGTGGCTAAGGCTTCGTCTATGCCATCCGCGGTTTCACAACATCGACGTCGAAATCCTCTCACTCACGTAGCTGCCCTGTCGCGTGGAGGCGCTCGCGGTACGCATGCATGATGTAGAGTGGTCTTTACATAAGAGAAGGACTTGCCTTCGGGTCGAACTACGGAGCATGACGCTCGTCACATGGAATCGCCTCCCAACACTCTAGTCCTGCTTTTCAGCCGTGACCCGCGTTTCGCAGCAGACTCATTTCAAAATCCTCCTATGCCCAACTAACTTCCAAACAGCGATTGCCTGGGCGCTGATTTAGGCGTAAGAAGCTCGACAAGGATGTTGGCCGCTCCGCATGACGGAGCAATCTACCGGCTATCCAACCCGAGCTGATGCAGGGAGCGTCAGTCTATGCGAAGTCCTAGATGGCCAGCTTGGTTCATATTACCTGCCAATAGCGACCGCGCGCGGGTAAGTAGCGCCACGTTCACCATCGTTCTCCTCGTTTGTTTTATGAGGAGTCCGCCTGTCTCCAGCGCAACGGTCCCGGTCGGCGGGCCAAAGGACTCGCCCGCAGTGGCGGCGCTGAAGCAGTCCGGGCGATATGAAAGCCTCCGCAGTGCTTTTCGCGAGGCGCAACATCAAGTCGAGCCCCAGGGCGCGGGCTTTCGGCTAGAAAACCCGGAGAACCAGCTGCAGGCCGAGTTCCACAACGACGGCCTGACGGTGCAGCATCCGAAGGGCCGCTTCGGATTGCGCCTGGCAGCCTACGGCTACGGCGAGCGTCTGCAGACTCCCGCGCCCGCTTCCATTCACGCCGCCGGAACGCGCATTGAATACCGCCGCGGACCGTTGACCGAATGGTATGTCAACGCAGCGCAGGGCCTGGAACAGGGGTTCACCTTGCGCCAGCGGCCGGAGCACCCACAAGGGGGGCCGCTCAAGATCGGACTGGCGGTCAGCGGCGGCCTGCAGCCGGCACTGGTCGGCGAGCACATTGAGCTGAGGCGCGATGGCCGCGCTGTGCTGCGGTATACCGACCTGCGAGCCTGGGATGCGGCTGGGCGGGTGCTCGCTGCGCGCATGGTCGTGCACTCCGGGCGCATTCGTCTTGAGGTGACCGACCGCGGGGCGCTCTATCCGGTCACAGTCGATCCCTGGATTCAGCAGCAGGAGCTGACCGCCGCCGATGGCGCGCGCGATGACGTGTTCGGATATTCGGTCGCCGTGAGCGGGAATACGGTCATCATCGGCGCTGCAGGCAAGACTATCGGGAACAATTCCGGTCAGGGCGCCGCCTACGTGTTCACGTGCTCCGCAACCCCCTGCACCTGGACGCAGCAGCAAGAGCTGACCGCCTCCGATGGAGCGCGCGACGACGAGTTCGGAAATTCGGTCGCCGTGAGCGGGAATACGGCCATCATCGGCGCTTGGGGCAAGAATTCCTTATACTTGCCTGGAGAGCCGATGACGGCCGTAGCCCCGCAGGGCGCCGCCTACGTATTCACGTGCTCCGGAACCCCCTGCACCTGGACGCAGCAGCAAGAGCTGACCGCCGCCGATGGCGCGAGCGGCGACGAGTTCGGAAATACGGTCGCCGTGAGCGGGAATACGGCCATCATCGGCGCTCCATACAAGAATTCCTACCAGGGCGCCGCCTACGTATTCACGTGCTCCGGAACCCCCTGCACCTGGACGCAGCAGCAAGAGCTGACCGCCGCCGATGGCGCGCGGGACGACGTGTTCGGATATTCGGTCGCCGTGAGCGGGAATACGGTCATCATCGGCGCTATCGGCAACAATTCCTCGCGGGGCGCCGCCTACGTATTCACGTGCTCCGCAACCCCCTGCACCTGGACGCAGCAGCAAGAGCTGACCGCCTCCGATGGCGCGAGCGGTGACGTGTTCGGAACCCGGGTCGCCGTGAGCGGGGCTACGGCCGTCATCGGCGCCCCAGGCAACAATTCCCTCCAGGGCGCCGCCTACGTATTCACGTGCTCCGGAACCCCCTGCACCTGGACGCAGCAGCAAGAGCTGACCGCCGCCGATGGCGCGAGCCGCGACGAGTTCGGAACCCGGGTCGCCGTGAGCGGGAATACGGTCATCATCGGCAACAATTCCTCGCAGGGCGCCGCCTACGTGTTCACGTGCTCCGGAACCCCCTGCACCTGGAAAGTGAGACCCTGGTGGCCTTTCAGGACCCGCAAGCTGCAGCAGCAAGAGCTGACCGCCGCCGATGGCGCGCGCGGCGACGAGTTCGGATATTCGGTCGCCGTGAGCGGGAATACGGCCATCATCGGCGCTGCATACAAGAACTCCTACCAGGGCGCCGCCTACGTGTTTAACTCGCCTGCTGTTGCGATTACCGGGCCGCCGACGCCGAGGCCGACGCCGCCACCACCACCACCACCGCCGTAACCGTAACCGAACTCCCGACCAACGACAGAACGATCAGCAATGCCACGCCGGTCGCGCCTTCGCCCACAGCAGAATCCGGGTTGAAGCGCTCTTCAAGAACCGCCGCTGATCCAGCCCTGCTCTTCGAAGCGCGTCTTCAACTGCGCGCCGATCTTCTTGGAAATTTGCTGGGCGCGGCCCTCGATCGTGTTGCTGCCGCTCAGCTCGCCGTACGACTTCACGCCCGTCGTCAGGATGAAGCCCGCCGGGTTGTGAGTGATCGCCCATGATGCGATGCCCACCGCCATCCCCGGCGTCTTGTTGCCGGTCGAGCTCACATCGCCGGAGCCGAGCTTGCGCAGACCCACGGCCGTCATCTGATAACCTTCCACCGCGACTTTCAGCTCGGACTGTCCGGCCGAGAATCCGATGCTCACGCGCTCGGCAGCACTGCCTTGCTGCACGGACAAAAGCGAGCCTTCGATGACCAGATCGTTGATTTGCGGCCGGGAGGCTGCCGAGCCGACCGCCGCGGGCATGCCCATGCCGATGATCTCCTGCACGACCTGGGTGGCAATCTGCGCGCCCAGCTGACGCCCCTCGGCGATCTGCTCAGGCGACTGCTGACCTGCAACGACCTCGGGGTCGCTCGTCAGCTCCGACTCGGGACGCACGTCGGCGGGCGTCGCGGCGAAGGGGTAGACCCAGATCTGACCCGGACGCGCCAGCTGTCCGGCCGCCATCTGCTGCTGGTTGCTCACGGAAGTCGAGGCGCACCCGGCCGCTGCGGCCAGAGCAACCAGAACCGCCGCGGCTCGTGCGGTATTCGATGTCGTGCATATGTTCATTGGATCTCCGTGTTTCGATGTCCGATTCGAAATCCGCGAGCCCCCGGCAGTTGTCGGATGGGTTCCGCGACCAGAGCGACCTTCCGTCGTTGACGTTAGCTCAGCATTTCAAGGAACGTAGTTGCGCGCATGTCGAGCAAACACGCTCTGCGAAAGAACACTCGTGATAACCCCCCCCACACCAATGTGATGGTTTCATCGGTCATGCTCCCGGCATAGTTTCGATTATTATTTCGGATCGTAACGAGAATTCGGGCGAAGCAGGATTGGACTAAAGGGTTACCGACGCCTGCTTAGCAGACCCTCAGCGGACGAATGGCTGCTTTAGGCACCCCATTCTGTTGAGGTCCAAGGACCGTAAGTGGGCCGTCCTGCGCCTGTCGCGCTACGAGCCCGCGCGAGAGGTGGTGACTCAGCCTTTCTAATTTTTAAGTTCGGTAGCGTACAGACGCAGGCGCCAATTTCGGTCATATCAATGTGACCTGTTCGACCCATCGTCAAGTGCATGCACTTAGGAGCTATACCATGTTACAACACACTATCACGAGAACGCGGCCTCAAAAAAAGGGGGGCAGTGAAAACCTCGGACGACTGCCTCACGCCTTATCTTTGAGGGCGACCGACTCTTGTGATGAATTGTTCCGTGATATCGCAACACGGGTAACGCGGCTCGCGGAGGACTCGCTCGCGGGGACCGACGAATGCGAGCAGGCAGAACGGCAGGCTGCTAGCGGGTTCCATTGCGTAGCCTTACTAGCACGCCTGCAGGAAAGCGTGGAATTGAAAGACCAGCTTTTGATGCAACTTAAAAATTATCTTGCTTATCAATAGGAATAGGCTGTCGGCGGTGCTATCGCAAGCTGCGAAAGTGCGCTTCGAGGCATGTATTGGAAGGGGCTAGCGGACCGGTTTTTGGCCGACGGCTGCCCCACGCCCCATCTTCCGGTCACGACCCCACAAGAGTCGCCCGGCAACGGCTGCTTCCAGGTAGCTCGGCAGTCTGCGTTACCGTCGTGCTTCACTCGCCCGCCTATTGGCGCACGAGGGCATGATGCAGCAGGTAGCGGATGCATACGGAGCAATACTCGAGAAGTCCGAACCCACCGACGCTGTGGGAGCGATTTTACGCCAAGCTCCACCAGTAATGGCGCCTCATCGGGTTGGCCGCCGAAACATCGTCATCAGGCCCAATGGTCTGGGGCCGCATAGAGCCCGAAAGCCTGCAAGAGTTGTGCGTTCCACGTTGCAGAATCCGCCGCCGCCAATGCGAGATGATGCACGCTCCGATTGCGGTCATTTAGAGTGGCGATAGCAGGCATTCTGCAGCCGCGTGCAAACGAGCGGGGAAGCGCGTATTTTTTTTGGATTCAAAACAATAATCCGCAATGAGGCCCCTTCATGAAGCTGGCGCGCATTGTCTCGGCGGGGTTGGTCATGCTCATGGCAAACGGTGGCGCTGGAGCGCAGAGTGGCGCCAAACCATTTTATCTCCAAGAAGCCACCATCAGCGATGTGCACGCAGCGTATAGATCCGGCGCTACCACGGCCACTCGATTGGTACAGGCCTATCTAGATCGGATCCAGGCCTATGACCAGGCAGGGCCAAAGCTAAATGTGGTGATCTTTCTCAATCCGAAGGCTCTGGAAGAGGCAGCCGCGCTCGACGAGCATCTTCGCACCACCGGGAAGTTCGTCGGCCCGCTCCATGGGATTCCGGTGCTGCTGAAAGACAACGTCAACACGAAGGACATGCCGACCACAGGCGGCTCGCTCAGCCTGGCGGGATACATGCCGGCGACCGACGCCACGATTGTGCAGAAACTGCGCAGCGCAGGAGCCATCATCCTCGCAAAGGTCAACCTGCACGAGTTCGCGATCTGGGGCGAAACGGTCAGTTCGATCCGCGGACAGACACTCAATCCCTATGACCTGACCCGCACGCCCGGCGGTTCGAGCGGTGGAACTGGCGCGGGCCTGGCTGCCAACTTTGCGATCGCGGGAATTGGCACCGACACCGTCAACTCCATTCGTTCACCCGCCTCGGCGAATAGCATCGTGGGTATTCGACCAACCCTCGGTCTCGTCAGCCGAGCCGGCGTCATCCCGTATTCGTTCACCCAGGATGCGGCTGGCCCGCTCGCCCGCACTGTTACGGACGCGGCGAAGCTGCTCAACGTGCTCGTCGGCTACGATCCTGGCGATCCCGCCACGGCATGGAGCATCGGGAATATCGAGAAGGACTACACAAAATTCCTAACCGCCAACGGCGTGAAGGGCAAGCGCATCGGCGTCTTGCGCAGCTTCTTCGGCAATGCGCCCGTCAATGAGGAAGTCAATACTGTTGCGAACAAGGCGATCGAGGACCTGCGGAGGTTAGGCGCGGCGGTGATCGAGCTGAACACTCCGGATCTCGACAGCGGGAAGATTTCCTCCGACATCAGCGTTCATCTCTACGAATTTAAGCCGGCAATCAACACCTATCTTGCCGCAGGGAACGCGCCAGTCAAATCGCTGGAGGAGATCATCTCCTCCGGGAAGTACCATCCGAACATCGATGAGAGCATCAGGAAAGCGCAAAGCCTCGAGCTGGACGACGGCTATCGCCTGCGTCTGCAGAAGCGCTCCGAGTTGCAGCAGCGTGTCATGAAGATAATGGCTGACGATCAACTCGATGCCGTTGTCTTCCCACACCAGAAGCGGCTGGTAGTACGCATTGGAGAGACCCAAGTGGAACGCAACGGCGGTCTCGGTTCGGTGACAGGCTTCCCGTCAATGGTGGTCCCCGGCGGCTTTTCCTCGCCAACCCCGACCGCCCAACTCGGCGTCCCTGTGGGTATTGAATTCCTCGGCAGACCTTGGTCAGAGAAGGTGCTGATCGAAATTGGATATGGTTACGAACAAGCGACCAAGCATCGCCGGCCTCCGTCCACCACGCCGCTTATCAAGGCGTCTGTCCGATAGCGCATACGTGGAGACGCCTAAAGCAGTTGCTGGTTTTCCACGCGGCCGGGAGCATGTTAAGGTCTTACAGGATCACTTCAATGGCATCGCTTGCCGGGCGGGGAGCCGATATGGGGGGTGACGTATATCAATGCTTTTGCGCCGCCGCGGTGCAAGCGGCGCCCGTATTCCTGGACCGCGATGCGTCAATCTCCAGACTAGAACAGTGGGCCGCCAAAGCCAAAGCAGCCGGTGCCGACCTCATCGTTTTCGGGGAGTCGTATATTCCCGCCTTTCCGCTCTGGAACATGTTGTACGCGCCGATCGATCAGCATGCGTTTTACCGTCGCCTGTACGACAACGCCATCGAGGTGCCGAGTCCGCAGCTTGACCAGCTCGCAGACATTGCTCGCCGCCACCGGGTCGTCCTTTCGGTTGGCGTAACCGAGAAGGGGACTGAGAGCATGGGGACGATGTGGAACACGAACCTGCTGTTTGATGCGGACGGCTCGCTGCTGAACCGCCATCGCAAACTGGTGCCGACGTGGGCAGAGAAGTTGACGTGGGCAAACGGGGACGCGTCCAACTTGCGTGTGGAGCAGACGGAACTCGCCAAGCTGGGCATGTTGATCTGCGGTGAGAACACCAACACGCTAGCGCGCTTCGCCCTGCTGGCTCAGGGCGAACAGGTACACATCGCATCCTATCCGCCGGCGTGGCCAGTTCGCCGTCCGGGAGCGAACCAGAACTACAATCTGACCGACGCCATCCGCATTCGCTCGGCCGCGCATGCCTTCGAAGGCAAGGTGTTCAACGTAGTGGCCGCTTGCGCGCTGGACGAGCAGGCGATCAGCGAAGTCTCCCAGGGCGACGCCGAAGTGCGCAGGATTCTCGCATCGGCCCCTCCCGCAACGTCCATGATCCTCGGTCCGCAGGGCGAGCTGCTCGCCGAACCTCACGTGGGGGGCGAGGGCATGGTCGTGGCCGAGATCGACATCTCGCTCTCGATAGAACAGAAACAAATCCATGACATCGTCGGATCCTACAATCGGTTCGATGTTTTCCGGTTGACTGTCGACCAGCGGCCTAACCGGCCAATCACCGTGATTCGTGATGAAGCAGGTGCGAAAGCGGACACTCCGGCCGATGTGGGGCCTACCATGAGGGAGCCGCCGCCAGGCGCATCTAATGGGTCAGCACGTGGCAAACAAAAATAAGGGGTACCGCAATGACGACACAATACCTTAACCCGGATCTCGCAGAATCGACGACGACTCCGGACCTCATCGCTCGAAGCGCGGTGCGCGCGGCGTACTTTGGTTTCTTCGTCGACATGTTCGAGGTTTATTTGCCCATCGCAGTGCTGGCACCGGCACTTGTTTACTTCATCCCCTCCGGCCTGAGCGCGGCCACCAAAGCGACGATTTTCTCCGTGGTATTTGCGATTTCGCTGATGGGGCGGCCGATTGGCTCTATGGTTTTTGGCCACTTTGGGGATCGACTGGGGAGGCGTCGGATAACACTAATCTCAGTCGCCGGGTTCGCCATTGCGACCCTTTTGGTCGCGGCGCTTCCCGGCTACCAGGCCTGGGGTGGTGCGTCCATTGCGGCACTGCTCATACTACGCCTGGCTGATGGGGTTTTCATCGGGGGCGAATATACCGCGGCCAATCCGCTGGCCATGGAATATTCTCCCAAGGAAAAGCGCGGAATCAATGCCGCGCTTATTCACATCGGATACCCTGCCGCGCTGGTTTGCGTGTCTTTGCTCACAGCCTTCATGCTGAAATGGGCACCCGGCGGTGATGCCGGCTCCGCGTATGCGGTCTGGGGCTGGCGCATTCCGTTCGTGATCGGAGCATTGCTCGCCGGTGCTCTTTTCCTTTACTACTATCTCGCGGTCCCTGAATCCGAAGTCTGGCGCTCGTCCAAAAAAAGCGACGCTCCACTGAAGGAAATCTTCGCGGGTGCTGATTTGCGTCGCTTGGGCCAGCTCATCGTCGTCATGAGCGGTGCATGGCTTACCCTTGATGCGACCGTGGCGGCGCTTCCAGGGGTGATCAATACCGTTCTCGGGGTGAAGTCGCCCGACGTCAATACGGGCATCCTGATCGGCGCAGCCATTTCGGTGCCTATTTTTCCGCTTATCGGAGTTCTCAGTCAGAAGTTTGGGCGCCGACCCACACTCATCGTCCTTGGATTGTTGAATTTCGTTCCGGCAAGCGCGCTGTATTACTTCCTGATAGCGGGCGCCTATCATGACTCTGCCATGCTGGTTGGATTGATCGCGCTCATCTTGGTGCTCACGATCCCTGTATGGGCAGTCATTACGCCCTATCTGGCAGAGAGCTTTCGAACCGAAATTCGCTCGAGCGGATATGGCCTCAGCTACAGCTTGGCGACGATACTGCCCGGTTTCTACTCCTTTTATATGCTGGGCCTGGCCAAGCTCATGCCGTATGAGTTCAGTCCGATTGTTCTTCTCGCCCTGGGGGGACTTATGCTCACTTTCGGCGCCCTCGCTGGGCCGGAAACGAAGCATGTGGACTTCAACCGATAGGCTCTGGAAGGCTCTGAGTCAACGCAGACGGGATTGGGATACCTGCCGGAGAACAGTCGTTGAGACGCCGGCCCACGGGCGTCGAAATGACGGAAGGTCGGCCAGCGGCATTGCCGATTAATCAGGTCACGTCGTTTTGGAGCACCTTGGCAATCGCCACGACAGTATTCCAGTTGCGCGTGGTCACTGGGACACCGTAGAGCTGATCCAACGCGCCGAGGTAGCCGATGATCTTCATATGGCGCCTGTACATCCCGAGGACGAATCGGTTCTGTCTCGCGAGGATCTTCAACAGCCATCGGCCGCTGGAAGGGAAGCTCATGGGCGTTGGCGGCGCCAAACGAGGGCGCTTGGTCAGCACACTCACGAAGCGGACAACATCTGGTTGCACCGGCTGATCCGCAAAATAATTCTTAGTCACCAATTTCGCAATTTCATGGCCTTGGCAAACAACGATCTCGGCGTCAAACGGAAGTCTGCGAGCCACTTCGGCGCGTATCTCCGCCTGGCTCACTGGGTGTCGAATCACGAACGTGCCCGCCGCGCCAATGTTGACGGCGCCGACGTGCTTCAGTTGCTCGGCCAGTTTGGTAGGTCGGAAGGTCCTGTGGCCCCCGACGTTGACCCCTCTCAGAAAAACAACGAGTGCCACTCGCTTCGCCTTACCGATATGCCTCTACCAGACGCTACCGTAATTGCTGGTCGCCACCAAATCTCATTCGATTGGCGCCCATCACACGCTTCTCTGCGGTGCAGCATGCGCCGGACTTCGTGGTTGGTGCCCTGAAGGCGGGGGAATACATCGAAGGGCGGCTCGTTAAGCTGCGGCCGAAGGATCAACTCGCCGCTCGGCATTGAATCCAGTCAGCTCCTACTCCACGGAATTCCTGCGGCGCTACGGGGAGACAAATTGACCAGCGCCTCGATCAGGGCGTTTGCGGTAAATGGCTTGGGTAAAAAGGCGACGCAGCCGATTTCCATGGCCCGCTTCTTGATCGATTCATTATCATCCGCAGACATGAATATGATGGGGATGGTGAAGCCCGCATTTGCAAGGTGCCGCGCAAAACCTATACCGCAACTCTTGCCAAGTTCGATATCGACAAAGAGGCAGATCGCTTCGGTCGTCATCGCGGCATCAAGGAACTCACTGGGCGAAGCATAGAGTTCTGTGTCATATCCGAACGCCGACAACAAACGGCTCATGGCGCCGAGGATACTGAGGTTATCGTCGATTACCGCAACAACTTTACGCTTCGTTGGCATGGTCAAGTGGCCTGGAGTGCGGGCGTAAGGGTCTGACGCCGGCGTCGTGGCAAGCTCGAAGCACGCCTCGAGCCAAAGGTTTCCGATGGGCGGCTTTATAAGCGCGAATTGGCATCTATGTCTTGCTATGATGTGCCAAAGCGTTGTCGGCCCAGGCCAACCGCAACCGCAGCCATTGAGCGCGAAGATCGTGAATGATGTCGATTCCAGTCGTCTTGGCGCGCTCCCGACTGCCGCAGGGTGGATTGCCCGGCTTGCCTATGCGCACGTGCGACGGGCTGGCATCGAGCTTGCGCCGCTGTTGAAGAAGGCCGGACTGACTGATCAACAGCTCAAAGACCGAGCTGCTCGACTCTCGGTCCACCATCAGATCCAGTTCTTGAATCTCGCCGCGAGCGCCTTGGGAGACGAGTTTCTCGGTTTTCACCTCGCGCAGTTACCTGATCTTCGAGAGATGGGGGCGCTCTATTATGTTGCGGCCTCCTCAGAAACGTTGGGCGACGCTCTGCAGCGCGCGGCGCGGTACAGCTCCATCGGGAACGAGGGATTGTCGCTGAAGTATTTCGAGAAAGACGATGTTCGGATCACTTTCGATTACGTCGGTATTGCCCGTCACTCGGATCGGCATCAGATCGAGTTCTTCATGACCGTGCTGGTCCGCCTATGCCGGCAGTTGACGGGCCTGCGACTGGTGCCGAGCCGGACCCGACTCACGCATCGCCGCAGCAACCAAGGCGGCTCCGAACTCGCTGCATACCTCGGCGGCCACATCACTTTTGGAGCACGAGCAGATGAGCTGATTTTCATTGGGGGTACCAAGGACATCGCGGTCGCTAGCGCTGACCCGTACCTCAACGAGCTTCTGGTGGCGAATTGTGAACAAGCTCTTTCTCATCGACCGACGAACCGAGGCACGTTCCGGTCGGAGGTAGAGAATGCAATTGTTCCAATGTTGCCGCACGGGAAGGTGCGCGCGTCCGAGATCGCCGCGAGACTGGGCTTGAGCCAGCGAACTTCAGCGCGCCGGCTCGCCCTGGAGGGCGTGACCTTTTCGGAAGTTCTTGAAAGCCTGAGAGGAGATCTGGCGAGGCGATACCTATCGGACCCGGACTTATCGATATCGCGAATTGCGTGGCTGCTTGGCTATCAGGAGGTGAGCGCATTCACGCATGCGTTCAAGCGCTGGACGGGCATGACGCCTCGGGAAGCGCATGCTCGGCAGGCGCCGCGCTCCAATCCGGCCAGAACGCACGACGTGCGGATCATTTGACCGGCCGGCAATCGATGTGCACGGGTGCCGAGGCCGGTGCGCCCAGCTGCAGCGCCGTCAGGCTTCCCCCCCAGACGCATCCGGTGTCGAGTCCGATGACGTCCGCATTGCGAAAGAATCCCAGCGTCGACCAATGGCCGAATACGAACTGCGGGCCGCGCCAGCGGGCATTTGCCGCCTCGAACCACGGAATCAGCAAATGGCTGCGCGCCTTTCCCGGCGCATCCTTGGCGCGTAGCGCCAACCGGCCGCCCGCGTCCAGATAGCGCAGCCGCGTGAAGCAATTGACGATGAACCGCAGCCGCTCCGCGCCGCCTTGAACATCCTCCCAGTGATCCGGCTTGTCGCCGTACATCTGCTTGAACAGCCTCGCAGGGTCGAGCTGCAAGGCGCGCTCGAACTCGCGCGCGCAGGCGCGCGCCGTCGGCATGTCCCACTGGGGCGGCAACCCCGCGTGCAGCAGGCACAAATTGAGCGCGGGATCCTCGTGCAGAAGCGGGCGCCGCAGGAGCCAATCGAGCAGCGACTCGCGGTCGGGTGCGGCCAGCACATCGGTCAGGGTGTCATCGCGGCGCAGCCGCGCGCATCCGTGCGCCACGGCCAGCAGGTGCAGATCGTGATTGCCCAGCGTGACCGTGGCGGCATCGCCAAGCGCGCGGACGCGCCGCAATACCCGAAGCGAGGCGGGCCCGCGGTTGACCAGATCGCCCACAAACCAAAGCTGGTCCCGCTCCGCCGAGAAGCCAATCGCCTTGAGCAGCGCCTCGAGCTCGGCGTCGCAGCCTTGCACGTCGCCGATCGCGTAGAGCGCCATCCGTCAGGCTCCTAGTTCAAAACTCCGGGCATGGCCAACCGGAACGGCGCAATCGGCGCGTCGAATTGCTGACCGTCGTCCGCCATCATTTGATAGCTGCCTTGCATGGTGCCGACCGGAGTCTCGATGACGGCGCCGCTCGAGTAACGAAATCCCTGACCCGGCTTCAAATACGGCTGTTCGCCGACCACTCCGTCACCGCGCGTTTCCTTCACGTTGCCGTTCGCATCGGTGATGATCCAATGCCGCGTGAGCAGTCGCGCAGGTACCAGACCTTCGTTGCGGATGGTGATGGTGTATGAGAATACGAATCGCTTGTCGCGCGGGTCCGACTGCTCCTCGATATAAGAAGTCTCGACCTCGACGCGAATTTTTGGATTCACAGGCTCGGATGTCATGCTTTGCATTGCACTAGTTCAGGCGCACGGCCAGCACATCGCAATGCGCCGCGTGCAGGATCGCGTCCTCGGTAAAATTGACCAGAATGGCCAGGCCGTGGCGTTCGCGGCTGCCGAGCACGATCAAATCCGCGCGCTCCTCCTCGGCGACCCGCAGAATCTCTGTCTTGGTGTTGCCGACCTCGACTCTGTACGCGGTCCGCGCCAACCCCAGGCGCCCGATGAGCTCACCGAGCCGTTCGCGCGATCGCTTGACCAGCTCCTCTTCGATCTGCATGGTCGGCATCAACGATTCCCCCATGGTCTCGACCGGCACGATTTCCACCACATGCAAGGCGACCATCGAGGCGCTGGAGTACGCCGCCAGATCTCGACCGGCGATGAATACCCGCTCACTGTCGTCCGACAGATCCAACAGTACCAGTACTTTTTGGTAGCCGGGCATACGATTTCAAGTATAGCCGAGTGCGCGGCGATCAAGCGCTTTGTCCGCCCGCAGCGTCGCGCAGCCGGCAGTAGCGGGCGGCGAGCAGGCCGAATTGCGCAGGCGAGAGCGTTTCGGGCCGCCGTTGCGGATCGATGCCGCAACTCTCGATGTCCTCGCCGGTCAGCAGGCCCTTCAAGCCGTTGCGCAGCGTCTTGCGCCGGTGTGAGAATGCGGCGCTCACCAGGGCCTTGAGCGCGCCGTCGCTGCCGATATCGAAGCGCGGCTGCGCGCTCGGCCGCAAGCGCACGATGGCGGACCATACCTTCGGGCGCGGCTGGAAGGCTCCTGGACCCACTTCGAACAGGTCTTGCACCTCTGCGTAGGCGGCGAGCATGACGGTCAGGCGCCCGTAGTCCTTTGCCCCTGGCTGCGCCGCCATCCGGTCGACGACCTCTTTCTGCAGCATGAAATGCATGTCGGAAATCGCCGCTCGCTGACTCAGCAGGTGAAACAGCAGTGGCGTGGAAATATTGTAAGGCAGGTTTCCGACGATGCGCAGCGGCGGGCCGTCGGCGCGCAGGCGCACGAAGTCGGTGTCGAGCACGTCGCCGACGTGCACGCGCAAATGCTCCGCTCCACGGGAATCTGCTTGCAGGGATCGGGCAAGGTCGCGGTCGATTTCAATGACGTCCAGGTCCTTGGCGCGCTCGAGCAGCGCCCATGTGAGCGCACCGCGTCCGGGGCCGACCTCTACGATGCGCTCGCTGCTCGCCGGCGCAACGGCGTCGATGATTCGGCGGATGACGCCCGGATCGTGCAGGAAGTGCTGGCCGAAGCGCTTACGAACCGCCATGGCCTGTGCTTGCGCCCGCCAGGTCGATCGCCAGCGCCAAGGCGGCCCGCAGGCTCCCGGCGTCTGCCGAGCCGGTGCGCGCCAAAGACAGGGCAGTGCCGTGATCGACGCTGGTGCGCAATATTGGCAAACCGAGCGTCACGTTCACCGCATTGCCGAATCCCAAGTGTTTGATCACCGGCAGCCCCTGGTCGTGGTACATGGCCACCACCACATCCACGGTCGCCAGGAACTTCGGCGTAAATGCCGTGTCGGCCGGCACCGGGCCGCGAAGGCTCAAGCCCTCGCTTTGCAATTGCCGTATCACCGGATCGATCACATCGATTTCCTCTCGACCCATGTGGCCGGATTCCCCGGCGTGCGGATTCAAGCCCAGCACGGCAATGCGCGGCGGACTGAAGCCAAAATGACGCTCCAGGTCCGTGTGCACGATGCGCAGCGTCGCCCGCAGGCGCTCCGCGGTGATTGCGCGCGGCACGTCGGCCAGCGCCATGTGAGTGGTCACCAGCGCGACACGCAGTCCGGTGGTCTGCAGCATCATGACCGGCAGCGCCGCCCGGCTCCTGGCCGCCAGATACTCGGTATGCCCGGTGAATGCAAAGCCGGCGTCCATGAGCGTGCTTTTCTGCACTGGCGCCGTCACCATCGCGGCGAATTCGCCATTCATGCAGCCGTCGCAGGCGCGATCGAGCATCTCGATCACGTAGGCCGCATTGCGCGGATCCAGTTCCCCCGCCGCCACCGGCTGCGCAGTCGGTATGTGCATCACCCGCAGAACCCCGGCCCGATGCGCCGCGATGGGCCTCGAGGGCTCATACTTCTCGATCGTGAGCGGCAGGCCGAGTGCCGCCGCGGTCTGCGCCAGCAGGGCGGCATCCGCCGCCACCACGAGGTCGGCCCGCCAATCGTCCTGGGCCAGCATGACGCAGGCGTCCGGCCCTATTCCGGCCGGCTCACCCGAAGTGATGACGATTCGCGGTACGTACACTACATCTTGATTTCGACGAAGGCTTCGTCGCGCAAACGGCGCAGCCAAAGCTCGGTTTCCTCGTCCGCCTTGCTTTCGCGGATCGCGGCAAACGCCTTCTGCCGGCGCACGTCGTCAGTGCTGTCGTAGGTGCGCGTGCCCAGCATTTGCACGATGTGCCAGCCGTACCGGGTTTTGAAGGGCTCGCTGATCTCGTTCACTTTGAGGTCGGCGATCGACTTGTCGAATTCCGGCACGAAGGTTCCCGGACCGCTCCATCCCAGGTCGCCGCCGTCCGGCGCCGAGCCCGGATCCTCGGAAGCCGTCGACGCGATGCCCGCAAAATCCTCGCCCTTCAAGATGCGCTCGCGCAGCTTGGCCAGCTTCTCGCGTACGGTGGCATCGTCGTCCAGCTCATTCGGCTTCATCAATATGTGCCGCACGTGCACTTGGTTGACGATGACCTGCGTCTCCCCGCCGCGGCGCTCATTGAGCTTCACGATGTGAAAGCCGCTCGGCGTACGCACCGGTTGGCTCACGTCCCCGGGCTTCATCTTGGTGACGAGTTCGAGGATGAACTGCGGCAATTGATTGCCTTTTCGCCACCCCAACTGCCCGCCGTCGAGCGCCGTCTGGCTGTTCGAATTGGCAATCGCCAGCTCGCCGAAATCCTCGCCCTTCGCGGCCCGGGCGGCGATGCTCTGGGCTTTGTGATCGATTTCCTCGAGCTGCTGCGGGGTGGCCGCCGCGGGCAAAGACAGAAGAATATGCGATACGTTGAACTCGTCGTTGGCGGCCGCGGATTGCTGGCGCTCGAGGTATTGTTCGAGCTCGTGCGGAGTCACGTTGATGTGGGCGATCACGTCGCGCTGCCGCAAGGTGCTCAAAGTGAGTTCCTTGCGCATGGATTCACGATACTGCTTGTAGTCGACGCCCTGGGCGGCGAGCGCGGTGGGCAATTGATCGAACGGGATCTTGTTGCGCTGCGCGATCTCTTGCAGCGCACCGTTCAGCTGCTCATCCGAGATGGTCAGACCGACACGCTTCGCGCGCTGCGACTGAATTTCCTGCAAAATCAATCGGTCGAGCACCTGCTGCCGCAGCACGCTTTCAGGCGGCAACTCCACCTTCTGCTCCTTCAGCCGCTTCGTGACCGAGTCCATCTGCTCGTCCAATTCGCTTCTCAACACCAAGCCGTCGTTGACGATGGCCGCTATGCGGTCGAGCAGTTCGCCGTGAACGCCGATATCCCGGGTCTGCGCCCGGACCGCCGGCGCGGCCAGGCTCATCATGATCAGGAGGCAGCAAACTGCCGCTAATTTATACATAGGTCGCTTACTTCGCAGAAAATCGGGTCATAAAGGGGTCGGCTACTCGGCATTGGGGTCGCGCGTCGAATAGCCGCTGATCTCCCTCGACAGAAGAGTACCGGCAGGCTTTCCGACCGAACTCAAGCCCGTCAGTTCCAATTGTAATGCAATCGAGGTGTTCAGTCCCCCCGTGTGGTTGGTGAGATAGCGGCGCTGCACCACCTGAATCCGCCAGCAGCAGCTTTTGTACTCGAACCCGGCCAATTGCTCGATGGTCTGCCGGTCCTGGATCGAGTAAACCCAGCGCCCGACCGTGTTCCAGTGGCCGGCAATCGGCCAGGCAAAGGAGCCGTCGTATTGCTTCAGGATGTCCTGCTGGTAGCGATAGCCGAGGTTCACCACCTTGGACGGGTCGGGACGGTACTGGACCAGCACCTCTGTCTTGTCGCTCTGCGAGGTATTCGGATCCCACTGGTAGTCAAGGTTGACGGTCCAGTTCTTGTACGCCGTCACCGACACCTCGCTGACGAGGTCCGAGTCAAGGTAGGTCGGGGGGGTCTGTCCGGGCGCGGTCGAGAGCGTCTGCCCGGGCAGCGTCGGCAGATTCTGCCCCGGCAAGATGACCTGCGACTGCTGTCCGGGCAGGGTGGTGAGCGTCTGCCCGGGCAGGGTCTGCGTCGATTCGTCCGGCAAGTAGACCCGCGGGACGATGAAGGAGCGAATCTGGCCGATGGTCGCCGACAGGTACTGGGCCCCGCTCGACTCGTTGAACAACCGCGTGGTCAAGCCGAACGCCACCTGATTGGCGTCGCCGATGCGGTCACCGCCGACGTATCGGTTGGTGCGAAACAGCTCGACTAAGTTCATGTCCGGCTGCCCGGTGTCGAAGACCGGCAGTTCATTTTGATTGCGGTACGGGACCCAGCTGTAGACCATGCGCGGCTCCAGTGTCTGGGTGCGCTGCCCCGCGGACCCGGCGTCGCGCTCGAAGATCAGTCCGGTGTCGAGGCGGGCGTAGGGTACGGTCAGGGTGGGCGAACTCGGATTGCCGACGGCGGCATTTTGCAAATCGTACTGGATGAAGTGGTAGCCGACGGTGGGTTCGAAGAAGTACCCAGGACCGCGGCTCAACCAGCGCAGCTCCGGAGACAAATCGAGACGCACGCCGGCGGGGCCGACTTCGCGCAGGAAATTGGTTGCCTCGCTGTCGAGCGCCAGCACGAAGCGGGTGTCGAACAGCGGCCACAGGCCGTACGCTTCGATGCGCGGCACGCGCGAATACGGCCTGTCGCCGGCGTCGAGCGCAGTGTCGATGGTCTGGAAGTTCTGCAGCTGCGCGCGGATGCGCCAGGCATCGTCGTAGTAAAGGAGCTCGGCACGCCGTTCGAGAAAGGTGACGCTGGTCTGCTCCGCGCCCACCGCGAAATCCTCGAAGTAACTGCTGTCGCTGACGCTGGCGATGTCGGTATCGAAGCGCAAACCTGGAGCGAGGTTGGTGACATCGGTGATGTGAAGGTAGGCGCGGTTATCGTGCTCGATCTTGTCGTCCGGCAGGAAGTTCTCCTCTATCTGACCGTGTGAACTCGCGGTCAGGAAGCGAAATTCGCCGCCGAGCTGCACTCCGCGCGCCGACAAGAAGCCCGGGGTCAGAGTCAGATCGTAATTTGGCGCCAGATTGAAGTAGTACGGCACTTCCAGCTGCCAGCCGTTGTTGGTGGAATGCCCGAAGCTCGGGAACAGCACGCCGCTCTTGCGCTCATCGCCCAGCGGAAAGGATATGAACGGCGTGTAGAGGATGGGCACGTCCTTGAAGCGCATGACCACGCCGCGTGCGGTTCCCTCCTGCTCGTTGGTGTCCAGATCGATCGAGGAGGCCTGCAGCATCCAATCCTGGTTGCCGACGGGGCAGGTGGTATAGCGCACCTTCAGCAGATCGACTTTGCCGTCCGGATGCACCGCCATTTCCTTGGCGAAGCCGCGGCCGTTACGGTCGAAGATTCTGAAGTTGGCCTCGCTGAAGTCCGCGCCTCCCAAGGCATCGTAGCTGCCTTTGTCGCTGAGGATCCCGATCTTCGGATCCTCGAAGTCCACGGCGCCCGTGACCGTCACCTTGCCGGTCTTTTGATCGTAGGTGACCGAGTCGGCGGTGACGCTTCGCTGATCCTGATGAACCTGCACGTGGCCGGTCAGCACCGCGATGCCGTCGGCGTTGAACGATGCGGCGTCGCTGTCGAAGCGAATGCGATGATCGCCCTCGGGGATCGGGGTTGCCGGCGCCTTCTTGTGCTTGGGCGGCGCAGGGCACATATCGCCGGCTCGAACCATTGAATTTGCCAGGAGGCAGGAAAAAACGGCCAATGCGACTCGAACATGAAAAGCCATGGGCAAAGTGAATCGCCTTAATCGGTATACTTCAACCGCCGCGTTTGCGGCGTACGAATGGTCAAGCATGGGTGTACCGGATGCAAGCGATTCCCGCCTCGAGCTGCTGACTCGCTGGGTCGTGGACGACTTGGGATTCTCCGGCGGCCGGATCGAGCCGGCCTCGGGCGATGCGAGTTTTCGCCGCTATTTCCGCCTCACCCGCGGCAGCGACACGTATATTGTGATGGATGCCCCCCCCGACAAAGAGCAGCTCGCGCCCTTCGTCGGGGTCGCGCGCGCGCTGGCGACGATTGGATTGAACGTGCCGCTGGTCTTGGCGCAGGACATGCGTCAAGGCTTGCTGCTGTTGTCGGATCTGGGCACACGGCAGTACCTGGATGCGCTGGCGGCGGAGCATGAAGTCGACCGACTCTACGCCGATGCGCTGGCCGCGCTGCTCAGGATACAGACCGCGGGCGCCCCAGCCGCGCGTGCGCTGGCGACCTACGATCGCACCTTGCTGCTGCGTGAAATGGAGCTGATGCCCGAATGGTTCTTGAGCCGCCACCTCGGAGTGAGGGTGGACGCGGCGGCGCGCGCCATGCTCGATGGTCTGTTCGAGGTTCTGGTGCAGTCGGCCGCGGCGCAGCCGGCGACGTTTGTGCATCGGGATTATCATTCGCGGAACCTTTTGGTGAGCGAGACCGCCAATCCGGGAATTCTCGATTTCCAGGATGCGGTGCGCGGCGCCGTCACCTATGACCTGGTTTCGCTCCTCAAGGATTGCTACATCGCGTGGCCCGCCAAGCGCGTCATCGATTGGGCGCTCAAGTATCGCGAGCAGCTGCTCGGCGCCGGGTTTGCCGTGGACGCCGATGAGCGCAAGTTCATTCGCTGGTTCGACCTGATGGGCCTGCAGCGCCACCTCAAGGTGCTCGGCATCTTCGCGCGCCTGTACTATCGCGACGGCAAGTCCGGCTACCTGAAGGACTTGCCGCGCGTGCTCGCCTACGCCCAAACGGCGGCGGCGGCCTACCCTGAGACCGCGCAGTTCGCGGACTACATTGCTCGCATCGAGCCCGCCTTTTACGCCGCGCAGGCGCGCGCCGGCGCGCAATGAACGCGGCGACGCCCGAACGGCCGCGCACCGCGATGATCCTGGCCGCCGGGCGCGGCGAGCGGATGCGGCCCCTGACCGACCATATACCGAAGCCCATGCTCCAAGTGCGCGGCAAGCCGCTGATCGAGCATCATGTCGAGCGATTGGCGCAAGCAGGCATCGAGCGAATCGTGGTCAATCTCGCCTGGCTGGGAGCGATGATCAGCGGCTTCCTCGGCGACGGCTCGCGCTATGGGGTGACGATTACCTACAGCGAGGAGGCGCCGCGCGCGCTCGAGACGGCGGGGGGGATTTTCCGCGCCTTGCCTCACTTGGGTCCCGGTGCGTTTCTGGTCGTGAACGGAGATATCTTCACGGACTATCCTTTCGCGCAGGCCGTCGTGGCGCACGATCGGGACGCGCACCTGATTCTGGTGCCCAATCCGCCGCAACACCCGGACGGGGATTTTGGCCTTGAGCAGGGGCTCGCATTGCCGAGGGCGGCCTCGCGGTACACTTTTTCCGGTATTGCCGTGTACCGCAAGCCGTTTTTCGCGAACTGCGTGGACGGGGTGTCGCCCTTGAAGCCGCTGCTGCTGCGCGCGATGGCGGCGCGGCGCTGTTCGGCCGAACTGTATCCGGGACTGTGGGAGGACGTCGGTACCGTGGAGCGGCTAAAGGCCCTGAATGCCGAGTAGCCCGAGCCCCTATTTAGGGCTGGAGTACAATTGCGCCATGTCGGAATTCAAAGGCATTCCCATCCTTAAGCAACCTAAGCCGGCCCGGAGTGGGGAAAAATATACGACCCCTCAAGGGTTTACGGCGATCAAGGACGGCATCAAGCGGCCTGCGACCGCGCCGCCGGGCGACCCGGGCCGCAAACCCCCGTGGCTGCGCGCGCCGCTGGCCGCCGGCGCGTCCTTCGTGGCGGTCAAAAGCATCGTTCGCGAACACAGGCTGAGCACCGTCTGCGAGGAGGCCAAATGCCCGAATATCGGTGAGTGCTGGAACGCGGGGACGGCGACGATCATGCTGATGGGTGCCGTGTGCACCCGCGCCTGCCGGTTCTGCGCGGTGGATACCGGCAATCCGCGCGGGTGGCTGGACACGGAGGAGCCGGAAAACGTTGCGCGCTCCGTGGGGTTGATGGGTCTCAAATACGTGGTGCTCACCTCGGTTGACCGGGACGACTTGCCCGACGGTGGAGCCGCGCACTACGCGGCGGCGATTCGCGCCATCAAGCGGCACAATCCGGGCACCGCCGTCGAGGCGCTGACCCCGGATTTCGCGGGCGTCCTGCAAGACGTGCGCACGGTCATGGACTCGGGGCTTGACGTGTTCGCGCAAAATGTGGAGACCGTCGAGCGCCTCACCCTTAAGGTGAGGGACCCGCGCGCCGGCTATCGGCAGACCCTCGATGTACTGGAGCACGCCAAGATGCATCGGCCGGCCGTGCTCACCAAGACGAGCCTGATGCTGGGTCTGGGCGAAACGGGCGCCGAAATTCTCGCGACCATGGAGGATCTGCGGGCGGCGTCGGTCGATATCCTGACTTTGGGGCAGTATCTGCGGCCGACACCGAACCACTTGAACATCGAGCGCTTCGTGAGCCCCGATCAATTTGCGCAGTATCGCGACTGGGCACTCGAGCGGGGATTCCTGGAATGCGTGTCCGGCCCCCTGGTGCGTTCGAGCTATCGCGCCGAGCAGGCCCTCGCCCGCCACGTCGGTCGATGAGCGATATGCCGCTGATTCGGTATCTCGGGCTGGTACCCTACGAGTCCACCTGGCGCGCGATGCAGCGCTTCACCGACGAGCGCGATGCCTCGACGCGCGATGAAATCTGGTTTCTCGAGCACCCCCCGGTATTCACCTTGGGCCTCAACGCGAGCCGCGAACACGTAAAGTCGGCCGGCGCCATTCCGGTGGTGCAAATCGATCGCGGCGGCCAGGTGACCTATCACGGGCCGGGTCAGCTCGTGGTCTATCCGCTCATCGACCTGCGCCGCCGCGCGCTCGGAGTGCGGCAGCTGGTCGTGGCGCTCGAGAATGCCGTCATCGCCTACGCAGCCGAGCTCGGCATCGCGGCGCACGGATCGCGCCAGGCTCCCGGGGTGTACGTCGGCGGCGCCAAACTCGCGAGCATCGGATTGCGCATTCGCCGCGGGGCCAGCTATCACGGGCTGGCGCTCAATGTGTCGACGGACCTCGAGGCATTCGAGCGAATCAACGTGTGCGGCTACCCCGGTCTTGCGGTCACTCGGCTCGCGGACCTGTGCGGCGGCTGCGACGTCGGTTCGGCGGCCACGGGACTCCTGCCCCATCTGCTTGGCCGACTGGGATTCGCTCACAGCGCCATCAGCACCGATTTGCAGGCCGTGAGCTCGCGGTAGATGGCGTCGAGCTGCTCGCGGCTGCTCGCGAGCACCATGTATGTCACCGCCAGGAAATTGCCGTCCGCGCTGGTGCGCACCCGCACGCTCGATTCGAGCACGGGCCCCGCGTGCCGCTCGATGATCGCCTGCGTGAGCGCGCGCAGATCGCTGCCCCGGCGGCCCATCACCTTGATGGGGAACTCGCTTGGAAAACTCTGCAGCGTCGTGCCGCTCAAAGCGGCGGCGAGCCGGCGAGCTCGCGAGTGTAGTCGAGGAAAGCGGCATACATGCGCTTGAACAGCGGACCGGGCGTGCCGCCGCCAACGGCCCTGCCGTCGAGCCTGGTCACCGGCAGCAGGCCGCGCGTGGAAAACGCCAGCCATATTTCGTCCGCGCCGCGCAGCTGCGCCTCCGAGACGCGAACGCTGCGGCTGACGAGCCCCAAACGGTGCGCCAG